>JAZONY010000012.1:0-36940 GCA_045654705.1 Victivallaceae bacterium
CCCGTTGCAGAGGGGGAGCCCCCTGCCGCCGCTCCTGCACAGGCACTTGGCGCAGAAAAAACAGCTCCCGCACCTCAGGCACAGGCAGAAGTTGAAAAAACGGCTCCTGAGAGCGCACCTGCTCCCGCTTCTGAGGGAGAGAATACCGCACCTGCTTCTTCTGAACAAGCTCCCGCAGGGAATGAAAACGGCGAAGAGAAGCGGTCTGAAAACCGGCGTGACGAAAATTTCCGTGACCGCAAAAAGAACCGTGACTTCAACGACCGGAACAACCGGAACGACCGCAAGAAGAACCGTGACTTCAACGACCGGAACAACCGGAACGACCGCAATGACCGCAACGACAGAAATAACCGGAACAACCGTGCCGACCGTACCGACCGTTATGAACGGCAGGAGTATCAGGACCGGCAGGATTACCGGGACTACCGTGAACGGGAGTACCGTGAAAGGGAATACCGTGAACAGAATGAGTACCGCAACGATTACCGCTTTCAGGAGCGTTCCTGCGAAAAAGGGGACTACCGGGAATACCGTGAGATCCCCCCTGAAGCGATCATCCGTGACCCCACGGCGCCCAGCTTGAACATCGCTGAACTCCAGGGGAAATCCATGGACGAACTGACCGCCATGGGAACGGAACTGGGCATCGAAGGTATCGGCGCCCTTGAAAAGTCCGCCTTGATCTTTGAGATCCTCAGAGCCAACGCCGAGAAAAACGGACTCCTTTACGGCAGCGGCTATCTGGAAGTGCTGCCCGAAGGATTCGGATTCCTCCGCTCCCCTGAATACAGCTACATGCCCAGTTCCGAGGATATCTATGTCAGCACCTCCCAGGTCAAACGCTTCTCCCTGAAAACCGGAGACTTTGTGGCAGGTCAGATCCGCACCCCCCGTGAAAAGGAACGGTTTTTCGCCATGCTCAAGGTGGAGTCCATCAACCACGACGCCCCCGAGAAAAAGAAGAATATCATCCCTTTCACCAGCCTTGAACCCTATTTCCCCACGGAACGGCTGGTCCTTGAAAACAATCCTGATGAATATTCCACCCGTGTGGTCGATCTTGTCACCCCCATCGGCAAAGGTCAGCGCGGATTGATCGTGGCTCCCCCCCGGACCGGTAAGACCGTTTTGCTGCAGAAGGTCGCCCAGAGCATCCGCAAGAACAATCCTGAGGTCCAGCTCATCATCCTGCTCATCGACGAGCGTCCCGAAGAGGTGACCGATATGAAGCGGGTCATCGACTGCGAAGTGGTCAGCTCCACCTTTGACGAACCCCCGGAACGCCATGCCCAGGTGGCTGAAATGGTCATCGAAAAAGCCAAACGCCAGGTGGAGTACGGCAAAGATGTGGTGATCCTCCTTGACAGTATCACCCGACTGGCACGGGCTTACAATACGCTCCAGCCCCACAGCGGCAAGATCCTCACCGGCGGTGTGGATGCCGCCGCACTCCACAAGCCCAAACACTTTTTCGGTGCCGCCCGGAACATTCAGGGCCACGGCAGTCTCACCATCATCGCAACCGCCCTCATCGACACGGGCAGCCGCATGGATGATGTGATCTTTGAAGAATTCAAGGGAACCGGCAACATGGAACTGCACCTCGACCGGAGCGTTTCCGACCGCCGTATCTACCCTGCCATCAACGTTCAGGCTTCCGGAACCCGTAAAGAGGAGCTTCTGCTCCACCCCGAAGAGCTTCAGAAAGTCTGGGTCCTGCGGAAATTTTTCAACGATGTCATGCCCGCCGAGGCCATGGAAATGCTCCTCAACCGGCTGAAGAAGGTCAAGCGCAATGTGGAATTTCTCTACACCTTGAGGGATACCTATTGATGAGCAGCAATCCTGAACATAAAAGCAGGATCCTGAACGTCATCCTGTGTATCTGCCTCATCCTGTGGGTGGTGACGACACTGGTGCTGATCCTTCCCGCCTGGCGGAATTACAGAAATATCCGGGCGGAAGAGGATCGGCAGAAAGCACTCCTCAACGCCGCAAAACTGGAGCGTCAGCAGCAGCTGACCCGCCATAAGCGGCTTATGAACTCACCTGCCGAGATCGAAAAGGTCGCGCGGGAAACCTACAGATACGTCAAAAAGGGGGAAGTCGTTATGAGTTACCCCAAAGAAAATAAAACACCGCAGCTCAAGGACGAAAAAAAGTTGAAAAAATAATGAAATCTCCTTTGATTTTCGCCAAAGAACTGATATATTACGCATAAGGCAGAAATTTTGCCTTCGGAGATGTTTTTAACAGCCGTAAAACGGCAGAAACTTTTATAAATTGGGAGAAAAGATGAACAAAACAACAACGACGATGCTGATGGCGGCAGGTTTGATCGCCCTGGCCGGCTGTAAAAGCGACAAGGTGATGGACGATCGCCATTTCCCTCAGCCCAAAGAAGATCCCGTGGCTGTCCAGCCTGAGAAGGTCCAGCCCATGACCCCCGTGGAAAATGAGGGGAAAGCCAATCAGGGGTTCGCACCTCAGAAAGGCAGTAAAGCCGCCCCCGGATACCGCCCCATGGAAGGCGCTTACGGCGATGAGGGCATCGACGACAATGCCGCACCCCGCCGCCGCGGCAAAAAGGCTTCCAAAGCCGCTCCCAAATCCGCCGGAAAAGGCGGTGTCTACATCGTGAAAAAAGGTGACACTCTGGGCCGTATCGCCTACCGTCACAAAGTTTCCATCAACGCTCTGCGTCAGGCAAATAATCTTACTCCTGAAAAGGACCGTTTCCTCCGTGTCGGTGCCAAGCTGACCATTCCTGCCGGCGGCAAATATGTTGCTCCTGCGGGCAAAAAGGGCGTCAAGAGTGCCGCTCCCGCTCCCCGCAGCGGTAAAAAGACCCCCAAGCTCAACGCTGACGGGACCTATACCATGGTCAAAGGAGACAACATCCCCAAAATCGCCCGCAAGTTCGGTATCCGTGCCAGAGCGCTTCAGGCCGCCAACAATCTCTCTGATGAAGACACCACCAAGCTCCAGATCGGTCGCAAACTGACGATCCCCACCGGCGATGATGCCAAAGCCGGCAGCCGCAAAGTGCCTGTCAAAAAAGTGACCCGTGTGGAAAAATCCGTTGAAAAGCAGCCCGTTGCGGACCAGTCTGCGAATCCCGCTTCCCAGAATCCTGTGCTGCCCCCCGAAGCAGCTGTCGAAAGCACCACCCCCGTTCTGCCTCCTGCGGAAAACAGCGAACGTGCTGCTGCTCCTGCTGTAACTCCCGTCCCCACCGAAGCTGTTCCTGCTGAAAGCTCCACTGATTTCGTTTCAGTCACCGGCTTCAACTCTCTCGAAGAGTTCGCCGCCAAGTACAACACCACCGTTGACGAGATCATCCGCCTCAACCCCAGGATCGACCGCAACGCCCCCATCGCTTCTTTCGGTATGCTTTACGTTCCCCGCGCTGCCAAATAAGCGTTCCGCCTTTGCTCCCTGCTCCGGAGGTTCTCAAGGACTTCCGGAGTTTTTTTTGCTTTTTTTTCGGGAAAAAACTTGAAATCCCCAACTTGTGATGTTATTTTATAATTGTAGTCATTTCAAATGTTTAATAATATCAGAAGGTGTCCCCATGAAAACCCTGAATGAAGCCGAACTTGTCAGCGAATTGCGCGCCAGCGGGATCTCTCCGTCGCCCCAGCGGATCGCCGTTTACGGTTTTCTGAAAACGCATCCCATCCACCCCACGGCGGAGCGGATCATGAGAGAGCTGAGACCCCAGCTGCCCACCCTTTCACTGACGACGGTTTACAACACCCTCAAACTTTTCGTTTCCAAAAAACTTGTCAGCGAGGTCATCATCGAAGACGGCGAACTGCGTTTCGACGCCGATCTCAAAGATCACGCCCACTTCAAATGTACCAGCTGTTCAGAGGTCTTTGACCTTTTCTCCGAGGGGGGGAAGATGGATACCAGCGGACTGCCCCGGCTTCCGGAGGGGTTTACCGTCGACAGTGTCCACATCTGTTTCAGAGGCAGATGCAGCTCCTGCGGGAAATAGTTTTTCCGCCTGAATTTTGCAAGACAGACCCGATAAAGCGTAAAAAGTGGAGAATACCCCCTTTTTGCGCTTCTTTTCCCTTGAAAATTCCTTTTCTCAATGCTATATTAATCACAAAGAAGCGTTTTTCGTGAATCCATTTCTCCCCTTTTTGTGAAATATGGGGAATTTTTCATACAGAGGTCAAAATGTCTGACACTGATAAGACTGTTATCGTTGAATCCGGCAGCAATAAGCCCGATTACGGCGTCTGCCCCATTTGCGGTCAGGGACTCCAGCCCGATTGGGAAAATGTGGAGCTTCTGCGCTGCCCCGCCTGCCGTTACACCAAGAAGGTGGCAACTGTCATCGAACCCGGAAGCGTTGTGGCTCACAAATACCGTATCCTTTCCTACCTCAACGGGGGCGGCAACGGTTCCATCTTTCTCTGCTACCCCCTGAACGCCCCGGCGGAGCGTTACGTGCTTAAAGTCCTGACCCACCCCACGGTGACAGGTCAGAAGCGGTTCCGCCGTGAAGCGGACATCCTTTCCTCCGTCGCCCAGAACAAGCGTGTCGCCAAGATCATCGACTACTGGGAAATCGGAGACGATACCTATATCGTCATGGAATACGTCAACGGTCAGACCCTCAAAGATATGACCCGTGACTGCCAGTTTGACGAATACAACGTCCTCATCATCGCCTACGAAGTCGCCCGCGCCTTGCAGGATATCTGGAACGGATTTTCCATTATCCACCGGGATATCAAGCCTGAAAACATCATGATCAACGAGGAATCCCAGGTCAAACTGCTGGATTTCGGACTTTCCAAACAGTGCGACAACTGCAGCGAGACCAGCATGATCACCATGGCGAGCGCCTCATTGGGAACGCCGGGGTATATGAGTCCCGAACAGTTCACCGACTTCAAAAACGCCGATTTCCGTACAGACATCTACTCTCTGGGGGCAACGTTGTTCTTCCTTTTGACGGGAAGAAAGTTCCACAAAGATTCGAACATGATGAATATGTACAAAGAGACCCTTGCCTTTTCACCGCCCCCGGTCGAAAGTTTCAACGACAGCTGCTCCGAGGGATGCCGGAATATGATCTGCCGCATGATGGCGCGCAAACCCGAAGACCGTCACGCTTCTTACGAAGAACTTGTGGCAGAAATCAACGCTCTTTTAAGCAACTTTTAATTCATCATCAGCAGGGGGGATCTTCTGATGTTTGAGCATATTCTTGATTGTCCTCAGTGCGGACACAGGTTTCACTTTGAACACGAGGGGGTGGAGTTCCCTGCAACTATAACTTGTCCTGAGTGCGGCGCAGACTCTCCCGCCGGCGACTTTGAGGCTCTGCTCATCTGCCATGAGTGCCATGTCAAGATCAAAGTCCCTGTCTCCATTCTCAACGAAGAGGACAACTGCTGCCCCAAGTGCGGCGCTGTGATCCACAATGACCGCCTGACCGATTTGAGTCAGGATGGGAACACCCTTGCCGGGGGCAATGCGCCCGCTCCTGAAAAAAAACGGATGCTCAAAGACGGGGACTTTTTTGATAAGTTCCGGATCATCAAGCTCCTGGGCAGGGGCGGTATGGCTGAAGTCTATCTCGCCGAACATCTGCTTTTGAAACAGAGGTGCGCCCTCAAACTCATGCAGCGCACCCTTGAACAGGATGACAACCCCGTTTTTATTAAACGCTTTGTCCGTGAAGCCAAACTCACCCACAGTCTGAATCATCCCAATATCGTCAAGGTTTTCGACGCCGGAAGCGACTTCAAGACCGGATATCTTTTCCTCGCCATGGAATATGTTGAGGGCAGAACACTTCACGATATCATCAACGAAAATGAGCTTTCAGAAAATGAACTCCTTGATATCCTGAACGTTATGGCAAATGCCCTCAAGGTCCTTGAAGAGGCAAAGGTGGTCCACCGTGATATCAAGCCTTCCAACATCATGTACACCAACGACGGTGTTTACAAACTCATGGACCTGGGTATCGCCAAGACCGAAAGCAATCATCAGGCAGGGGATATGACCTTGACCATGGAACAATCCACCATCGGTACCCCCGGTTACGCCTCGCCCGAACAGTGCAGTTCCGCGCACCTTGTGGATGTGCGGAGCGATATCTTCTCTCTGGGGGCCTCCATCTACCATGCCGCTTCCGGACATCTCCCCTTTACCGGCGAGACCCCTGTTGCGACGATCCTCAACACCATGCAGAAGGATCCCGAACCCCTGAGGAACTACCGTCCCGACCTCTCAGATGACTTCATCGCCCTTGTGGAAAAGATGATGAAAAAGAAGCCTGCCGAGCGTTTCCAGAATATGACGGAACTTATGGAAGGTATCGGCAAAGTGGAACGGGGCAGCTCCCTTTCCCGGCCTGTCCGCAAACTGCGGCGTGCCATCACCGCTATCGGGACGACGATCTTTGCTTCAAAGAAAGAGGAAAAAAAGCGTTTTTCACCTTTCCGCTTCATTCTGAAAACGGTCGTCGGACTTGTTATCGCAGCTGTTGCGGCAGTGAATGTCCTTTATGTCCTCAACCGTGCCAACGACACCATGGGGACCGGTTATGTTGAGTTTATGAAAGGACTTCTGACCACGTTCAAAGAGGGGAAGGACCCCATGAGCGCACTGCGTTCGCAGGAGTCCTCTCCGCAGCCGCCCTCCCAAGTCTCCCTGAGTTCCACACGGAGCGATCTTTTTTACAGGCGGATCCAGAGCGCACATCCCCTTGTTGCCGCCCCTGAAAAAGAGCTTCAACCCAACTTGACGGCAAAGGGAAAACGGTACGCCGTGATAAATGTTGAAAAGCTGCCGGAAGGGAGTTCCCTCAACGAGTTCAGTTTCAAGGAGTTCCCCGCACAGTTCAAAGGGGTCCATTCCGGTATGTTCCGCGACGGGATGCTGGATATGACCAAAAGCGGAAATCCCCCCCGCTGGCAGACTCTGCCGGGCGTTGAGGGGTGGAGTGCCTTTCTGAACTTTCAAATCACTAAAAATGAATTTGCCGAAATCTTCGGGGCAAACGGTCTGGAAGTGTTTCTCCTCAACGGCACCCTCAGGCTTTTTTACAACGGTTATTACACGGACACCCGGATCACAGTTCCTCCTTTCAAGTGGATGAACCTGACCTTTTCCGTCAACACCCGTGAGGGGAGGATCGACCTTGTTTCAGGCGATCTTCTCCTGGGTTCCTACCTTTTCCCCCGGGAGAACCGCCGCATCATCTCAGAAGCAATATTCAAACTGCAGGGGAAAATCGACTTCTTCGCCTTTGCCGGAGAGCCTTTGAAGTTTCTCCCCCGCAAGGATGCTGAAAAACAGCTCCTCATCCTCTCTGAAAAACGGCTCCCCGACGGGATAATGCTGAAACTGCCCCGGGATACGCACAAAGCGACCGTGAAGCCGACAGCTGCCTCAACTGCTCCAACTGTTCCGGTTGTTCCGGCTGCCCCGAAAACAATTGAAGAGATCCGGGCGGATTTCAAAAAGAGCTGGGAGCGGAAAGAGTGGGGGAACGTTGAAAAACTGTTGAAATCAGGCACGATCCCTGCCAATATGAAATTCCCCAATGGCGTATCTCTTCTTTCTGCTGCCTGTTATGCTGTTGATCTTGAAAGGGTGAAACTGCTTCTTGACAACGGTGCCGATCCCAATTTGAGGGATGGCAGGGGGAATCATCCTCTGGGCATCATGAGAGAGCAATTCAACAGAACTTCCGGAGAGGAAGTGCCTTATACATCCAAACAGAAAGACGCCACAAAAATCGTTCTTCTTCTGCTTGAGAAAGGGGCTGATCCCGGGGCTTCATTTTCCCGGAGCTCCATCCGCCACGGCATTATTGTCGAATATATTTTCAGACATCCCCGCCCTGATGAATTTGTTTCTGCGGTCCTCCCCTTTTTGAGCCGCATGAAAGAGGCGCAATGGGAACGCTTTGTTCTGGTTTCCCGGGAAAAAGGGATCATTTCAGACGAGAACAAATACAAAGTCTTGGCAAAGTGCCCTGCGGAGATCCTGACGAAATACTTCGCTCTTATATGTTTTGCCATGCCTCTTTCGCCTGAACTGCTTCAGAATTATCTGAAGTCAGGGACCGACAGTGTACTCTTCCGGGTCTTTGTCAAGGAAAAAGAACCCCTCCTTGCTCTGCTCATAAGAAGCCGCCAGGATGATGAAATCATTGAAGCTGCTTTGAAAGCAGGTGCTTATACCGTCTGCCGCAACTGGAAGAATGAGAAAGGTATCACCATTGAAAAGATGATTTCCCCCCGCCTCAGACCCCTGTTGAAGCGTTACGCCAAAATCAAGCGCAGACGCTGATTTGATAAGCAAAAAAAAGGCTGCTGCTGCAAGGGGTTGTGTTCCTGCGGCGGCAGCCGTTTTTTGTTCCGGGGAATCCGGGTCAGCGCAGTTTCAATGTGGCGAGGGCTGAGAGGGCGAGGATGCCGGCGATGATCCAGAAGCGGACCACGATCTGGGTTTCGGTCCAGCCCAGATGTTCAAAGTGGTGGTGGAAGGGGGAGCAGTAGAAAATACGCTTGCCCGTGAGCTTGACGGAAGCCACCTGCAATATGACTGAAAGAGCTTCGATGACGAAAATTCCCCCCACAAGCACCAGAAGCAGCTCCTGACGGGCGAGGACCGCCATCATACCCACGATGCCTCCCAGAGCGAGACTTCCGGTGTCCCCCATGAACATGGATGCCGGGTGGCAGTTGTGCCAGAGGAACCCCAGACAGGCGCCCCCCGTGGCTGAGGCGAAAATCACCGCCTCCTGAATACCCAGCAAATGAGGGATGTTCAGATAGTCCGCAAAGACACGGTGTCCCATGAGATAGGTCAATATGGCGTAGGTGATCATACAGAAAATGGTGCAGCCCGAAGCCAGTCCGTCTTTGCCGTCGGTCAAATTCACCGCATGACAGGAGCCGAGAATGGTGAAAACCGCAATGACCCCGCAGATGCCGACTCCCAGATTAAGAGGCGTCTTGACAAAGGGAACGATGAACTGACTCATCATGCCGCCCACCCCCGGCGTGGCGTTGAGCAGCACGATGGCTCCGGCGGCGATGATGGCGGTAATGAGGAATTTCCACCGTGAGGGCATCCCGTCACGGTTGCGGAACACCACCTTGAGGTAGTCGTCGGCAAAGCCCACGGCGGCAAAAAGAATGGTTCCGCAAATCAGGATCGAGGCAATGCGCCCCGGCACACACCAGAGCAGGGCGCTCAGAACAATGGCACCAACCACCAGAACGCCTCCCATGCAGGGGGTCTTGTTTTTGGCTTTGTCGATGAGTTCAGGGGGGATCAAGCCCTCAAAGCGGTCCGCCGCCTGAGCGTGGAGCGACTTCAAAAGCCGTGCCGTTGCTCCTCCCAGGATCACCGTCAGCAGAAATGCGGTCACGGCGGCGCCCCCCGCACGGAATGTCACATATTCAAAAAGGCGCAAAGGACCGAAAATTTCGCTGAAACGGGAAAGAAAATAAAGCATGACAAAGCTCCCTGTGGGTTGTGGTTGGTTGTTGAAATTTGACTGTTGCATAATTTATATGCGGAATGATGATTTTTCCACACCTGAATGCAAAATATCGGGAAAATTTTTTTCCGGCGCTCCAAAGGGGAAAAAAGAGGTTCAAAAATCGGCTTTTCCGGTTGACAAAAAGGGGAAATAATGCTATCTTGTATGATAATACAAACCCTTTTTTATCCCGAGGAGGCTTTTTATGAAAAAATACCGTATCCTGATCGTCGGTTTCGGCAATGTGGGCCGCGGCGTCGTTGCAGCTTTGAAACGCAATCCCGACATGGAACTTGCAGGTGTCATCAGCCGTTCCCCTGAACGTGTCCGCAAAGAAGTGACCGATGTTCCCGTGCTGAGCTATGACGATGTGGCGGGATTTCTTTCCCTCAAAGCCGATGTGGCGATCCTCTGCGGCGGCTCCAAGAACGACCTGCCTGTTCAGGGTCCCCGCATGGCGCAGTACATCAGCACCGTTGACAGTTTCGACAACCACAGCCGGGTTCCTGAATATTTCCACGCCATGGACGATGCCGCCAAAAAGGGATGCCATGTTTCCATCATTTCCACCGGCTGGGATCCCGGTATCTTTTCCCTTGAAAGGACTCTGGGGGGCGCATTCCTCCCCGGCAGCCGTGCCTACGGTTTTTACGGACTGGGTCCCAAAGGGGGCTTGAGCATGGGACACTCCGACGCACTGCGCACCATTCCAGGTGTACTTGATGCCCGTCAGTTCACCCACGCCGTCCCCGAAGCCCTTGAAAAGGTCCGCAGAGGGGAAAATCCCGCCTTTGAGCCCGGCGATATGCACACCAGAGAGTGTTTCGTCGTCGCAGCTCCCGATGCCGATAAAGCCGCTATCGAAAAGAGCATCAAAGAGATGCCCGGCTATTTCGCCCCCTACAAGACCGTGGTCAACTTCATCTCTCAGGAAGAGCTGAACGAAAAGTACAAGGGATTCCCCCACGACGGAACTGTCGCCGCAGCAGGTGTCACAGGCGAGGGCAACTCCGCCTCCATTGAATACCGCTGCGTCTGGGGCAGCAATCCTGAAGCCACGGCAAGTGTCCTCGTCGCCCACGCCCGTGCCGCCGCAAGACTTTTTGCCGAAGGCAGAAGAGGCGCTTTCACCATTCTGGATATTCCTCCTGCGTATTTTTCAATTTACGACCGGGAAGAACTTCTGGCGCACTGGATCTGAACTATGTCAAAACTTGTAACCTTTGATCTTGACGGCACTCTGATCGACTCCATGGGGGATATCGTCAACGCTGTCAACCTTATGAGAGAAAGTTTCGGCTTGGAGCGGCTCCCCGAAAAAGAGGCCGCCGCCATGACCGGAAACGGTGTCGTCGCACTCTGCACCCGTGCCATCGCCGGAACGGGACTCCCCGTCGATGAGGCGGTGAAACGCCAGAGACAGTTTTACTCCGACAACCTCGTTGTCACGACCGCCCTTTATCCCGGTGTGGAAGAGGGACTTGAAACCATGAAGGCAAAAGGCTTCCATTTGGCGGTGGTGACCAACAAGCCGACTCCCCATGCCCGGGGAATATTGGAACGGCTCAAGGTCCATCACTTTTTCGATGAGATCTGGGGCGGGGATTCAGGATTCCCCCTGAAACCCGATCCGGCGGCACTTCTGGCGTTTCAGAAACAGTGGGGGACACCCGCTGAAAACTGCTGGATGCTGGGAGATCATTACACCGATCTGGGCGCCGGAAGGGGAGCTGGATTTGTCAGAGCCATGGCCCGCTGGGGATACGGCGAGGAACGGGATGAGAAGTTCGACCATGAATTCTTCTCATTTGCCGATTTTACCGCCGCCGTCATTCAGTAATACAAGGAAGATACAACACTTATGGAACGCTGGGTCAGTGAAGTCAATGCAGGCTGGGGACTTACCGTCAAGGTCAAAGAACAGCTCTGCGATATCCAAAGCCAATTTCAGCACATCGAGATCTTTGAAACCGTCAATCTGGGCAAACTGCTCATGCTGGACGGTATCGTGCAGCTCACCTCTTATGATGAGTTCGCCTACCATGAAATGATGGCGCACATGCCTTTTTACGCCTGTTCCCGTCTGCCCGAAAGGGCGCTGGTCATCGGCGGCGGCGACGGAGGCGTGCTGCGGGAATTGGGGAAACATCCTGAACTCAAAGAGATCCACATCTGCGAGATCGACGGCGAAGTCATTGATGCCGCCAAAAAGTTTCTCCCTGAGACCGCATGCGGCTACGACGACCCCAGAGTGACGCTCCATATCGGGGACGGCGCGCAGTTCGTCAGGGAACGGCCCGGATTTTACGATATCATCATCGTGGACTCCACCGACCCCGCAGGTCCCGGCGAACCCCTTTTCGGCAGGGCGTTTTACGCCGATTTGAAGCGTTCTCTGCGTGAGGGCGGCATCATCGGAACTCAGGCGGAGTCCTATTATCTGCTCCCTGAGATCGCCCAGCGGGTGGTCCGCTTTGCCGGAGAACTTTTCAAAAGTTCCGGCTTTGCCCAGATCAATGTTCCCACCTATCCCACAGGCGTTATCGGATGCTGTCTTGCAACTGAAGCGGGGGATGTCCGCGAGCCGAAACGGTTCCCCGAAGGCGCTCTGAAAAATGAGCTGCGTTACTACACCCCTGAGATCCACCGGGGCGCTTTCATGCTCCCCCGCTTTGCTCAGGAACTTTTTGAGAAATAAAGGATTTTTTATCGTATGAAAGCTGTTCCCAGAAGACAACTCTGGCGTTGCCGGTATCACTGTTCGGATTACCGTGGTTTTCTCGTCTTTGCCGGTCTGACCATTCCCGTCATCGCTCTGCTCATGGGCTGGGTCGACGGAACAGGATTGAAAAATCTCCCCGCCACCGTCACCGTTATCGGCGTGGCGGTCATTGTGGTCATCGTGCTGTTTATCCTCATTTCACTGAGGCGCGCCGAGTACAACTACTTTGAAGCCATCGCCCGCGCCGCCGTCGGTCTTGAGGAGGAAACGCCCGAAGAACTGGTGGCGGAACTGGAAGAAAACCGGGGCGCAAGACTTAAAACCTTTATTCTGCGGGACCCCGAAAAACTCTTCCTCACCGGCAAGATCATGCTCTATTCCCCCCGCAACCGTGCCATGGGACAGAAAATGATCGCTATCGCCATTGAGTACGCCCCCGAACTCAAAGAGTTTGAAAACCTCGACTGGCGCGCCGCCGCAGAACGCTACATCAATCTGCAAAGCAAATAAAAAAGGCGCTGTTCCTGATAAAGGTCGACAAAAGAGGTTGAGGGAGTTGGGGCGGTGGAAAAGCCCTTTTGAGGAAAGGTCTTTTTCCCCCGCCCCAAACCCCACCCCCTTTTCCCAAACCTTTTTCAGCACAACACTTTTGCAATTTGCAAAAGTATTGTGCCGCTTAAAAGTTTTAAGAAAATAGAAATCTACCCATGTCGGGAACATAGCCATAAAAAAAATTGCGTGGTGCAACACATTGTCGGACAAGTCGGACAAGTCGGACAAGTTTGCGTTGCACCACGCTGTAAAAACGCCGGGGGGTGTGGGAAGTATTTTGTTTTATCCGGCACGGCGGAGCGTTTTATGGCCGGTGCGGAATGAGCGGCAGTGGTCGTAGTCCACTTTCTGTTGGAGTTCTTTCCTCAGTTTCTGCTGGCCTTTGCGGAGTTTTTCCTGACCGGACTCGATGCGTTTCACGACCCAGCGCATACCGATCAGAAAACTTCCGGTCACGGCAAGGATTTTTGCCAGAGCATCCAGATGTTCCATGGTTCACACGCTCCTTTTTCCGGCGCGCAGGGCGCCCAGCTGCCAGCTGAAAGTGCCGAAATGACGGCAGAACGCCCCCAGACGGCGGGCTTGAAAACAGACGATATAACGGCGGAAATCATACCACGGATAGCGGAATGCGCCTTTACATCCGTTTTTTACGAAACGGTCGTTGGCGGCGGTGAACTTTTCTTCAGAGCCGTCGGACTCAAAAAATTCAACGTCGTGGATCATTGCCGCAGGTTCGATGGCGGGGTGGAGTTTATTCAGAAAACGCCTTAAAAACACTCCTGCTCCTTCCGGACCGATGCCGTTGCAGATGGTTTGAAGTCCGGTGTCACTGTATTTTTCAAGAATTTCCCGCCCGTCAAGTTGAAGTTCGATACATTTCTGCCGCAATGCGGCGATCTCTTCAAGTGTGTACATGAAATCTGCTCCTTATAATGTTGCCACTTCATCTGCGGTGAGGGCGCGTTGAAGTACAAGAATGGTCTTATAGGTCGTATCATAACCCGTAAATCCGCCATGCCCCCAACGGTTGAATCTCAAAGTACCTCCTGTACGGATCCTCCCGTCACGGATGCGGTGCAGGACATTGACACCGTCAACATACAAGTCCCAGTTGTCCCCTGAGTGGGTGAAAACAATTTTCTGGAACTCACCGTATCTGACATAGGATTCGCTTCGACCGGAGCTGCTGTACTCATCCGGCTCAAAGCCTGAGTCAGCTTCGAGAATGTCCCAACCATAATTACCAGCCCAGATGTTCCATGTTCCGCCGTTGGTGTCGATACCGATTTTCTGGTCATCATCATTTGCGGCAAAGAGGGCAATACGGTCTTCGTTATTCGTTTTGACTTCGCAGTAAATGGTGAACTCATCTGCGATATCTTCGAGAGCCACATCTGTTCCGATATCCCCGCCATAAAAGAAGAGTCCGTCACTGTTGGCTTCGTATTCACCAGTTATGTCGATTCTGCCTTTGGCGGGGGTCCTGTTGGAGTTGGCGAAACTCACCTCAAGCAATATGGCAGGGTCGGAACCGTCGTAAAGGTTTTTGACATGTATAAGGGCATCGATTGAGTACACTTCATTGACTTTCGGGGTGAAGCCGGTTCCGTAGGTGAGTCCCTCTGTCACAGAGTTCTCAAAGGTGTAGACCCCGGAGGAAAGCACCGCTTTGTATCCGCTCCATGTGTTGTTGTTTTTATCCACAGAGACGCACTTATAGAACTCCGCAGTTCCGCCGCCTCCGCCCCCTGAAGTGATCGTGTTGACCGCTTCGGTCATCCGGGCGACGGTCAGTTTGCCTGTTGCGCCGGACTTGGCGCGGACCGCATCGGCAAGACGGGTCATTGATTCATTATATCCCATAGTTACCACTCCTGATTCAACATTTCGTTTTTGATGGCGTCAATATCTTCAGCGGTCCAGTAGTCCACACCTTTGACAGGCTTGTCGCCTTTGTCGCCTTTTTCCCCCTTTTCGCCCTGCGGACCGACAGCCCCGGTGTCGCCTTTGTCGCCTTTGTCGCCTTTTTCCCCCTTTTCGCCCTTGAAAGGGATAGGGTCGGACCATGCGCCTGAAAGGTCGGAAAGTTTGATGTAAACACTGCCGTTGTCACTTGCAAGAAAGGCGAAGCCACGGGGTTCATCATCGTAATTGGAACGCTCCGCAAGCAAGCCCGTCATGTCAAAGGTAAAGGCTTCACCCCGTTCCCCCTGAGGACCTTGAGGACCGGTTTCCCCTTTTTCGCCCCGGGGACCTGTTTCTCCTTGCGGACCGACCGCTCCGGTGTCGCCTTTGTCACCTTTGTCGCCCTTTTCACCTTGAGGACCAGTGTCTCCGGTGTCCCCTTTCTCGCCCTGCGGACCTGTGTTCCCGGTGTCGCCTTTGTCCCCTTTGTCGCCCTTTTCGCCCTGCGGACCTGCGGGACCTGTTTCGCCCTGGGGACCGACCGCTCCGGTGTCTCCTTTATCGCCTTTGTCGCCCTTCTCACCCTGCGGACCTGCGGGACCTGTTTCGCCCTGCGGACCGACCGCTCCGGTGTCTCCTTTGTCCCCTTTGTCGCCCTTTTCGCCCTGCGGACCTGCGGGACCTGTTTCTCCTTGCGGACCGACCGCTCCGGTGTCTCCTTTATCGCCTTTGTCGCCCTTTTCCCCCTGCGGACCTGTGTCGCCTGTGTCGCCTTTTTCCCCCTGTGCGCCTGTTGTTGAAGAACCGGTGTCAACGCCGTTGATCTGCCATGTGCCGTGAGGGGTGATTTGAGGCATGGCAGAACGGGTTTCCTCAATGACAAGGGATTTGACCGCCCCCGCCGTCAGATAGCTGACCGGGAGTTCGGCGGGGAGTTCCGTGCCTGAAAGTGCCACACGGTTGCGGACCGTGATATCGAACTGCACTACCAGTGCGGGAGCTTCCTTTCCCCCCTCGAAGCCCAGAAGTTCGGCGTGGAGCGCGATTTTTTCTGCGCCCCCCAGGGCATCGGCAAGTTCGGCGGTGTTCACATTGCTCAAGGGGATGAAAACCGTATCATCAGCGGCGGAAATATCTTCCGTCACCCCCAGCATGACGGGGGTTGCGGGGTCCCAGTCGCCCCCTGCGTAGAACTCCCACGCCTCAAAGGTCTGAAGTTCCTGCCATGGGGTCCCTGAGCCGTCTCTGAGCCGCAGCTCCAGCACGGAATCCATGCCTCTTGTGATTTCGGGCATCCTTGAATTCAAGGGGTTGCCCTCGGCATCGACGCGTTCACCTTTGATGCCGTCCAGTTGTAAATAGACTGTTACATTCTGCATGATCAAAACTCCTCCTTTTCTGTATTGATCTCGAAGTAGTGTGAAAAATCGGGATGGGTACTCAAATCCGCCATGCCGTACACCCGCAAAAGTGAACTCCCCTGCCAGCTTTTTCCGGCTGGGGGCGGATCGGTGGTAAAAGAGCTGCCTTGGTGCATGAAACTTCCCGAAAGAGGGAGCCGTGTGCCGTAAACTTTTTCGGCGTAAACCCCTATCCTGAGAGATGTTCCTGCAAGGCACCAGTATTCAGGAAACTGCACACGCAATTTGTAAATATGATCCCAGCTGAAACTGGAACTGTCCACAAAGCCGCCGCTCATATTGTACCAGTTACGGCTGTAATACTCCTGATAGCTGATTTGCAGCGGAACGATGCAGTAGCGCATTTTTTGGATCAGACGGTAACGCTGTCTGTGCCAGTTGAGAGAAGCGGCAAATCCCCCGCCGCTCCGGTTGTTGTTCAGGGGGTGGGGGGAAATTTCCTCCTGAAGCAGCTCCTTTTCGGAAAAGTCGGTCTTTTCCCAGCGGGGCTGATCGCTTTGCCAAAGCTCCTCCGGCACGGGGGAACCCACGGGAACTTTGTTGCCGTTCCGGGGGGATGAACTGAAATAGGTGAAATAGGACCAGTAGTCGTTATAGGCGTCGTTGGAATAGGTTCGTGTGCCCAGAAACTTGTCTTTGCCGTAAAAGTTCATGTACCGCTCCCACGAGGGGGGCGTGTAATAAGGATCAAGGTCTTTGCGGCACTGATTTCTGAGAGAGGAAAAAAAGGCAAAGCATTTTTCAAGAAACTTTTCAGGGATGACACCTTTGAATTGCTCTTCACGCATCCCCATTTCATGCCACACGCTGTTCATTCCACAAAGTACCTCTCTTTGAATCTCACCATTCCCCCCTGCCAGAGCTGTTGGAAATCCCTCAGGTATCCCCATTCATCCACGCCGTAATAGCGGGCAAGCTCAATGAAGATCTGTTCGCCGGGGATGTAGATATCTCTTGTGGAGTCTTTGAACTGCTCCACCGAAAGCTGCCATGATAAATTTTTGTACTTTGCCACAAGACAGATCACACTTCCCCGGTTTTCCGCCGGAAGCTGCGTGTCGCCGATGAAAGCTCCTCCGAAGTACTGATAGACATCTGAGGAAACAAGATCGGTCTCGCCCCCTTTGACGGTCAGTGTTCCGTCGCCGTTTTCGAGGACGGCGAACATGCCGGTGTAACGGGGCGAGCTGACCCCCAGACGGATGATGGCTTTCCGGTTCCCCGGACAGTAGCTGAGGACCTGCGCTTCACCCCGGGTCCCGAAGTGCAGTGCGCCGTCGGTTCCGGCAAAAACGAAGTTGTTCCGCACAGGTTCTTTGCCGTAGGGGGTGGTGCGGAGCGACTCATATTCCCCCCGGGGCGGATCGACCACGGCGATGCCTGAGATCTGCACCGAACCCCATTTGCCGGGAGGAATGTTGTCAAGGGCGATGCCCCAGAAACAGTTGAGCTGCTCCACGCTTTTTCCGAAAAGGTAGGAGTTTCTCCGGGTGATGATGTAGTTCTCGTCGTTGATGAATCCGGTGTCGAGCTGGACGATGGAAGAAACGGACAGCATCTTTTCAGAAGCGTTGCACACCTTGACTGTGGTGTCGGCTGCCGAAGAAACGAAAGGTGTTTCAGTAAGCGGTCGGGGTTCCTGTTTCAAAAGTTCATTGACGGCGTTGTAGCGTGCCGCCGCCTCAGGCTGCCAGGGGGTTCCCGGCAGCACATCGTTGAGTGTTCCGTAAGGGGGGATCAAATCATACATGAAAAATTCTCCTTTCCGCCACCGCAGAAAAATGTCAGGAAAAGAGGCTTTGTATTTTATTATTCTATTAAATACAAGGAATTTACACAAAAATATTTTAAAAAAAGCAATTGATTTTTTCTGCCGTCAATATAAATTGTTGAGTGAGGAACTTCCCGCAACGGGAACCAGAGAGGAGTTGATTATGGAAAAACAGAAACACTTTCTTACTGTCGGCACACTGACCTTGATGATCGTCGCATCCGTCATCAGTCTGCGTGGATTGCCCATGATGGCAAAAGAGGGGCTGTCGATGCTCTTTTACATTCTTTTTGCCACCGTTCTTTTTCTGCTGCCCGCCTCACTCGCCGCGGCGGAGCTGGGGAGCGCATTCAGCAACCGTGAAGGCGGTATCTACACCTGGGTCAAAGCGGCTTTCGGTCCGGGGTGGGGATTTACCGCCGTGTGGCTCCAATGGATCCAGAATGTGATCTGGTATCCCACAGTCCTGGGCTTTGCGGCAGGATCTCTTGCCTATCTGCCCGGCACCCCCTCCCTTGCTTCCAACGGCACCTACTGCGGGATCGTGGTCATCGCCGTTTTCTGGATCGCCACCTTTTTCGCCCTCAAAGGCACACGGGCTGTGGGAGCTGTCACCAAATACGGGGTGCTGCTCGGGACCATCATTCCGGGTGCGCTCATCATCATTCTGGGTGCGCTCTGGCTTCTCAAGGGGATGCCCCTTGCCTTTCTTGAGCCTGAAACCATCACCACGGCGGCGGGGAGCGTTGAACATCTCCACCCCTCCTTTTTTCCTCACATTTCCGGACTGAGCAGCGTGGCGTTTCTGGCGGGGATCATCCTGCTTTTTGCGGGCGTCGAAGTCCAGGCGGTCCATGTGACCGATATGGAGTCCCCCGCCCGGCAGTTTCCTGCTGCCGTTCTGACGGCGGCGGTGATCATCGTGCTGCTCTTCCTTTTCGGATCTCTTGCAGTGGCGGCGGTGATACCTGCTTCTGAAATCAGTCTCACATCGGGACTTATGGAGGCTTTCAAAGCGATTCTTGCCAAATTCAAACTTTCCTTTCTTGTGCCTGTCATGGGCGCACTCACCGCTTTCGGAGCCATCGGCGGTGTCATGTCATGGATCACCGGTCCCAGCCACGGCGTCCTCAGCACGGCGAAAGACGGGGAACTGCCCCGCTTTATGAGTTATGTCAATGCCCACGGCGCACCCCGGAACATTCTGCTGATACAGGCGGGGATCGTAACGGTCATGGGGGGCTGCTACTTTGTTATGGAAAATGTCAACGTTGCCTTTTTCGTCCTCTCAGCCATGACTGTTACGCTCTATCTGATCATGTATATCCTCATGTACCTTGCGGTCCTGAAACTGCGTTACTCCGCCCCTGACATGCCCCGTCCCTACCGGATCCCCGGGGGAAAAGCGGGACTTTATCTGGTGACGCTGCCCGGACTTGCAGGGGTGATCTTTGCCTTTGTCGTGGCATTTTTCCCGCCTTCCAATCTGGCGGTGGGGAATCCGGCACTTTATGTGACACTTGTGACTGCGGGGAGTGTGATCTTCACCGGGATCCCCTGGTGCATCCACCTGAGCCGCAGAAAAAAACAGCCCAATACCAACCAACAGTGAAAGGGGGAAACCATGCCGCTCCACAAGATCAATGTTTCATGCAGTGAAAACACCGACGACACCTACGCCTGCGCATTTTTCAAAGATGCCGCAGAGAAAAACAAATTCCCCTCCCGGGGGACCACTCCCCGTGAGGCTTACGAGATGGTCCACGACGAACTCATGCTCGACGGCAACGCAAGAATGAATCTTGCCACATTCTGCACCACCTGGGAGGAACCGGAGGTCCGCGCCCTTATGGGGGAATCCCTGAGCAAAAACATGATCGACAAAGATGAATACCCCCAGACCGCTGAAATCGAAATGCGCTGTGTCCATCTGCTCGCCGATCTGTGGCACTCCCCCGAAGGGGCGGGGACCATGGGATGCTCCACCACAGGCTCCAGCGAAGCTGCCATGCTGGGGGGACTTGCCATGAAACACCGCTGGAAAGCGAAAATGAAACAGCAGGGCAGAAAATGCGGCACCCCCAATCTGGTGACAGGGCCTGTCCAGATCTGCTGGCACAAGTTCTGCCGTTACTGGGGGATCGAACTCAGAGAGATCCCCATGAGCGGGGAGCGTTACATTTCCACCCCTGAAGAGGTCATCAAAAGATGTGACGAAAACACCATCGGCGTCGTCGCAACGCTGGGAACGACTTTCACCTTGCAGTATGAACCTGTGAAAGCCATCGCCGCCGCCCTTGATAAGCTGGAAGAGGAACAACATCTGGATATCCCATTGCACGTTGACGGCGCATCAGGGGGATTCCTTGCCCCCTTCCTCGAACCTGAACTTGAGTGGGATTTCCGCATCCCCCGGGTGCGTTCCATCAATGCTTCCGGCCACAAGTTCGGACTTTCGCCCCTGGGGGTGGGCTGGGTCCTCTGGCGCACTGCCGCAGATCTGCCGGATGAATTGATTTTCAAGGTCAATTATCTGGGGGGCGACATGCCGACTTTCGCTTTGAACTTTTCCCGGCCCGCAGGTCAGATCATCGCCCAGTACTACAACTTCCTGCGCTACGGATTTGAAGGCTATCGCAAGATACAATCCTCCTGCCGTGAGGCGGCGCACTTTTTCGCCGACCGTCTGCGGCAGAAAGGGATCTTTGAGATCATCAGCCGGGGGGGAGCCGGGGAGGTCCCCGGAGTGACATGGAAACTCCGTCCCCATGCCCGGGTCAACTTCACCCTCTACGACCTTGCGGACAAACTCCGCACCCGGGGGTGGCTTGTCCCTGCCTATTCTCTGCCTTACGACTGCGAAAAGACCGTGGTCCAGCGCATCCTCGTGCGCCGGGGCGTTACAGTGGATCTTCTCGACCGTCTGGCAAAGGATCTGGATGACAGTATCAAATTTTTCGCAGACCATCCGGGGAGCCGGGTGGCTGAAAACGAAGGCAAAGCCTTCCATCATTAATCCACAAAGAGAAAGGAAAAAACTATGTGGAAAACAACTCTCAAGATGGTTGCCGCAGCTCTGGTCTGCGGCGGATGCTGCTGCAGTTCCGACTGCGGCGCCGCTGAAGTCGTGGAAGAGATCGTGGTGGTCGCCCCTGAAGCCAAAGGTGCCATGACCGCCGCCGCTCCTGCTGCGGCAAAGGCGGAAAACGCTCATCATGCAGCTCCGGCTGTGAGCAAGCCCAAGTCCGCCGAAGCCCGCAAAGTGGGGCAGAAACTGGTGGACAACATCTGCAAAGAGGACTCCAAAGGCTTCTGCCACTCCCTCTGCGACAACATGAAAAAACACTTCACTTCCAACCACTTCACCAAGGGCTGCAAACAGCTCCGGGATAAGATGGGCAAGCCCGTCAAAGGGGAGTTCCTTGCGGAACTGGCTCATCCTGTCTTCAACATTTCCGTCTGGAAAATGACCTTTATCAAAGAGGTCCCCGGCAAGAAACCTGAGGAGCGTCAGGCACTCTTTCAGGTGGTGACGGGGGAAAAGGACGGCAAGATGCAGCTTCTGGGATTCGGTTTCATCTGAAAATAAAGTCCCGCAGTCCATGGCAATCAGAAATATTTCCGTTCCATGGCTGCTGCTGCTCCTCTGCGTGCAGACTCTCGCAGGAGAAGTTCTGCCGCAGGGGGG
Organism: Victivallaceae bacterium; assembly: GCA_045654705.1. Taxonomy (GTDB): domain Bacteria; phylum Verrucomicrobiota; class Lentisphaeria; order Victivallales; family Victivallaceae; genus UBA1784. Next base: position 21,598 of record JAZONY010000012.1, read on the forward strand.
CGGTCAGCCGCCTTCCGTTCCCGGTCTTACAGGTCGTCAGACGCTCCGTCTGGTTCAGGATGATGCCCAGGATTACATGATTTCAAAGATCTACACCCTGAAATATATCCAGTCCAACGACATCGCTCCCTTTGTGACCGGCATTGTCAAAAGGTACAATATGAACAGCTCGGTCAGCTGCTTCAACTACGTTTACGGCAATGTGAACCAGCAGATACTCTCTGTGACCGCTCCCGAAAAGATCATGGCATGTGTCACCGCCTTTCTCGACATGGCGGACCGTCAGATCTCCGGTGTTCCCGCCAATGGGGACTCCATCCGCGGCACGGGTATCGCCGCAGGGCTTTACCGCCCCAAATACCGTTCCGGGCAGACCCTCATCGATATCATCGTCAACGCCGTCATCAACGCCGGACCTTACTCCTCGCTTTACGGCTACGACAGCAACTCCAACCAGATCTATTGGAAAGACAACCTTTCGGACACCCTTTATGTTTACACCTTCCTCACCTACCTTGACCGTCCCCCGCCGCAGATCAGAATGAAGTTTTCCCTTCTGGAACTGCGTGAAAGCACCCTGCGTGATATAGGCATCGACTATCTGGCGTGGAAAAACGGTCCCGGGCTCAATCTCTTTCAGGTCGGATTCCAGGCCCTTGACCTGAGTTCATCAGGGAGTGCGGCGCTTCAGAGTTTCAGCGGACCCCTGGGCGGATTTTTCTTTGCGCCCCAGTTTGACGCAAGTTTCATCCGTATTCTGGAACAGTCGGGCAATGCCGAAAGAGAGACCACAGGGGAGCTGACGGTTTCCAATTCCGACACCCGGAGCTACGCCATCAGCTTCAACGGAGCCTTCCAGAACATCGTCAAAAATTCCAACGACCGCACCTCCGTTACCGCCCCCGATCTCTCTGCTCAGAGCCACAGCTGCAATATCACCATCGTCAAGCCCGTGGCATGTATCAACAACAGCAAGGGGACCGACTTTGCCATCGCCCCCTATTTCCCCGGAGAAAACGCCAATGTGCCGGGGGTGCTGAACTTCGGATACACCCTGAAAAACTCAGGGGGTGTCGAACAGAGCAATTTCGGTACGGAACTTATTTCGGTTTCCACAGTTTCAGGGAACGCCGTCATCCCTCTCAACGAAGAGAGCGTTCTGGGGGTGTGGGAATCCACCCGTGAGGTCGAGGAAACCATCGGAGTCCCCTTTCTTTCGGAGATCCCGATTTTGAAGTATCTCTTTTCCACCACTGTCACCAACCGGGAAAAAAGTTATATCTTTCTCACCGTCACCCCCTGTATCCCCGACACGGCGGCGGCAGAAAAACTCCCCCGGAACTGACAAATCAAGGTATTGCAGACTATGAATAAAAGAATCTTTTCCGCCCTTCTTGCAGGGGCATTGTTCACACTCCTGAGCGCGGAAGAAGCAAGCGCACCCCGTGACTCCAACTTTCTGCGGACCGGCGGTTATGCCCCCACCCGTGTGGAAGCCAAACTTGTGATACCCGTCCGTGAAAATGCGGAAACGCTCCACTTTATCAGGGACAACAACGACCCCAGAGTCATCACAAAGAGTTATCTGCTCCGCCACGCTGACGCCTATGAGATCCGGGACTGCATCCGTGAAATGGTCCAATCCAAGCGGGTGGGCAACACGGCGCTGCTGCAGAACTACCCTCTCAACGCCTCATCTTCCCCCATGCCGGGGAACACGGCGACCCTTTCCGCGGTGCAAGCTGCAACGCCCCCTGCGGCGCAGCCCACCTTCAACCCCGCCGCCCAGCTGGGGAGCAATACCGCCGTGGAGTGCCTCAAATATTCTGACGGCACAGGGATCCTCATTATCAGTGCCGAAGAATACCGCTTCAAGGACCGTGACGGCGGCATGGGGTTCGACAGTATCGTCAAGTTTCTCGACCGTCCCCAGATGGGGGCGATCATCGGGACCCAGACCTTTTTCTACTTCCCCAAATATGTTCCTGCGCGGAACTTGCAGCCCCTGATCCAGAATGTGGGCATGAACGTTCCCGATGTGACCGAATTGTGGCAGGGTTCCGATGCCGTGGCATACGATCCGGAACTCAATCTGCTCATCTTTGACACGGCGAACTACTCCGTTGCCAATGTGGAAAAGATGCTTGCCCTCTATGATGTCCCCATTCCCCAGGTGCGGCTGAAAATCACCGTTTACGAGTTTTTCGTGGAAAACGATGACAAACTGGGGCTGGATTTTCAGGCGTGGAAAAACAACGGCGGTTACAACTTTTTCAGCGGCGGCGGCAGGTTCAGGAACAACTGGAGCGCCCTTTACTCCGGGGACGACCTCACCGACACCGGCTCGGAGCGGACCGGATTTTACAACTTCAACCCCAAGTGGAACACCCGCTATCTGGATTTTCTCACGGCAAAAGGCAAAGGGAAGATCCTCACTTCCGCCGAACTGCTCATCCGCAACAACACCCCGGCTTCTCTGGAAAACATGCAGGAAATGCTCTATTTTTCAGCTCCCGTCCCCCAGGAGGAACAAACTTTGATCAAGCTCTTTTCCCAACTTGCCAACAAGGTGGGCATCACCGGTGATCTCCCTGTCTGGAAAGCCCCTCAGCAGACCGTCGCCCAATCTGCCAAATTCGGTTTTTCCATGAACATCACCAACGCTTCGGTGAACGAAAGAGCCGCCAACTTCACCGTTGATCTGAACTGCACCAGCCTTATGGGGTTCGACTCTGCCGGAGTCCCCCGGCTGGCGGCAAGTGCCGTCAATGCCCTCAACATCACGCTCCCTTTCGGGAAGAACAGTTTTGTCATTGGGGGATTGCATAAAAGTTCCCGGGTGAAATCCAAAACAGGGATACCTTTTTTGAAAGATATTCCGGTCCTCGGACTGCTTTTTTCCACCGAAACAGTGTCGGTCAAAAGAAGCATCCTCGCCGTGGCAGGCGAGTGCATCATGGAAACCCCCACCCAGCTCCCCGGTCCCCCCAACCGTTCCCGCCGTGAACTGCACTGAAAATCACCCGACTTTTGAAATTTCATCATTTGTAAAACCGCTGTTGCAGGTGTATATTGTAACAGGTTCAAGATTTTCGCCCCAAAAGGAGGTCATGTAACTATGAAAAATACCGGAAAAGAGACCCTTTGTCACGTTTCCCGCCGTGCCGTGGATTTTGAATTTGAAGATGCCCCCGGCAAAGAGGTATTCCTTGCAGGCAGTTTCAACAACTGGCAGATGACGACCCCCATGACCGATAAAAAAAGGCCCGGAGTTTACACCCGCCGTCTGCTTCTTGAACCGGGCGAGTACCAGTACAAATTTGTGGTCAACGGCGAATGGCGCCTTGACGGCAGCAATCCCTGTTTCACACCCAACGGTTTCGGGGAACTCAACAGTCTTCTCAAAGTTGAGCCGAAATGATTTTCAAAGGTGATTTATGAATCTGCAACTTTTCAACGTCGCTCCCCGCATCCCTGCGGAACTGCAATTCCTTGAGACACTTGCCAACAACATCTGGTGGTGCTGGCATCCTCAGGCGGTGGAGCTTTTTGTCCGTATCGACCCCCACCTCTGGCGGGAGCTGTCGGGGAACGCCAAAACCTATCTGCGCCGGGTTTCCCAGCACCGTCTTGAGGAACTTGCCAAAGATCACGCTTATCTGCGGCAGCTCCATGCTGTGAAGAACGAATTTGAGCGTCAGATCCCTGAAAACGACAACTTCCCCAACCGTACCATCGCCTATTTCTCTCTGGAGTTCGGGATCCACGAAAGCATCCCCATTTTCTCAGGCGGACTGGGTGTCCTTGCAGGCGACCATCTCAAAGCCGCAAGCGATATGAGACTCCCCCTTGCGGGTGTGGGACTGCTCTACCGTCAGGGCTATTTCAGGCAGGTGCTGGACCGCTCCGGATATCAGACGGAACACTATCCTGTTTCAGAGATCCACGATCTGCCCATCGAACGCGCCAAAGATGAAAAGGGACAGGAGATCATCGTCAGTGTCCCCCTCATCGACCGTCAGCTTTACGCCGCTGTCTGGATCTTGCGTATCGGCAACGTGCCTCTTATTCTCCTTGACGCCGAGATCCCTCAGAATCCCCCGGAACTGCGTTCCGTCACCTGGCGGCTCTACGGAGGCGACAAGACCATGCGCCTTCATCAGGAGCTGCTTCTGGGCATCGGCGGCGTGAAAGCGCTCCTTGCGCTGGGCTGCGAACCTCAGGTCTGCCACATGAACGAGGGCCACGCAGGATTTCTTTCCCTCGCCCGTATCTCTCACCTGGTCAACGACCGGGGATATGAACCCGCCGTGGCGTTGGAAACGGTGTGGCGCTCCAATGTTTTCACCACCCACACCCCTGTCCCTGCGGGGAACGAGGTCTTCCCCATCGACCTGCTGCGCCCCTACATCGCAACTCTTGCGGCAGAGGCGAAACTGGATACCGAAAGGGTCATCAACTGGGGTATCGCCATCGGCGAAAGAGAGAATGCCCATGAAATGTCCATGACGGTTTTCGGACTGCGCCTTGCGGCAAACTACTGCAACGGGGTGAGCAAACTTCACGGAGATGTGGCACGCTCCATGTGGAAACATCTCTGGCCCCAGCGTTCTGTGGCAGAGATCCCCATCCGTCACATCACCAACGGTGTCCACATCCGCTCCTGGATCTCCACCCGCATCGGCGTACTTTACGATCAGTACCTGCCCACCCGCTGGGCTGAAAATCCCACTGCCGCCCAATTCGCCGCCGCCGTCCGTGCCATGCCCGATGAAGAGCTGTGGATGGCGCACGAACTCTGCCGTCAATCCCTGCTGCGCCGGGCAAGACGCTGGATGCAGAACTCCCTGCGGGGCAGCCTCGATGCCCGGACCAACAAGATCTCCGAAGTGCTGCGCCCCGATGTGCTGACCATCGGTTTCGCCCGCAGGTTCGCCACCTATAAACGGGGAACGCTCCTGCTCCGCGACCGCCAGCGGCTTCTGGCACTTCTCAGGGACAACCGTCATCCGGTGCAGTTCATTTTCGCCGGAAAAGCCCACCCCGCCGACGAAGGGGGCAAACAGCTTATCAAAGATTTGATCCAGTTCGCCCGCGAAGAGGGTGTGCAGGATAAATTCATCTTCCTTGAAAACTACGATATCGGCATGGCGCGCGCTCTGGTCCAGGGGGTGGATGTGTGGCTCAACACACCCCGCCGTCCCCAGGAGGCAAGCGGAACTTCTGGCATGAAAGCCGCCATCAACGGCGTCATCAACTGCAGTATCCTTGACGGCTGGTGGGCTGAGGGCTACAACGGCAGCAACGGCTGGGCGATCGGAGGCAATGAATTTTACAACTCCGACGACGACCGGGACAACTTTGAATCTGCCAACCTCTTTGACCTGCTGGAAAATGAGATCATCCCCTGCTTCTATGAACGCACCGGCGGCGAACTCCCCAAACGGTGGATCGCCCGGATGAAAGAATCGGTCATCACCGGTCTCGGAAGTTTTTCCAGCACCCGCATGGTTCAGGATTACGACCGGGATTTCTACCGTCCCGCCGCCGAAGCCTATACCCGGCTCACCGCCAACGGTGCCGCTCACGCAAGGGAACTGGTGAACGCCAAAGCCGCCCTCGAAGCCAGCTTCTCCGGGGGCAGAATGAGCATCTCGTTCCCCGAAGTCACCGACAGGACCCTCGAAGATATGCACGTGGGCGACACCTTCAAGGTCCGCACTCATGTCAATCTCGGCTCACTCAGTCCCGCCGACGTTGAGGTTGACGCCTATTACGGCACTGTCGATGCCCATAACGAAATGATCGCCAGCTGCTGCGAACCTATGACCATGGTTGAAAATTCAGGCGGCGGCAACTATATTTATGAGTGTACCGTCGAATGCCGTCAGGCGGGCAGATTCGGCTTGACCGCCCGCATCAAAGCCGGCGGTACCGACTGGGACAACAGTATCCCCAGCTTCATGTGCTGGCCCGTTCAGGAGGGATGAGATCATGAAACGCAAAAAAAGTTCCCCCCGTATTCTGGTGGTGACGCCTGAAATCACCTCTCTGCCCCCCGGCATGGGGAACATGGCAAACCGCCTCCGTGCCAAGGCGGGGGGACTTGCGGATGTTTCCGCCTCTCTCGTGGGGGCGCTTTTCCGCTGCGGAGCCGATGTCCATGTTGCGCTGCCCCATTACAGGCGCATGTTCCATGTGGATCTGGGCAACATGGTCAGTGAGGAACTGCGTGCCTATATGATGCACTTCAACACCCGTTCCCGCATCCATCTGGCGGAGGACCGCATATTTTATTACCGTGACACGGTTTACAGCAGTTACTCCGACGACAGTTTCAAGCAGGCGGTGGCGTTCCAGCGTGAAGTGCTGAACAACATCATTCCTGTTGTGAAGCCCGATCTCATCCACTGCAACGACTGGATGACCGGACTCATCCCCGGAGCCGCAAGGCGCATGGGGATCCCCTGCCTTTTCACGGTCCACAACATCCACACCAGCAAAGTCACCCTTGCGGAAATCGAGGACCGGGGACTGGATACAGCGGCGTTCTGGCAGAATCTTTATTATGAACGCCCCCCCGTAAGTTACGAAGAGACCCGGGAAAGCAACCCGGTGGATCTCCTTACAAGCGGCATTTTCGGAGCGCACTTCATCAACACCGTCAGCCCCACCTTTCTCAAAGAGATCGTGGAGGGACACCATGACTTTGTGGCACCCCAGATCCAGAGGGAAATCTCAGCCAAATACCTTTCCGGCTGTGCAGGGGGCATCCTCAACTCCCCCGACGAGGCGGATACCCCCGAAACCGATACCGCTCTGGAAATCTGTTATACTCCCGATACCCACCGTCAGGCAAAACAGGTCAACAAGATCGCTTTTCAGGCGAAAACCGGTCTCAATGTGGACCAGAATGCCCCCCTCTTTTTCTGGCCCAACCGTCTTGACCCGGTCCAGAAAGGGTGTCAGCTCCTTGCGGAAATATTGTACGATCTTGTCCACCGCTACTATGACAGGAATCTGCAGATCGCCATTGTCGCCAACGGAAGCTATCAGAAAGTGTTCCGTGACATCGTGGCGTTCCACGATTTTTACGACCGGGTGACGGTGTGCGACTTCGACGAAAAACTTTCCCACCTCGCCTTCGGAGCTTCGGACTTCGTGCTGGTCCCCTCACGATTTGAACCCTGCGGACTGCCCCAGATGACAGCGCAGTATTACGGCAGTCTGCCGGTGGTCCGTGACACAGGCGGACTCCACGACACGGTGGAACACTACAACTTTGCCGAAAACACCGGCAACGGATTTGTTTTCCGGGACTACGATGCCAACGGCTTGCGCTGGGCAGTGGATGAGGCCATGAGATTTTACGATCTCCCCGCCGACCGGAAGGAAGAGAGCATCACCCGTGTCATGCACGATGCCCGCCGCCGCTTCAACCACGACGTCACCGCAAGGCACTACATCGACATCTACGAATCCATGCTCGAGCGCCCCCTGCTCCAGAAATAAAAGAGCTTGAAGGGATAGGGGGTGTTGCAAAACCTGATGTTTTGCCGCAGCCTCTTTTTTTGCCCCTGCGGCGCACTCATTCTGTCCGACCTGTCCGACCTCTCCGATCTGTCCGACAAAAGCGCCGCAGATCAGCGCCGGTGGCGATAATATGCCATTATGAAAAAAAATCAGACACAACTTGATAAGTATAAAAAATACATCGGATCGATTCTTTAATCTTGCAATTTCTAAAATATGTGATATATTAATTCCCAATATCATATTCAGTTACAAATATCATCTTAAACAACGGTAATACGTTTAATTATCAAGGAGATTCGAAAAATGAAAAAAGAAGTACTTCGTTTGCTGCTGATTTCTGCAGCCGGACTGTTTGTTGCCGGGGGATGCACTTCTCCGATCCCACGCGAAGTGCACATGATTCCCATTGACAGCGACCCTTTCCGTGGCGGAATTACAACTGGAGATATCAGGACAGTGGCAACACAAATGGCTCCTGCTATTCTGGCTTTACCCGAAATAACAGATGCTGCAGACAGACCAGTCAGAATCAAAATCGCAGACATCAAAAATTCCAGCCGCTTTTTTATTGACCGGAATCTTTTCATCAAACGCCTTACAGTTGAACTCAACAAGTACGGCAGAGACAAGATTCGCTTTCTCAATAATAATGAAAAGGCCGACAGAGCGCGAAACACTGTTCTTAAAGATCGTCGCTCTGCCACCATTGAAAAGAATCTGAAGCTGATTGCAGCCCAGATTGCAGACTCCCCCGGATTACCCAAAAACAAAAAAATCAAAGTTGCCGTTCTACCCGTTTTAAATACCAATCTTGTCAACATGAACGCTGACAGCTTTGCCGCAATGCTGCGTTCCGAAATTTTCAATGCCTCAGCCGGCAGAATTCAGTTCTTGATGCCCGGCGTGACGACAGGTGCAGATTACTACCTCACTGGTCAATTCATTCCGGAGTCCTTAAAAACAGAAGGTATCATAAACCTGGCTGATTATATTGAAGTCGTTGAGGCCAGAGTCAAATCCGGCAAGTCGATGTATATCATGACTGAGCTCCCGGGCAACACTGCACCTGTCATTACGACAACCCAACAGGGCAGCACCGAGATAACTGCGATCACGCCTGGAACCCGGAAAACCACAATGTTTGAGGCGCATCTCAAACAAATTCTCTCAAACCCCGCCCTGCGGACCAATGCCGATGTAAACAAGCGACTTAACGTCGTGCTTGTTGATGCCAAAGAAAAGCTTTCCATTTATGAGGGAATGGTTTTGCTTGATGGTAAAATCTCAGATCGCAGCGGTATTGCGAAGTACGTTATCTCTGGAGAAATTTCCGGAATGCATCAGAGAAAAAATGGCAAGGCCTCTGATTATGTGATGATTTCCATTCAGCTGGTCGATATTGAAAACAACGAGACTGTTTGGGAAGATGCTTACGAAGTCAAGCGTATGGTCGAAAACGGTGTCGTTTACCGTTAACATTTAACATTTAACATTCAAAGGTAACAAAATGAAATTCATCTCTTTTATGTTCATATTTTCTGCCGTTTTACTTCTGTCCGGCTGCCGGGCTGTTTATTCTGCAAATCGCGCCGATGCGGACCGCGAGGGAACCATTGTCTTTACCCGTCCAGCCAAATTCCATCCCTTCTTCGGCTCCCACTCTCTCAGCGATTTTGTTGAGATCACCTATGAAAAAGTCTCCCGCAACCACGCCGGACAGCTTGTTGTTGAGGCAGGTATCAGAAATCGTGGAACTGTCCAATTCAGCAACTGGTATAAGAGAGCACCAGAAAACATTACAGTCAGAACTCAGTGCAATTTTTTTGAAGGAAATTCAAGCAATACTCCAATTGTGTACTCAACAAACCAACGCGACATCGTCATTCCGCGCGGCAAAACCTATCCTTATCGTGCGGTCTGCCCTGCAACCAAGGCAAACAGCCATCAGCTGATTCTCGGAGATTGATGATTTCATGAAATACATCTCATCCTATTGGATATTTTTATTAATTTTTTTCATTTTGGCAGGTTGTCAGAGCAACAAGGGGGAATTTGTTCACAAATCCGAATCTGAGTTGGCAAAGATGGAAGAAAGCAGTCAGAAAGCCAACGAACATTTTGTAAATGGTCAACTCCGACAGGCTGAAAAAATCATTACAAAACTTTCCAAAGAAAAAACTGTCAGTCAAACTCTCTATCAACTGGAACACCTTTCGCTCCTCCTGCTGGATAACCGTCACGCAGAAGCTCATAAACTCATGATGAATCTGCACAAGAATTTTGAGATGCTTTTTGACAAAAAACTTGAAGAAAAGGCTCAAAGTATCTGGCATGGCGAGGTGAATAAAGTCTATAAAGGCGACTCCTATGAAAGAGCTACCTTTTATGCATTTATGGCACTTTCTTTTATTGAGCAGGGGAACTATGAAGATGCCATCAGAAGTGTCAAAAACGGCTTGCTTGCTGATGCCGATTCCAATAAGGAAGAGGCTATTGACGATTATGCTTTGCTGCACTATCTCGGCTTTTTCGCTTCCCGGAAAATGGGGCAGACGGAGGAAGCTTTTGAATATTTGCGCGGTATGAACCGGGCTCTTCAATTGCGCGGATGCGAAGATCAGCAGTTTTTGGAATCCCTGGCAAAACAGCACATGGTCCTTTTTGACAAACAACATCCCAATGTCCTGCTGACTGTTTGGACGGGTACTCCGCCAACAGTGGTCTGCTTGGGAAGGTACAAAGAAAAACGTTCCATTATCCACGGAAAAATGCTTTTTGACGCATTGCAACTCTCAATAAATGCCAAACCCTACATCTCCTTTACCAACAATCTGGGAGATATTGATTTTCAGGCCACGACACGAGGCGGCAGACTTATGGACAATATTTTGGCGGATAAAGCAGCCGCAAAATTGGCAATGAGTGATATGCATGGTGCTTTTACGATTGTTGGCTTATATCTGATGTATTACGGACTTGCCACCATGCCCTTTCCACCTCTCGGCATTTCTTTTCTCGGTGCCGGTCTGGGATGCTGTATAATTGGTGGCACGGTCCATATAATCGGCAGTTTTATGAATCCTGAAGCTGATGCCAGGTATTGGAAAAATTTACCTGGGCAACTTTATATTATTCCCCTGCATTTACCTCCCGGAACGCATAAAATCATGCTTGCTGGATTAAAACATTCAGATCGTGCAGGTTCAGCCCTGTTCAATATTGAAGTTCCTCACGGGGAAAAAGTAAATGTTTTTCATCTTCCTATGATGAAGGCAGGACTTAACTATAACTCAGCTTTTATTGAAAAATTCAAAGAAGAACAAGCTGCTGCTGTCAGTAAATCAGCTTCTCAACGTATGTCGGGAGAAATAAAATGAAAAAAATGCTATTTTTGCTCCCCCTGTTCCTTCTTGCCGGTTACGGTTGTGCCCGTCATGAATATGATGTGCTTAGAAAAATTCCGGTATATCAGCAACCGGCAAAAAAATTTGATACAACGGCGACAATTGAATTTACTCCTGACACCAGCAGTGAGTTGAATAAAGTTTTTATTGCTGCGCTCAAAAAACATGGTTACAATGACGTGGTGTATAACAATCGTTTCAGAGACACTGAAAGAAACAGAACTAAAGTTGTTACACTTCTGAGTCTCTCAAGGAAACAGCTCTTTTGCCAAAACGGCAGCTTTCTGGAAACACAAATAATCGTTTTGGTCCGTAATCCGGGAGTTATATGGAAGGATAAGCTTTATTATACCACTCCGCGTTATTTTCAGGCATACAGCCAAATCGCTTTAAAAGGCGACTATGTCCTTGATAAAATCTATAAGTCTGAATTGCAGAAGGTTATTCAGAATCTTTTCACAGTCGAAGTATTCAGAGAGGCTCTGGAACCTGACAAGAAAGTCATTGCTGCAATATCAGACAATGCCGTAATACCTGATGCGGTGGAATGTTGGAATATTTCCAAACTATTTCAGAATAGCAAAAACGGAGATATGCACGAAGCGGCAAAATGGGCGTTTTTTGCTCTTGAACAAGGCCATGTGGAAGCGGCGGATTATTTTGTTAAACATTGCCTTTTCAATAATTTTATCGGAGAAAGTAAATTGTACACTGCGACCCTGAAAAAAATTGCAGAAATGGGCAACCCTGTCGTTCAAATTGAATATGCATTACTCTTTGAGCAGGGAAATCTGGTTCCGCAGAATTGGGATTCCGCCTTTTTCTGGATGAAAAAGGCCGCAGAACAAAATCATCCGATTGCACAATACAATATGGGCGTTTACCATGAAAACGGCAGAGGTACCGCCAGAAATATTCCTCTTGCAATTTCCTGGTATCAAAAATCCGCATCCAATGGAAACGCCGATGCCGCTCAGAGATTGAAAATCGTAGACAAGAAAAGCAAGTAACTCTTTTCTGAAAAATCTTTTTTGTTCTGAAACAAAAATGCCCTGCCGCAAGAGAGTTACGGCAGGGCGTTTTATTTTTGCGTGTTTACAATTCCGGCACTTTCTGCTGGGCGGTACGGGGGGTGTAGATCAGTTCGTCGGGGATCCCGGCGGGGAAGAGCTGCACGTTTTCGTAGCGGCCCGAAAGGGCTGTGAGGGAGTTGCTGAAAAAGAGGAAGGTGTAGGGCTGTTCCTCGTGGAGCAGTCGGGCGATGCGATGCCCCAGACGGATGCGTTCTTTCATATCAAAGGTGATCTGCATTTTTTCAAGAAGCTGATCCAGTTCTGGATTTTTGTAGCTGATATGGTTGCTTCCTTCGTTGGCGATCTGGGAGGAGTGCCACACCTGATAGAGATCCGGGTCAAAGGAGCTTGACCAGCCCAGACAGCAGACATCGTAGTTCCGGGCGTTGAGATTCTGCACATAGACCGACCACTCCACATTGCGGAGCTTCATATCGATACCGGCTTTGGCAAAGGACTCCTTGAGCATGGGCATCATCCGCTGCTGGATGGAGCTTCCGGCGATCTGCATCATGGTAAAGGTGAATTTGCGCCCCTCACGGTCGAGGATGCCGTCCCCGTCCGAATCACGCCACCCCGCCTGCCGGAGCAGTTCCGCCGCCTTTGCAGGATCGTAAGGCAGGGGCTTCAGATCGGCGGGCATGAAGGCACTTCCGGGCATGAAGGGGGTGACAGCGGTCTGTGCAAGTCCCCGGTAGATCTCTTTTTTGATCTTCTCACGGTCGATGAGCATGGTCAGAGCCTGCCGGACACGCTTATCCTGAAAGAGGGGATTCTTCTGGTTGTAGCCGATGTAGTTGTACTGGGGGAGCAGATAACGGAACTTTTTCAGCTTGCCTGTTTTGAATTCCGGGGTATCCGTGCGGTTGATATACTGGTCGGGAAGCAGTCCCAGCCAGTCCAGTTTTCCCCCGAGAAGAGCCTGAAAGCGGGTGTTGGGGTGGCGGATGAGTTCAAAGACCAGACAGTCGATGGCGGGCGCCGCCTTGAGGGGGATCCCGAAATAGCGGGGGTTGCGGCGGAAAATGAGCCGTTTCCCCTTTTCCCACTTGTGGAAAATATAGGGCCCGCAGCCGACGATCATCCGGTTGCGCTGATGGTCGTCGTTGAACTTTTTGCCGTCGAACTTCCCCTCTGGCGCATAGAAGTGCCGGGGCAGGGGCGAAAGTCCCAAGGTGGCTGAAAGAGCGTTGTAATAGGCTTTGCGCCACTTGACGGTGAATTCGTAGTCGTTGTGGATCTCAATTGAGTCAAGGTGCTGGTAATAGACCCGCAGGGGGGCGCAGTTCACATCGGGATTTTTCACCGCATCCGCAAAAAATTTGAAGTCTGCCGCCGTCACTTCAACATCCTTGTAGTGCTTTTTCGTCACAGGATCGGTCACATCGTGCCAATAGATCCCCCGCCGGAGCTTGATCCGGTAGCTTTTGCGGTCGGGGGAAATCTGCCACGACTCCGCCATAAGGGGTTCCCACACCTCAGGCTTTGCATGGTTCCGTGTCCCCAGCGAGGCGGTGCAATAGCTGTTGAACGCCGCCGCCATGGCTTCGTTGGAGGTCAGAGGATTCAGATTCCCCGCTTCGGCTTCCGTCGCCCGGACGATCCTGTCCCCGGTGACGGCTTTGGGGGAATAAAACTTCCTGTTGGCGATTTTCTCTGTTTCAGGCAGCTTTTCTTCCTTTTTCCGGACTTGGGGGGCAGCCGTCGCCGCTGACACGAAAGAGCGGGTTTTCAGCTCCTTCAAGGTGTCGGCAAGGGCGTAGTTGGACTCCCGCACCCGGTCGAGGGCGGTGGTGATAAAGTAGCCGGTCAGAGCGATGGTCGCAGTCAGGATGACCAGAATGACCTTGAGCGAGGTGTTGTGCATGGGAAAAGCTCCTTTCCAGAGGTCCTTATTTCTTTGAGATCATAATGGTCATCGCCGCCCCAAGGGTCTGGAAGAGAATATTGGGCAGCCAGATCAGGTACTGGGGATAAAGTTTCGGATTGTCCGCCAGTGCTTCGCACAGAATGATGGAAAAGAAAAATCCTCCCGCAAGAATGACACTCAGAAAGAGTCCCACCGAAGTTTCCCGGCGGCTGGTCCGGATCGCCAGAGGCAGACCCAGCAGCAGAAAGGCGATGGGCGAAAGGGCAAAGGCGATACGGCCGTTGAGTTCCACTTCAAGATCGGTGGTATCGTGGTTCAGCTCTTTTGTCATGCGTATTCTGCCCAGCAGGTCGCTGACCCGCATATATTTGGGGCGCACCCAGACATTGGCGGCGTTGGTGAGTTTGCCGTAATCGTAGGTGAACTCAAAACGCTTGCTGAAAAAACGCCCCACACTTCCGGAACTTCCGGGCTGTTTGTTATCGATCATGCAATCGTGCATAATGATAGTCAGGCGTTTTTTGTCGTTATCGACTTCGATATCCCCGTAGGCGGCGGAAATGTTCTGGGAATAGGTGTTTGTCCCCGAAAGCACATAAAGATCCACGCCCCGCAATCTGCCTGAGGGTTCCTTGTCATCGATATAGATGAGGGTGTTCTGGAAATTGATCTGCCGTCCCGGTTCAAAGAGGGCGGCAGGCTGTTCCAGCACCGCATTTTTCAGCAATGCCCGTGCCTTGCCCTGAAGCGGAGGACCCAGTTCCACCTGCAAATAGAGGCAGACCCCCGTCAACAGTGCCGTGATCAGCATGATGGGGGAAACGATCTGCATGATGGAAACACCGCAGGCGCGCATGGCGGTCAGTTCGCTGTCTGCCGACAGCCTGCCGAAAACCAGCATCACCGCCACCATCACCGCCCAGGGAATGGTGAAGGTCAGCACGATGGGCAGTATGTAAAAGACAAATTGCATAAAAGCCCATGCCGAAGCACCTTCAGCCACAAGATCGAGGACCTTGATCAGATTGGCGCCGGTCATGGCAAAGGTCAGAATACCGATGGCCATGAAAAAAGCAAGGAGAAATCCCCGCAAAACATACCAGTTGAGAATACCCATTTTGAAAAACCTCTGTTATATCACTTCAATCGACTTTGAATCCCATTTTTTCCAGTACCCCTTTTTCTTCTGCGGGCGCACCGCAGACGGTAAAGGCGGGGAACTCCCGGCGGATGGGGTAACTGCCCCGGAGTTCCTCAAAGCTGCCTGCATTATTTTTGAGCTGTTCACTGTCACGCCGGGGATCGTAGGTGTGGAGAAGCGTTTCAGCAAAAGAGCTGTAAAGGATCTTTTCCTCTTCCACAGGCTGCGGCAGCACTTCAGGGCGCCATTGCTCCAGTTCTTTGATCCCCAGCACCTTTGCCACCGCCTGCACCGAAGCGGCGGTCCCGTTGGCTTTGCC
>JAZONY010000013.1:0-10493 GCA_045654705.1 Victivallaceae bacterium
GCATGAGTGTCTGGTGCGGCACTTGGTCGGACATGTCGGACATGTCGGACAAGTCGGACTTTATTGGTGTGCCGCAGGTACAAAAAAAGAGGTTGCTGCGAAACATTAGGTTTTGCAACAACCCCTTGATTTTTTTCAGTAGTAAAGATCGAAGTATTGGGCATTGCTTCCGGAACTCGGGACCATGCGGTAGAAGGCGGAGTGAGTTGCCTTGCTTCCGACGCTCCAGCTGCCGGGATAGCTGAATTTGTTGCGCTGTGTCACATGTCCGTCGGCGTAGATGGCTGTTGCCTGAGGATTGGCTCCGCCGCCGTGCCGGTAGCCGATGGCGTTGTGTTTGAACATTTCGTAGAAGCCCTCGGTGCCAGCCAGCGCACGGCTGGTGAAATCCCCTGTGTCAGCTTCGATCAGGGGGCTGTAACGGGAGGGACGGCGGATCTGGGTGCGTTTGTACTCGGCGTTGTAGGCGTGGGTTTCGCCCACATAAGAGATGCCCATGCGATAGGTTTTTTCCGGAGCAGGGGTACGCTTGAGTTTGGGACAGGCATAACGGCAGACCATCATATCGCTGCCTGACTTTTTGACACTTAAAATGTATCCGGAATTGTCAAGTCCCAGATAGGCGGCGTAAGCTCCTCCTTTGCCGTTGCCGTGTCCTTTCATGGCAACGGAACTGTACCAGACCTGGGAGGCTGTGCTGGATTTGCCCGGGTATTTCAATTGACCGCTGGCACTGTTGTAGAAGGGCGCATAATAGCCTGTGTTATCATCACAATAAGAGATGGTGGCATCGCTGAGGGCTTTCATATTGCTGATGCACTTGGTAGCTGCGGCACGGTCCCGCGCCTGTGTCAGAGCAGGCAGCAGCATAGCCGCAAGGATGGCGATGATCGCAATAACGACCAGAAGTTCGATCAGCGTAAAAAGGGTGCGTTTATTCATGGTGTATATTCCTCATTCTCTTCCTGACTGTTCAGTCTTTTAAATATAACATCGCAAAGTTGTGATGTCAAGGATGATGTGAAATATTTTTCTTTAATTTCCTGTTCCGAGAAGCCGGACCCGTTTGCCGCTTAAAGGGAACTTCAGCTGAAAGACGCTTCCTCTGCCGGGGGAGGAAACGATGCCGAACTCCACCCCGTGTTCCCGGCAGATGCGTTCCACGATCATGGTTCCGATGCCGTTGCCCCCTGCCTTTGAGGTGTGGAAGGCTGTGAACATGGTGCTGAGCTGCTCCGGAGTGATGCCGCTGCCGGTGTCGGCGAACTCCAGCGTGAGAAACTCCCGGTCGGCGGAGCCGAAAATGGTCAGTTCCCCGCCGTTGGTCATGGCCTGGACCGCGTTGCGGACGATGTTGTAGACGCACTGTTTCAGCTGGTCGGCATCCCCTGATATCTTGGGGAGCCGTGTCGCCCAGTTGCATTTGACCTCCACCCGCCGGGCTTCGATCTCGCTGCGCATGAAGTTCAGCACCGTCACCACCAGTTCCGAAAGGTCGATGGGGGCGAAAACAGGTCTGCCGGGGCGGATGGCGGTGAGAAATCCGTGGATGATACTGTCGAGCCGCTCCACTTCGTGTTTGCACTCTTTGAGCATTTCGATCTGTTCGGCGGCATCAGGATTTTCCGCAAGTTCCCTTTCGATGATCTGCAAATTGAGGTAGAGACTGTTGAGGGGATTGCCGATCTCATGGGCGACACCGGCGGCGAGAAGTGAGACCGCTTTGACGGTTTCGCTTTCAAGTTCATTGAGCTGGCGGCGGCGGCTTTCGGTCACATCCCGCAGGATGACGGCGGCAAGTTCGGCGTCACCGGCGAGGGGGACAAGGTAGAACTGGACATAGCGGGGTTCGGGATAACGTATTTCAAGCTCCTGCCGGGTGACTTTGTCCCACGCATCGGAGTCGGCACTCAGGATCCGGCGCCAGTCCACATCCTGCAAAAGGCGGTTGATGCGCAGATTTTCCATATCCTGCGGCAGGGCGAGGAGTTCGCTTGCGGCACGGTTGAAGTAGCGGATCCTCAACTGGGGATCGATGACAAGGATCCCCTCTTCCACGGCGTTGAAGACCGCTTCAAAAAATCCTCTGTCACGGACAAGGCGCAAAAGAAATGCCTGACGGCTCCGGGGATCGAAGTCGTCGAACCTTTCGTTGACTCTGTTGAAAAAATCTTTTTTCGGCATGAGGAAGACCTTTTTCGTTTCAGAAAGTTACTGAAAAAGCCAGGCACCGCACAAGGCACAGATGACCAGCACCGCAGGAAAGGGGATTTTGGTCATTTTCAGAAGCAGTACCGCAGCGATGATGAGGGGGATCGCCTGATGGCGGATCCCCACACTGCTCCATACCCCTCTGAGCCAGTCGGCGAGCGGGAGGGGGGCGGTGAAAAGGGACATGCCGGCGAAAATCAGCAAGGCGGCGCAGGTGAAGCCCAGTGAAGCAGGCTTCATACCGGCGAGAAATCCCTTGATCCAGACTGTGTTTTCGTAGCGTTTCAGGAGTTTCAAGGCGGCGATGACCATGATAAAGGCAGGGGCGACAAGTCCGAAAGAGGCGGCAAGAGAACCTGCAACGCCCGATTGGAGAAATCCCACATAGGTCGCCGTGTTGAGTCCGATGGGACCGGGGGTGATCTGGGCGATGGATGAAAGATTGGCAAAGGCTTCCTGAGAAAGATAGTTTCCGTTCACAAGGTCGGCGGTGATAAAGGGGATGAGCATGTAGCCCCCGCCGAAGCAGAGGAATCCGTAGACCATGAAGTGAAGAAAAAGCAGAATGGGGGTCATTGTCAGGACTCCTTCTTTTCTTTTCTGCCGCAGAGCGTGACCTTGATGATCCCTGCGCCGATGGCACAGGCGATGAGGATGGCAGGGTTCCAGTGGAATGCGGCAATGCCCAGCAGCGCGGCGATGACCACGCACCAGTCAAAGAGAGTTTTCAGATTGTTTTTCCCCATTTTCACCGCCGCAAGTCCGATCATGGCGATAATGCCGCACAAAATCCCTTTGAAAGCGCCCTGCACAGGGGGGGATTGAAGAAAGTCGGAAATGGAGGAAAGTCCTGCGGCAATGAGCATGATCACCGTCACCGAGGGGAGCAAGGCGCCGAAAGCGGCGGAAAAAGCCCCCCGGAAACGGTGGAGTTTCCACCCCAGATAGATGGCGGAGTTGATGGCAAGAAGTCCGGGGACCGTGATGATGACCGTCATCAGCTGGGAAAAATCCTCTTCCGTAAGCCATTTGCGGCGGTCAACGAACTCCGCACGGGCGGCGCCCAGAATGGCGTAGCCGCCGCCAACGGTGATAGAGGCGATCTTGAGGAACGCCAGAAACAAGGTGAGATCAAGACGCCAATTGTCGTGGATGGGGAAATCTGATTTGCTGTTTTCCTGAGACATTTTAGAAGAGATGCTCCGCAAGGATCCTGATGCCGATGAGGATGATGACCACGCCTCCTGCGACGGTCATTGCCTTTTCGCATCCGAAAGATTTGAGTTTGTAGCCCAGCTCCACGCCGCAGAAAGAGATGATGCCGGTGACGACACCCATGGCGGCGGCGGGGAGCCAGATGCTGTTGCCGGCAAAGGCGATGGAACCGCCTACGGCGAGGGCATCCAGACTGGTGGCGACGGCGGGGAGCAGGAGTTTTGCGGGCGAAAAGAAGTCAAGCTGACACGCTTCGGGTGTCTCTTCCTCTTTATCACCGTGGAGTCCGTCCCAGACCATTTTTCCCCCCACAAAGGCGAGGAGTCCGAAGGCGCACCAGTGGTCGTATTTCTGCACGAATCCCGTCAGCACCGAGGCGGCAAAGAAGCCCGCCACCGGCATGAGAAACTGGAATCCGCCGAAAAAAAGCCCTGCGTTGAAGTTGTTGCGCCATGAGTTTTTGGAACAACCCATGGCGCCGCCTACTGACACCGCAAGGGCATCCACTGAAACCCCGAAAGCAATGAGCAGGATCTCAAGGAGTGTCATTGGAATTCAAATCTCTCAGTTGTTGCCGATGAGCTTTGCCATGAGAGCTTTCTGGATATGGAGACGGTTTTCGGCTTCATCATAGACGATGGAGCATTTGCCGTCGAGGATATCCGCAGAAACCTCTTCGCCGCGGTGGGCGGGCAGACAGTGGAGGAACTTGCAGTCAGGGGAGGCAAGATCAAAGATGGCACGGTTCACCTGATAGGGCTGGAAAAGAGCCATACGGCGTGCCTTTTCCTCTTCAAAGCCCATGCTGACCCAGACGTCGGTGTAGATGTAGTTCAGATCTTTCGCCGCCTTTTTGGGGTCGGACTCCCAGCGGACGTTGGGGGCACCTGCCATAAGTGCTTCATCGGGACGCTCCTCTTCGGGGGCGCAGACCACCAGATCGATGCCTGAAAGACGGGCGGCAAGGATCATGGAGTTGGCGATGTTGCTTCTGCCGTCGCCGTAGAATCCCACCTTGACGGAGCGGTCGAGTTTGCCGCTGTATTCATAGATGGTGAAAAGATCCGCCAGAAGCTGGCAGGGGTGATATTCGTTGGTGAGGGCGTTGATGACGGGGATCGAAGCCTCACGGGCAAGCTCCTCCACCTCGGCGTGGGCGTAGGTGCGGATGACGATGCCGTGGAGATAGCGGCTCAGGACCTTGGCGGTGTCGCCCACAGTCTCGCTGCCTCTGCCGATCTGCATCTTGCCCTGATCCAGATAGAGGGGGTTGCCGCCCAGCTCGTGAACACCCACTTCAAAGGAGACACGGGTACGGGTGGAGGATTTGGCGAAAATCAAACCGATGCTTTTGCCCGCCAGGGGTTTGTCGGCATAGGTCATGCGTTCTTTTTTCATCTTGGCGGCAACTTCAAAGAGCTGCCACATCTCATCCTGATTGATGTCCTGCAGAGTGAGAAAATCTCTTTTCATTTTTTATTTCTCCTTGGCGTATTCAGCCAGAGCTTCGTCAACGATGGCGAGGGCCTTATCGACGTCGCATTTTTTTACATTCAACGGGGGAACGAAGCGCACCACAGTCTCACCGGCGGTGAGGACCAGCAGATTTCTCTTCTGGATCAACGCCTGGACAGGGGCAGCGGTGGAGTCGAGGGCAAGTCCGATCATAAGACCTCTGCCGCGGACCTCTTTCACAAAGGCATATTTTTTGCCGATCAAACTCAGCTGTTCCATCATGTATTTGCCCATTTCGGCGCAGTTTTCAAGGACCTGTTCCTTGTCAAAGGCCTCCTGAACAGCCAGAGCGGCGGCGGCGGCGAGGGCGGTTCCGCCGAAGGTGGTTCCGTGGGTCCCCACGGTGAGAAGGTCGGCGTATTTCTTTTTCGCCATGAAAGCCCCCATGGGAACGCCGTTGGCAATACCTTTTGCCATGGAAAAGGCATCGGGTTCAACGCCGAAACTCTGGAAGGCAAAGCAGGTCCCCAGTCTCCCCATGCCGCACTGGACTTCGTCGCAAAGCAGCATCAGATCTTTTTCGTCGCAGAGGGCGCGGACCTGTTTCAGATATTCAGGATCAGCGGGGATGACGCCCCCTTCGCCCTGAACCATTTCAAGCATGATGGCGCAGGTTTTATCGGTGACGGCATTTTTCAGAGCTTCAAAGTCGTTGAAAGGGACCTGTTTGAAGCCGGGGACATCGGGTCCGAAACCCTCACGGTATTTCTTTCTGCCGGTGGCGGCAAGGGTGGCGAGGGTACGGCCGTGGAAACTGTTTTCCATGGAAATGATCTCGTTGCGCCCGGTCTGGTTGCCGTATTTGCGGGCGATCTTGATCAAGCCTTCGTTGGCTTCGGCGCCGGAGTTGCAGAAAAAGACTTTGGCATCCAGTCCGGATTTTTTCACCAGAGTTTCAGCCAGTGCGGGCGCCACGGAATTCATATAGATATTGGAAACGTGAACCAGAGTTCGTGCCTGACCGGTCAGAGCAGCAGTCACACGGGGGTGACAGTGACCCAGATTGCAGACGGCAATACCTGAGGTGAAGTCAAGGTACTCGTTACCGTCAGAATCCCAGAGGCGGCAGCCTTCGCCCCGGACAAAAAGCTGTTTGGGGGCATAGGTGGGCATAACGCTGGATTCGATCCTTCCAACGGTTTTTTCGTAAAGTTCACTCATGTTGAAATTTAACTCCTTAACGATTTTGACAATATCGAAAATATAATATAGCACAGATTTCTGAAAAAGCAAATCCGGTATGCGGTCTGAAAATCACATCCCTTTTTTGCCCCGGGGAAGGGAGGGAAGCTCCGTGTGGTTTTTGGGGGTCACGCCGTAGTGGGCGCGGAAAACCTTGATGAAGTAGCTGCTGGAACTGAATCCGCAGCGGGCGGCGATCTCGGCGATCTGGAGCCGGGTGGTCTGCAAAAGGTGGCGTGCCGACTCCAGACGGCGTGCGGTCAGATAGGCGTTGAAACTCACTCCGAACTCATGGTGGAAACGGCGGGAAAGGTAGGAGGGGCTCAAACTTACAAATTCTGCGGCATCTTTCAGTGTCATTTGAGAGCTGAAATTCTGGTCCAGAAAGTGCTTCACCCGGTGCATCATTTCCGCATCCGGCGGCGGGGGCAGTTTTCTGGAACGGGCAATTTCTGCGGCAAAGTAGAAAAGACTCAGCACACCGTGGAGCTGGAGCGAGGCGGCAAGTTTCCCCCGGTCGCCGGGCTCCCAGCAGGCGCGCATGAACTCCAGACGCCGCCGCGCCTCGCTGCTGATCTCGCCGGGGAGTGCGGCAAGGGTCCCGCAGTCCACCTGACGGAAATACTCCCCCGCATCCCAGTTGAAGATGATGAGCTGGATCCGCAATCCCTTGAGGACCGCAAATTCGTCCCGGTGGGGCGTGCGGGCGGGGATGATGAGGAAATCCCCCGGACCTGCCTGATATTCGAGATGCTGCCCCAGATGAAGCGTCATGCGCCCGTCAAGAACATAGAGCAGCTCATGGGCGTTGGATTGGTGGGTATGACTTGAATAAACATTGTCATACTCAATGATCCTGAAATTCAGGACCGAAGGGATCCTTTCAAGGAATTTTTCGCTGTATTCGCTCATCTTTTTTTCTCAAACTTGTTCCGGTTGCGGTTATTTACTTTACCACACCCCTTCTTTTTTTTCAAGGGGAGCGGAGGAATTTTCCTGAAAAACCCTTTCTGAAAGGTTGAAAATCCTTTTACAAAGGGATATATTACTTTACACACACAGTCACAGGAGTTCAGAACTATGAAAAAGAATGTTTTCCCCGGGTCCCGTGCTTTTACTTTGATCGAGCTGCTTGTTGTTATTGCTATTATTGCGATCCTTGCGGCAATGCTTCTTCCTGCTTTGCAGCAGGCACGGGAACGTGCCAAAACCACCAGCTGTATCAACAATCTGAAAAATGTGGGTGTGGCTGTCCATGATTACGCTTCGGACTTCAAGGGCCATTTCCCGGGGTCCATCACAGGCAATGTCAGGATGCGCGATGCCGACGGCGTTACGCGGAGTCTCACCCGTTTCGCACACGCCATGACGTACTATCTGCCCGGAGCGAAATTGGTCTGGTGGGAGGTGAACAGCGGTTTCTGGGGATTCCAGAAAAACAACCCCCTCAAATGTCCTTCGGATGTCATCCGTGAAAGACACTACAAAGGCGCCGGACACTATTACTCCTACGGTGCCAACTACTACGTTCCCTGGAATCTGAACAATCCCCACATGCAGAAGGCCGAGAAGATGAAACGCCCCTCTCAAATCATGTATCTTGCCGATCTCTGGGATGACAACAATTTCTGTTCCACCTTTTCCGCCAACACCTACCCCTGCAGTCTGACCCATGCGCCCAACGGCGACAGGTTGGAGTTCCGTCATAACAACACTCTCAACTCTCTTTTCTGCGATCTCCACGTCGGCAACATGGCGTACCGCACCTTGTATCAGTCGGGGCAGAAGTATACCTATATCCAGCCGTGATTTTACGGTAATTTAAGGAACACAAGATGATAAAAAAACTTTTCTTTCTTTCTGCTGCGTTCTGCGCTGTGCTGCTGAATGCCGCCCCCCTTGAGATCGTGAAAAAGGGCAAATCGGAATATGTGATCTTTCTTCCCCCCGATGCCCTGCCGGGTCCCCGTGAAGCGGCGAAAGAGCTCCAGTATCTCATCCACCGTGCCACAGGGGCAATTCTCCCCATCGTGACGGAAAAGGGGAAGAAAAAAGGGATCTGCTTTGTCTCTGAAAAAAATCTCCCTCCCGAAGGCTTCAGGATCAGAAGCCGGAACGGAGAGCTTTTTATTTCAGGAGACGACGGCAGCGGCAACCCCCGCCGTTTCCCCCATACGGAGTACAACCGCACCGGCAGCTGGTTCGCCGTCAATCACATCGCTGAGCGTTTTCTTGAGTTCCGCCAATTTTTCCCCGGCGAACCGGGGATCTATCTGCCCCGGCGGGAAGATCTGACACTCCCTGAAATGGAGCTTTCTTCCGTTCCGGAAATGGTCTACCGCAACTTCACCATCTGGTATCATGTGCCTGACAGAAAGTTCCGTGCCGATATGGATCTGTGGAAACGGCGCGCCGGTCTGGGGGAAAGTCTGGGGTGGTACAACAATCACATGTGGCGCTATATCCTCCCCCCTGAAAAGTATCTTGACAAGCATCCCGAATGGTTCGCCATGCTCAACGGCAGGCGGAGCCGGGAGAACTTCGGAAAAGATGAGGGGTTGAAGATCTGCACCTCCAACATGGAGGCACTGAAAGAATTCGCCCGTGTTTCCGTTGAACGCGCCCGCAAATCAAAGAGCCGTTATGTCTCCATCACCCCCAACGACGGTATCCGCTTCTGCGAGTGTCCCGAGTGTACAAAGGATGACTTCAAAAATCCCGACGGTTCTCTGAATATCTCCGACCGCATCTTCCTCTACGCCAACCGTCTTGCGGAAATGATCACAAAAGAGCTGCCGCAGGTGAAAATCGCCATGCTGGCTTACAGCTTTTACCGGAAGCCCCCCCGGAAGATCACAAAACTCCACCCCGCCATTGAACTGATGTATGTCCAGAATACTGCCGACACGCTTTACTACCGCCCTGAAAAACGCGCTGAGATCGTCGATGATATGAAAAACTGGCTCAAGATCGTTCCCTCCCTTTACTTTTACAACACCCCCGGCAGTCCCCTGCATCTGCCCCTTGTCAACATCGAAAATCTGAAAAAACTTTACGCCGACCTTGCGGAACTGGGCATCCGGGGCTACGCCATCGAAAACTTTGAAAGTTTCTGGAGTTCAGGCATCAACAACTATCTTTACGCCCGTATGAGTTCCGATCCCGGCGCCGACTTCGACGCCCTCTACAACGATACCCTTGAGAAGTGCTACGGCAAAACCGCCGCCCCGCTGGTGCGTGCTTATCACCGCCATATCGGTGAGGGACACAAAAAGTATGCGCTTTACACCGCCGGAAAAAACATCGACTACCGGAAACGGTACGATATCATGCTGGAACGCTGCTGGAACGGACTCTATGAGAAGCATTACGCTCCCCTCGAAGAGGCGATGAAGAAAACCGCCGATGCAGGTCAGAAGAAACGGCTTGAAATGGTGCTTTCCAACTTGAAGTATGTGAAAATGACCCTTGAGCTCTACCGTGAAGCCAAAAAGCTTCTGGGGCGTCCCGCCGCCTCTTCCGTTGCCGTTATGAAGGTGGTGAAACTTGCTGAGGAACGGAAAAAATATATCCTGCAAATCAGCCGTCAGCACCCCGAAGTTGTCCCCGCAGTCCTTGAGCGTGAGGAAAAGTGGTACCGTCTCCCCTTTGACCCTGTTATGCTGAAAAAACAGCTGCTGGGCAAAACCCGTCCCTATGTTTCCGTCGCTTGGGGCAATGAGAAAGCGCAGATGGGTGTGGTCGCAAGCGAAGCCGAAACCGGAACCGTTCTGCCCTTACCCGTCAGGGGCAGTTTTTCCCTGCGGGGCGGTGAAAAAAATCTGACCATCGACCTGATGATGAGGGAGCCGTTGATGAAAGAGATCAACGACAGCCGTGTTCTCCCCGACTCCGATGTCTGGGAGGATAACTGCGTGGATATCTTTTTCGACCCCGACTGCACGGGGAAAAACCTCATCCACCTCATCGCCAACACCAAAGGGACCCTTTATGCCGCCAAAGCAGGGGTGAAAAAGTGGAACCACAAAATCACCGTCAAAGCGAAACTTGAGAAAAACTGCTGGCGTCTGCAAATCGTGATCCCCTGGGAGGATCTGGGGGGCAGACCCCCGAAAGGCACACGCTGGGGCTTCAATGTCTGCCGGGTGCGGAAAACCGTTTCCCCCGCCGTTTACAGCTGCTGGTCCCCCACTTACGGACTTTTTGACAAACCCGAGTTTTTCGGCCGTATCCGCTTTTGATAAAAGAGGGCAGGGAGTTGGGGCGGTGGCAAAGCCCTTTTGAGGAAAGGTCTTTTTCCCCCGCCCCAAACCCCACCCCCTTTTCCCAAACCTTTTTCAGCACAACACTCTTGCAAAAATTTGCAAAAG
>JAZONY010000014.1:0-34357 GCA_045654705.1 Victivallaceae bacterium
AGGCCATCTATCAGCCTCATTACGAGCGTTTTAAGGATTATTTCGGCAATACCTTCCGCGGATTTTTCTCCGACGAGCCGGGGTTTGAAAATTCCCACGGTCCTTACCATGACACGGTGGGCAAGGAAGATCTTCAATTCCCCTGGCGGGACGATCTGAACGAATTGATTGCCGATTCCTTGGGGATTTCCGCCCATCAAGTGCGATGCTATCTGCCAGAACAACGCCCCCACCGGCGGTTATGCCCCCAGCAATGTTCAGGCTCAGCTCAAAGTCGATGTCAAGGACTCCACCAGAGAGGTGAAGGTCATCCGTGACAACGCCGATCCCTTTGTGATCACCAAGCCCTACACTCTGAAATATGCCGATCCCTATGCGGTCCGCAGCTACCTCGAAGCCTCTGTGGGCGCCCGCAGCATCAGTGCCAACCCCGCCCAGGTCATGGCTGTCAAGATGAATGACGGCACGGGTGTGGTTCTGGTTTCTGCTGAAGAATACCGTTTCAAAGATTCCAAAGCCGGCAAAGGTATCGACAGCATCATCAAATCCCTCGACCGCAAGAATCTTTCTTATGCGCCCGAGGCCGGTGTCTATGTCTATTTCCCCCGTATCAGCCGTGCCGCAAACCTGCGTGACATGCTGCTCAAGGTGGGTTCTCACGAACTGGATCCCCAGTTTGCTGTGGCTCCCTCCAGCATCATGGTTGACGGTGAGCTGAACGCTCTGCTGATCAAGGCTCCCGAGTGGAGCTGGAAAGAGATGAAAAAACTCCTTGCCAAATATGACCGTGCCATTCCCGAAGTGAAGATCTCTTACAGAGTTCTTGAGATCTATGCTGAAAACGATGACCGTATCGGTGTGGACTTCCAGAGCTGGAAGAACAACGAAGGCGTGGACTTCTTTTCCGCAGGTGTGACCTCCCGCCGTAACTGGGGAACCTTCTTTACCAGCGGTGTCCATGACAACGGCTGGAACCGTACCTCTTACTGGAACTTCAACCCCAAATGGAACACCCGTTATCTGGACTTCATGACCTCCATCGGCAAAGCCAAATGCCTTGCCCAGGGTACTCTTGTGGCTCAGAACCGTCGTGCTTCACGGATCGCTGTCAACACCGGTTTCTTCTATGACCGCACCTACTACACCGCCGGAGCCACCACCATTGCTGAAGGTACCGGTGAGTTCGCTTACGCCGACCTCAACCCCGATACCATCATGCGTGAAGGTGTCAACAAGATCATGCCTTATCAGGATCTTGTCGGTCTCTATCAGTCTGTTGCCAAAGACAATCCCTCTGCACTTGCCGAGTCTCTCATCGGTGCCATGCCTGAAAAGTTCCTCCAGCACATCACCTACACCCAGCGTGTCATGGGAATCCACACCGGAACCTCTCTCTATGGAGATGTCCTTTCTCAGCTCACTAAAGAGCAGAAAAAACTTCTGATTCCTCAGGTCGCAGACAAAATCGCAGCCGAAAAAGCTCCTTCATATGCAAAAGCAGGTCTGATCAATCAAATCAAAGCAGATACGGGTCTGGAACCCGGCAAACCCGGTTTTGATCAGGTTTACCAGAAGTATTATGAAAACGGATATGATAAGGCTTACGAAACCGCCTATGAAAAGGTGTATGAAGAGGCTGAAAAGCAGGTGACTGACGGCATGAAGATCCTCGGTACCAGTGAGCTTTCCAAGTACATCGGCGGTTATGTGAACGACAGCGGCAGCTGGGTTGCTCCCGGTTACTACAACGGTTACACCAACCGTGATCAGGCGGGTGCCCACCCCGGAATCATCCACGGATGGCTCCAGTACCCCATGGTCCAGGACGGATTCAAATTCAACCTCAAAGTCGTTCCCGTGGTCACCGGCAAAGCTGCCAAGATCCGTTTTGAACTCGACAGCATCTCTCTTATGGGATGGAACTCCGACGGTTCCGCCCGTACCAGCAAGTCCGGCACTGCCACCACCGTTCAGATCGGTTATGAGCCTCAGGAGTTCGTCATCGGCGGTCTCCGCAAGAGTGAATCTGTCCGCGGTAATGCGGGTCTCCCCTTCTTCAAGGATCTCCCCATCATCGGCAGACTTTTCTCCACCGAAACCGAATCCATCAAGCAGTCTCAGCTGGTCCTGATCGCCAGAGTTGAACTTTCCACCCCCGACGACAAGATGGGTGCCGAAGTTCAGGAAGAGGTCGGCAAGATCATCAAACAGGTCAACAAGGGCGTGAACAGCCCCATCGGCAATATGCTCTTCCAGCAGTATCTGCTTGATGAGGACCGTCCCGACCGTGAAAAACGTCTCGACAAGCTCTCTGACAAAATCAACGACAAATATCAGGAGCATAAATAATGAATTCTGACGGTGATTGCGAAAGAAACAATTTTCAGCCTGATGTTTCCGTTTTCAAAAAAATGGTCCGGATGCTTGAACTCAAGAGAAGGCAGTTTTTTGAAAGCGACTGGAAAAATTGTTCACGGCTCATTCCCCGTGCGCAGTTCAACCATCTGATGCTGGTGCGTTTTTCAATGCCTTGCAATCTGGGTACGATCATGAGTATCACAGGTCTGACCTCTGCCGGAGCTTCCCTCTTTGTGGACAAGCTCGTCAATGCCGGGGTCCTGAAACGCGAGGAAGATCCCAATGACCGGAGAAATATCATTATTTCTGTGACTGAGGAAGGACAGAAGTTCCTCAGAGAGATCGATGACCGTCTGGATGACTTCATCTACAAGTACTTCGCTGAATGTACCGCTGATGAGTTGAAAGTTATCGACTCCGCCATGAGGCTTGTCTGTTCAAAACTCGAATCCTGACATCCCGTCGGATCATAAACGCCGGAAACTGTTCTTTTTAACAGCTTCCGGCGTTTGCTTTTGACAGAGAATGAAAGTATATTATAACATTAACACTTTTTAATTGTCGGGTAAATCGCTTATGAGGATCTTTTTATTTCTTTTTGCAGCAGTTGTTTCTTTGCAGGCTGCGGAGCTGAAAGTGGTGTCACTTTCTCCGGCTCTGACAGAACTTGTCTGCGCGTTGGGAAAAGAGAGAAATCTTGTGGGGCGCAGCGATGTGTGCAACTACCCCCTTTCCGTTAAAAAATTGCCCGTTGCCGGCAGATTCGCCATCCCCTTTACGGAAAAGGTCCTCGCCCTGAAACCCGATCTGCTCATCACAAACGATCTGGTCAATCCGGGTGTCAAACGCAACTTTGAAAGGGCGAAAATAAAGATACTCCAGCTCCCCTGCCGTACTCTTGAAGAGTACCGCCGCTGCGTTGAGGTGCTGGGGAAAGAACTCGGCGCAGAAAAAGCCGCACAGAAAGAGCTTGACAAGGCAGATGCACTCAAAAACAGAAAAGTCGTCCCCAAAGGTCTTCAAGTCCTCTGGGTGGTGTGGGACACCCCCCTTCTGACCCCCGGCAAACGTTCCCATCTCCATCAGCTCATCCGCCTCGCCGGGTGCGAAAATGCCACAGGCTCCTTCGATCAGGAGTATGTGCGCCCCTCCTTTGATAAACTTTTGAAAAAGAAAATAGATGTCATCATCTGGAGTGCTTCCAGTTCCGGGTGGAAACAACGCCGCATCTGGCGCAAGTTCCCCGCAGTACAGAAAAACCGTGTCCTTGCGGAGTTCGATCAGGATGCGCTCCTGCGCCCCGGTCCCCGGATGATACAAGCCGTTGAAAATCTGGAAAAGATCTTTGAACAATGGAAAAAACAATAAAAAATATCCTTCTGGTCCTTTTTATCCCCGGCGCAGTACTGGCGGCAGGGCTCTTTCTCGGGTCAGAGAGTTTTGATCTCAGAGAGATGATCTCTTCGGGGGTGGCTGAACTGCGGCTTTACCGTATGCTGGCAGCCATGTTCATAGGGGGCGCCCTGAGTCTCAGCGGCATGGTCTTTCAGGCGGTGCTGCGGAATCCTCTGGCTGAACCTTACACCCTCGGTGTCTCCGCCGGAGCAGGTGTCGGCGCCGCCGCCTGCTTCATTACCGGAGTTCACGCTCTGACTGTTTACGCCGTTCCTTTTTTCGCCCTGGCAGGAGCCGTCATAACGCTTCTGCTGGTCCTTTTCATCAGCAAAGCAGGCGGCAGCGAAAAACTGCTCCTTTCAGGGGTCATCGCAGGAACCATCTGTTCAAGTGTTCTCATGTTCCTCCTTTCCGTCGCCAACAGCGATGAAGTCGCCGCCGCATCGTGGTGGCTGCTGGGAGATTTGCAGTCGGTCAACGAAAGATTGCTTTTCCCCATGATCGCTGTTACTCTCGGACTGCTCCTCTATCTCCGCTGGAGTGCCAATGAACTCGATTTGCTGGCTCTGGGGGAAAAAGAGGCATTCTTTCTCGGTGTCAATGTGAAACACAAACGCCTGATGCTGGTTTTGTGCGCCTCAACTCTTGCGGCATCCTCAGTGGCTCTCGCCGGAGCTGTGGGCTTTTGCGGACTCATCGTCCCCCATGCCGTGCGCCGTCTTTACGGTTCATCCCACAGAAAAAATGTGTTTCCCATGTTTATCTGGGGGGCGGTCTTTCTCATGGTGTGCGACATCCTGAGCCGCATCATCCTGAAAGGACAGGAACTCCCCGTGGGTGTTGTGACCTCGATCACAGGAGGACCGGTCTTTCTCTGGCTCCTCAACAGAAAGGCGGCGCGCTGATGACACTTGAAGCCAGATCACTTGTTTTTTCCTGCGGAGAAAAAAAGATCATCGACGATTGTTCTTTGCAGATCGCTCCGGGCAAGCTCACCTTTATCACCGGCCCCAACGGCAGCGGCAAAACCACGCTTCTTCACCTGCTGGGGGGACTTTACACGCCTCAAGGGGGGGAAGTGCTGCTCAACGGCGTTCCTCTTGACCACTTTTCCCATACGGAAAGGGCGTGCCGCATGGGGGTCCTCACTCAGGAAAAAA
The DNA here is from genome assembly GCA_045654705.1 of Victivallaceae bacterium. GTDB lineage: Bacteria > Verrucomicrobiota > Lentisphaeria > Victivallales > Victivallaceae > UBA1784. The sequence goes on from JAZONY010000014.1 coordinate 4,914, forward strand.
CCCCGGGACTCGATTTCACCGCCAGAGAAAGGATCATCATGGGGCGTTTCGCTACACTTCCCCGCCTTTTCGCCCCCGGTAAAGAGGACTTGCAGGCGGTGGCACAGGTCATGGAAACCATGGGGATCACTGAACTTGCCGATGCCCCCTGCAACCGTCTTTCAGGCGGGGAATATCAGAAGGTCCTCATCGCCGCACTTCTCGCAGGTGAAAAAAAGATCATGCTCCTTGATGAACCCACCTCGGCGGTGGACCCCGCAGGGGCGCTCCGCATCATGAAACTTTTCCGGAGCTTAAAGGAAAAACACGCCATCGCCATCGTTACGCACGATCTCGCCCTCGCCGCCGCTTTCGCAGATCAGATGATCCTGACAAGTAAAGGGAAAATTTTTGACTGCGGCACTCCGGAACAGGTGCTGACAAAGGAAAATATCGCTCAGGTCTACGACTGCGACTCTGAAATACTCCACAGCTCCAACGGGCTCATTACTGTTTTCAGGTAAAATCAGCCGAACTTTTCTTTTTGCACTCTTGAAATTTTCACTTTCCTGTACTATATTTGAAGAGATTTGAAAAATTTGATCACTGAGGCAATTTCAAAAATTTTTTGAAATTAACTCCACTATGATTTGAATACAGGAAACTATTATGGAAAAAATTATCCGGTGCGGCGTTTGCGGACTGGGACGTATCGGCTGGGGGTTCCATCTCCCCGCTATCGCAAAAACCGAAGGACTGGTTCCTGCCGCCGTGGCAGACCCGCTGACTGAACGCTGTGAAGAAGCATTTTCTGCCTATGGCGTTCCGCATCGTTTCACCGACTGGCGCGAAATGGCTGACGCCGGAGTGATCGACCTTGCCGTCATCGCCTCTCCCACAAAGTTCCATCTGGAACAGTGCGAATATTTTATGAGCCGGGGCGCTGATGTTTTCTGCGACAAACCCATGGCTCTGACTCTTGACGATGCCCAAAAAATGGCTGATGCCGCAAAGAAATACAACAAAAAACTGATGATCTATCAGCCTCACCGCCTGAACGGACTTGCCCTTAAAGCTCAGGAAATCATGAGTTCCGGCAAACTGGGGAAGATCTGGCAGATCAAACGCAGCGTCTATTCCTTTGTCCGCCGCAACGACTGGCAGGCGTTTTCCGCTCAGGGCGGCGGGATGCTCAACAACTACGGCGCCCATTTTCTCGACCAGCTTCTCTATCTCGGCGGCGACCGCAAAGCTGCAAATGTGCGCTGCGAATGTTCACGCATCCTTTCGGGAGGCGATGCCGAAGATGTGGTTCCCGTCGCCATGCGGGGTGAATCCGGGATTTTCTACAAACTTGAAATCAACATGGCAGGTCTCATCCCGGTCCCCGATATGGAAATTTTCGGCGACCGTGGAACAGCTTATTTTCAAGCAGGTCAATGGCATATCAAATATTGCAGCCAAATGGCACCCCTTGTGATGCACGAAGGCTTTGCCGCCCCTGACAGGCGTTACCCCCCGAGAGAACAGAACTTCCTTGAGGAAACAGCTGAAAACCCTGTTGTTTCCTCCCATGAGTGGTACAAACATGTCCGCGATTTTTACAGCGGCGAAAAAGCACCTTTCGTTCCGTTGGAAGATACCCTTGAGATCATGCGGCTTCTGACTGAGTGCCGCAAATCTTCTGAAAATTTCTGGAACTGAATTTCAGGGAAAAAGAAAAATGAATAAAACTCTTGATACCATCCTTTCCGAAAGAAACCTCAACTGGCGCTGGCACTGCGGTCTTACCCCCAATTGGGGCTTGCGCCAGCCTTCCGTCCTTGATCTCAATCCCGATGCCCTCGCCCTGTGCCGCAAAAATCCCGCCGCCTGCGGCAAACGGCTCTGGCGCAACGGAAATCTTCTTTTCCCCGCAACAGATTTTTCCCGCCCCTATCCCCTGCCCGAAGCCAAATTCCCTGCGGGCTTTATCGCCTCAGTTCCCGACGGCAGCAAATTTTATGCGGATCTTGCCGGAAAAATGGGGGGGAAGATCATCAGCGATTCGGAAGAACTGCCTGAAAATGAAGCTGCCGTGATTTTCGGCTCATCTGCCGAAAACAAACATGCCTGTCTCTTTGCCATGCTCCAACGCTCCATGGCAAACGGCATTTTCCCCGGCAAAGGGGGATGGAGCCTTGAATTCCCCTACGGTAAGACTTTGCGTGCCGTGGTCTGCTGCGATGAAACAAGCGTTGAAGATTTTCTCAAACACTGGGAACATGAGAGAACGCCGAAAATGGTCCCCGGACCTTATGTCCCTGAGATCTACCATGACCCGCTGCAAGTGCTGAAACGGCAGGTTTCTCTGCGTATTCCTGTGGAATCCTTTGAGGAGTTCGTGGAAAAAACTTCCGAAGCCTTTGACTGCGGCGGTCCCGAGGTGGGGAGAGACAACGGACACTGTACCATCCCCGCTCTGGTCAGATGTTTCTACGCCTACATGTACACCGGCGAACGCAAATTTCTTGAAGCATTCAAAGATGTTTTCTTTGCTCTGGTCCGTTATTACCTGGCGTTCCCCGGAGGCGCAAGCTACATTTCAGATTACGACTTTTATCTGGGTTCCCTCATCAACTGCTTTGCGGCAGCTGAACGAGATCCCCTTTTCAGCGAAGAAGACCGCCTGCTGGGAGCATCGTTCCTCCTGAGTTCGTTCCGCCTCATCGAAAAATACGGTAAGGAACACTGGCCCATGCGTGAGTGTGTGCTGCGTTTCAACCATGAAACATTCCCCGCCATGAGCTGCTACTGGGGCGCACGCTACTTCGGGGAGCTTTATGACCTCAAATCCGATGCGGCACGGTGGAAATTTTATGCTCAAACCGCTTTTGCTGGCGGAGAACTCAGCCGCACCTGGCGGCAGAGAGAAAACTCCGGCAGCTATCAGTGGATCGTCCCCAGCCAGAAACTCCAGTGGGATCTTGCCGAGAAAGGTAAGCCCTCCCCCGGATTCCGCAAGATGGCTGAGGCTGTGAAATGTATCACCGACAATGACGGCAGACAGGTCTGCTACGGCGACTGCGAAGCGTTGACCGCAACGGAACACCGGGATATGCTTCAGGCATTGGCGCAAGTCTCCTGCGACCAAGTCGCCGCCGACCTTGCCGACAGGCTCTACTTTTCAGGCGTTTCCTGCCTGCCCGTTCCCGGCTGGGGCGGTTATCTGCACCCCGTTCCGGAAAAGCGGGGGCCCATGCAGGGCAAGGGGTGGACCATGATGTCTCTGGTGTCTCACGTTCTCAAACGGTTCCCCGAGGCGGCGAAATGCAAAATCGACAAAGCCGCCTACCGTGATGCCGACACCTATTTCCTCTTTGAACCCTGTTCCTGCGATTCTCACAAACACTTTGACACCGGAGCGATCCTGACCTATCAGTACGGCAAACACCTCTGGATGGTGGATAACGGTTACGGTTTCGATGTCCGCAATACCCCTGTGAATATGGTCCAGGCCTACTCCGCCCGGGAAGTGGGACCTCACTGCCATAACACGATCATTCTCAGGGATGGCGAAAAGAACATCATCCGTCCCCCTGAATTTTCAGAGTTCCGCCGCAGCGGCAACACCCTTTACAGCCGTGTCACTTTCGCAGGAGTCCTCTGGGAGCGTGAAGTGACGCTGAAAGAAAAGGGACTCCGCATCACCGACAAGGTTGCGAAAATTTCAGAGGGCGAAGCTGTTACCGCTGAGTGCCAGTTCAACTGTCTGGGCGAAAACCGTCTTGAAAAAAATCTCTGGCACCTGACTCAGAAAGATGGAGCTGCCGAACTGCGTTTCAAGGACTCCAAAGGGGTGAAAACAACTGAAAGTTTCTTCCTGACCCGGGGGTGGGAAAATGCCCTCAAAAAGGTCTATTCCTATGCCTCAGGAGATATAAAGCAGCTGCGCCGCACGGGGACACTTCCCCAGGACGGTACGCCCCTTGTCTTTGAATCAGAATTTACTGTGTTACTTTGATTTTCCAACTGAAAAGGAGTTTATACCATGAAGCTTTTCACCACTGTACTGCTGCTTGCAGGCGCAATCACACTTCATGCCCTTGAAAGCGTTCCCGGTCTCAGAGGAAAGGGCGCAAAAATCAACGGCGATTTTGCCTATCTCTATGACCGGCAAGCCAAACCCTTTGACTTCAAAAAGGGCGTGACCGTCTCTTTCTGGGTCAAAGGCAATGTCTGGACCTCTGAAGGCGGTATCATTTCCAACATCGGCGACACCAATATCAGCAAACGTTACGACACGGCAGACGGCAGTTTTTACTTCAACTCCCGGATCGCCAGAAAACCTGCGGCGATCCTCTGGGCGCCCAAGTGTTTCAAGGCGCCCCTCAATAAATGGGTGAACATTGCCTTTACTTATGATACTCAAAGCCGTATTTCCACCGCCTATTGTGACGGGAAACCCTGTACCGTCTGGGATATCGGCAAGAACTATCCGGGGCGTGCGGGGTATGAGTTCAGCGGCAAAGTCTACAAAAAACTCCCCTTCCGCATCGGAACGGGAACAAAGGGAAGTTTTGACGGCGTGATCGATGAGGTTTTCATCTATAACCGCCCCCTGAACGCACAGGAAATGGCGCAGGTTTACAAAGGGAAGATCCTGCCCGGAGTGCAGGCGGCATATCTCTTTGACGATCCTGCGGATTTGGGCAAAGACAGCTCCCCCGTCAAACGCCACCTGACAAAAGGAACCGGTCTCATGGCACAGAAACTGCCCCGCATCGGTTCAAAGATCCCCTCAAAGATCATCACCTCGGATAAAAACCTCACCGTCTGGAGCAGAAGCGCCGTGGAAAAGACCTTTCAGCACGATCAGGTCATCAGTCTGGGCAAAAGCTCCGCCCCCGCAGCGGAACTTGCCCGGAACGAATATGAATCGTTCCAGCTGATCCTTTCCCCTGCCCGCAAACTTGAAAATGTCAAAGTCGCTCTGACCGATTTCACTTTCAAAGGGCATAAACTTGCCACACAACTGCACAAAGTGGATTATGTCAAGATCTTCAAAAACAGCACCCTTTCCGTTTCCACACCCGGAACCGTTTTCGGCGAAGCCGCCACCATGTTTGAACAGACGGACAACCGCGGTCCCGGTGAATATCCCGACCCCATCGCCCCTGCGAAAACTCTCAAAAACGCCCTCCCCGCTCAAAGTTACGCCTACTGGGTCACGGTCAAAAGCAGTGCTGCAACTCCTGCCGGGATCTATTCTGCAAGGGCGCATATCACAGCTGACGGGAACTATTCACTCACGGTTCCCCTGCAGGTCAGAGTCCGCAATTTTACCTTGCCTGAAGTTTTCAACAGCTCCAACACGGCGATCATGGGCTACCGGATCTCAAAGGACAACAGAGAAAATTTCCACCGTATCGCAGCTGAACACCATGTGACCTTGTGCGTTCTGGCTCAGGCTCCCGTCATCACCTTTGATGCCAAAGGCAATATGAAAGTCGATACCACGGAGTTTGACAAAGAAGCCGCCCTTGCCATCAATAAATACAGTGCCAACACCCTCTATTTCCCCGGCTGGAGCTTCTATCAGCTCCCCCGTGACTACAATCTGCGGCAGACATGGTGCAATATCCCCGTCAGTACCCAGCCCGGAAAACTCACTGAGGAATTCAAAGAGAAATTCGGCCGTTATCTGGAGTTCATGACAGCTCACCTCAAAAAGAAAAACTGGCTCAAATACACCCGTATCAGCATGGTGGATGAACCTCATACCGCCAACGATTACCTGCTGTGTCAGGAGTTTGCCGCTCTGGTGCGCCGTCATGCCCCCGGTGTCAAGACCCTTGTGACCAAGTGGCCCATGAAACCTCTGATGGGCGCTCCCGACATCTGGTGTCTCGGCATGATCATCCCCGAAGATATCAAAGCCGCCATTGCAAGGGGCGAGACTTTTGAATGGTATCCCAACTGGCACTTTGTCATCGACCGTCCTCTCATGGACAGCCGTATGCTGGGATTCATGATGCACAAGTTCCATATTCAGGGTATTCTCTATTTCAGCATCGTCCACGGCTGGAACAATCCCAAACTGGTGCGTATGAATCCTGCATTCACCTACCCCAACGGCAGAGTCCTCCACGGCCTCGGACACATGATCTATCCCCCCGAAGAGAAAAACGGCAAGCCTCTGAGTTCGCTGCGGTTCGTCATGTGCCGCGATGCCTATGAGGATTACGAATATTTCATCATTGCCGAAAAACTCATCAAAAAGTGCAAAGATCCCGCCAAAGCTGCTGCCGGTGCAAAACTTATCAAAGAAGCATGTGATGCCATCGTCCCCGCCTACGAAGCCTATGCCAATCAAACCCGGTGGAAAAAGACCAAGTGGGAGACCGACGGCGCCAAACTGCTCCTCTGGCGTACAAAGATCGCTGATCTTATCGAATCTCTGCAAAAATGATTTTACAGGTCCCTGATATGGAAACCCTTCTTTTGCATAGCAACGGCAATCCACGGAACTCCGAGGGTTGCTTTGAAAGACTCAATGACGGAACACTGGTTTTCGCCTACACACGCTACAACGGCAGTCACTGGGACGATGAATGTTCGGCAGATATCTGCCTCATCCGCTCAAAAGACGGCGGAGCGAACTGGAGCGAATCTGAAATCATCGTCAAAAACAAAAAACAAAATGTCATGTCCGTTTCCCTGCTGCGTTTGCAGGATGGGCGTATGGGCATGGTTTATCTGGAAAAATCCATGATCGGCGATACCGGCTGGATCGATTGCCGCCCCTGGTTCACCGCTTCTTCTGATGAGATGAAAAGCTGGAGTGAGCCTGTTGATATAGCAAGTGTTCCGGCAGTCTATTTGTGCGTTCTCAACAACGCTCTTGTGCAGCTTGGAAACGGCCGTCTGATTTGTCCCGGCTCTTTTCACCGTCACAAGAAAAATCCCAAAAGTTACGGACGGGGCATCGGACTTTTCTTTTATTCGGATGATGGAGGCGCCACCTGGGAACAGACGCCTGAATGCTGTTATCCGCCCCAGTGGAGCCACTCCGGACTTCAGGAGCCGGGCGTCGTTGAACTTAAAGAGGATCAGCTTATGGCATGGTTCCGTACCGGCAACGGCTGCCAGTACAAAAGTTTTTCTTACGACGGCGGCATGAGCTGGAGCGAAGTGGCGCCCGCCACAGATTTCAGATCTCCCGCCTCCCCCATGACTCTGAAGCGCAACCCCGCAGACGGAAACCTTTACGCTGTGTGGAACGATTATCACCCCGCCCGGAGCGTCAACTTTGACCTCGCCTTTACCCGGGGATCCGGTCAGGGCATCTGGACCGGGGGTAGAACTCCCCTTGTCCTTGCCAGAAGTACCGACAACGGCAAAACATGGATCAATCACACCATCCTTGAAAATGCCCCCGACCATGGATTCGGTTACACAGCCATGTTCTTCAACGGCGATGATCTGCTTCTTGCCTACTGCTGCGGCGGCGCACCCGACTGCCAGAATATGCTTCAGGATCTTAAAATCAAAGTCATCAAGTGGAAGGAACTTGCGTAAAATGTCTTCCATCCTTGAACGTTTTTCTCTCAAAGGGAAAGTCGCTCTTCTGACCGGCGGTGCCGGGCTTTACGGCAGACAGATCACCGAAGCTCTCGCAGAAGCCGGTGCCACGACCTGTATCGCTTCAAGAAATCTGGAAAAATTGCAGGAAGCCGCCGCCGCATTCAATAATGTGCATCCCTTTGCCATGGATTTGGAAAAGGAAGAGTCCATCCGTGAAACGGTGGCACAGATCATTGATCGTTTCGGTAAAATCGATATTCTTGTCAACAATGCCGTCACCCGCTGTGCCTGTTCCTCGTGGGAGCTTTCCATGGAGGATTTCGACAAAAGTCTTCATGTCAACGCCTCCTCCCTCTTTCTCATTACCCGGCTGTGCGCCGCTGATATGCAGAAAAGATCTTCAGGCTCCATCATCAACATCGGTTCCTATATGGGGATGCGGGGTATGAATATGACCAACTACGCAGGAACCGGTATGTACAACTCCGGCAAATGGCCCTCCCCCATCTACTTTTATGAAAAAGGGGGCATGAAAAACTTCACCCGCTTTGCCGCCTCGATCCTGGGACCTGACGGGATACGGGTCAACTGCATCAGTCCGGGCGGGTTCCAGACCCCCGACCACCATGAACGCTTTGTCAAGCAGTACAGCGCCAACACCTTTCTGGGACGGCTCGCCAACAGCACCGACTTGCAGGGGGCGGTGATTTTTCTCGCCTCAGAGGCATCGGCGTATATCACCGGAATCGATCTCCCCGTTGACGGAGGATACACGGCAAAATGAAATTTTCACGCCTTATGCTGGGAACGGTCCAGTTCGGACTCAACTACGGCATCGCCAATACGGAGGGAAAACCCTCCTTTGAGCGGATCAAAGCCATCCTCAAGACCGCCCTTGACAACGGGATCACCTCCCTTGATACGGCGGCATCTTACGGTGACAGCGAAGAACTTCTGGGCAAAGCTCTGGCTGAACTGGGGATCGCTGACAGGATACAGATCGTCAGCAAAGTTCCTCCTGTGCCGGAAGATTGCGATGTTCAGGAATTCATCACCAACTCCGTGACCGGTTCTCTGGAGCGTCTCCGCCTGAAAGAACTGCCTCTGGTGCTTTTTCACAATGAAAAGGATTGGCGTTACATTGAAGTTCTTGTTTCCCTCGCTGCCAAAGGGATGATCCGGGCGGCAGGAGTTTCCCTCGATTCAGCGGCGTGCGCCGGGACAGCGGATGAAGCGGCATTTCTTCAACTGCCCTGCAATGTTTTTGATCACCGTTTCGATGAGAAGATCAAAAAACACGATTCAGGCCACATCTTCATCCGCAGTGTCTATCTGCAGGGTATGGCGGTGATGCCCAAAGACCGGATCCCCTTTGCGGAGATCCGGGCATACCGTGAAAAGCTCGAAACATTCGGGATGCCCATGCAGGAACTTTGTATGCGTTATCTCCTTTCATTCACAGGCAATATCAGCGTTCTGACCGGGGTGGACACCCCGGAACAGCTGCAGGAAAACTGCCGCATTGCAGCCAAAGGTCCTCTGCCGGAAGAACTCCTGAAACAGGTCTCTGAAACGGTCCCGCTGCTGCCTGAAACACTTATCCGCCCCCGTTTGTGGAACAGAAAATAAAGGTAAAAAAAATGCCCGCACTTTCAGAATATAAAGAACGTATTTCCCGCCACTTCAACACCCCCAACTCCAAGCCCTGGAACTGGGTCTTTTACGGCGACTCCATCACCCACGGCGCCGCCCACACCCACGGATGGCGCAGTTTCCCTGAAATTTTCCACGAAAGGGTCCGCTACGAATTGAAGCAGACCGCCGATGTGGTCATCAACACCGGCGTCAGCGGTCAGACCGCGTTCAACTTGTGCAAAAAAGAATATTTTGACCGGAGCGTTACCCGTTTTGAGCCTGATGCTGTGTTTCTGCTCATCGGGATCAACGATATCGTCAAGGTCGAAGGCGGAGCGGAAGGATTCAGAAAAAATCTGGAGTCTATCGTGGAACAGATCATCGCCCTTGATGCCATTCCCATCGTGCAGAACTACTCTCTCATCGCCCAGTCCGATGTGCCCAACTACATCAAGCGTCAGGAAAATCTGCCCGCTTACAATCAGGTGATCGAAGAGACCGCCGCCAAATACAACGCCATCTTCGTGGACCACCGGAGCCACTGGCTCGCCCACGCCACCACGCCCCAGCTGCTGAACCACTGGCTCGGTGAAACGATCCACCCCGGCGCCCGCGGACACTTTGAAATGGCAGTCACCATTTTCAAAGCCCTCGGCATCTACTCAGAGGATTCCCTCTGCAGTCATATTTTCAACTGATAAATACAGAAACGCCCGCCGGAAAAATCTGCCGGCGGGCGTTATTTTATGCGTTGAAAGCCGATCAGCTGAAACGCAGGACCTGGACCATGAAGGTCTCAACGCGCAAATCGACTTCGATCTCTTTTTCAGCGACACCTCTGTAAGCGACATCGTTCCAACGTCCTTCCGGGGTCAGGTATTCCACCTTGCTGAACTTGCGGTCAACGAAAAGTTCAACGCTTTCAAGCTGGTCGGTCCCCAGATTGAAAAGAACGCCGATCATGGAGTTGTCGGGCAGGAAGCCGCCGCGCATGTACATATCCACATCCCCGGTGTAATACAAGGGCAGTTCAGCTGTACTGCGCATCAGGCGGATGATCTGGCGTTTGCGGTTTTCGCAGAGGAATCCGAAAGCGGAAAGCTGTCCGGATGAGGGAGGCGTTCCCGCAAAAACCATGACCGTCCCCCCCAGTTTGTTGCGGTAGATGGTACATCCCGGGGCAATGAAATCCCGTTCCATGCTCTGATTGTAGGGGGCATGGAAAAGTTTTGAATCGATCGTCGCTCCCAGAAGTTCAAGTTCGCAGAGATTTTCCTGGGGACTTGTCATCCCTTCGGGGAGAAGTTCCCCCGTGGCTTTGGCAAGATGCCACTCTTTCACCCGCACGCCCAGATGATCTTCATATCCCTTTTCGCAAAAGATTTTTGCAGCGGCACTGTCAAGGACGAGGACTCCGGAAAGAAGTTTTTCAAGCTCCTGCTCCGTAAAGCCTTTGGGCTGAAGTCCGTTCATAAAGACCACGCCCCCCTCTTTTTTGCTGAAATACATGGGGATCCCCAACCGTTCCAGCATTTGAGCGTGCCATGTTTCTCCGTAGATACTTTCAACAGGATTGTAAGCGAAATAAGGTTTTTCAGGCAGGGCGAAACGGGCACCGAACCAGTTGACACTCCGTCCGAAACCTGCAAGTTTGCGGTAAAACTCCTGATGTTCCGTCAAAATTTTGCGGTAGGCTTTGGCACTTTTCCACTCGTTGCCCCGGAGCCGTGAGATCCAATGCTTGGCGCCGTCGCATCCTTCAAGAAGCGAACCGCTGTAATGGGCATGAAGAGTTGCGGCACTGGTACTGTAACGGTTCTGGGGACAGGTGTCGGATTCGGTCAGAACGATGCCGGTGTTTTCCCTGATCGCCGCCAGCTGGATCGCCGCACGCTGCATGACACCCGAAAAAAGCTGCGGTCCCCGCTGATTGTAAAATCCGCAATTGATACGGATCAAGGTAGGATTCCCCTGCCCTGCAAAGGCTTGAGCAATGGGCATGGCATGGCGGATATCGGGGGCACAGGGACAATATCCGCCGGGGATGGAGGGATCGATCTCATCCACCCCCTGCCGCATACGCTTTGCCATATTGACCAGAGAATCGCACTGCATTTTATCAAAGATCTGCGCCAGACGGCGGTCTTCTTCAGAGGTACCGCTCAAATGTTCCCGCAGCTGCGCAATATTCAAATCAAGCCCCGTCAAACGCTTGAACTCAGCCAGATGCAGCGGACAGGCACATCCCCGTCCGGAACGCCCCAGCAGACGGAAATCATCGTCGATGAGCATAAATCCGGGATGAGCCGAGGCGATGGTTTTGCAGACATTGTAAAAATGCTCCTGCACGCCCTCATCGAGAGGACAGCACACCTGCCGCTCCAATTCATCCATCATACCGATATAGTTCTGGTAAGGGTTCTGACGGTTGAGGATATATCCATGCCCGATGGTGGACTGCAGCAGCACGCCCCCTGAAATGCCATCTTTGGCGAGGCGTTCCTGAAAGAGAAGAAAACGGTCGGTCAACTCCCGTGCTTTGTCAACGGGGGGATCCCCCTCAGGAACAAGAGTCATGTTGAAAAGAGGAAGATTGATCACCCCTGAACGCACCAGCTGCACGATATCATCGCAGATGCGGTCAAGATTTTCCAGTTCCAGAGGAACGATATTGAAGTTGAACATAATACCTTTCACCTTTATCAGTAAGCAGCTTTCGGATCAACAGGGCGCCAGGTGGGACCTTCCCAGCTTTTGTTGCAGTACTTGAAATCGGGGGCTTCACGTTCTTTGGTCAGCACAGTGTGTCCGTCAGTGTAAAGGATCCATGCAGAACCCACATGGCGGAATCCCATCATACCGGCGTCAGAGTGATCCGGATGCCAGGCACAGCGGTAATCGGTTATACCGCCGCCGGCACTGTCAGCCATGAAAACTGCAACTGAAGGCTTGACAATACGGCTGAAACGCACTCCTCCCTCAGAACCGTTCAAACGTCTGGAAATTGCAATACTGAAGAAGTGTTTGTTGAGCGAATAAGGCAAATTGCCCGTCGGGCCGGGACCATAGAGTGTATAACGCAGTCTCCCTTCAGTCACTTCAGGACAAAGCAGCTTGCTGCGGTAAATCACACCACTGCTGTTCACATTCATGCCACCCAGATATTCTGAAGAACTTCTCGTTTTATAGAGTTCCTTAAACACATACCAAGGTGAATTATCCTTATGATTGTTGTAGTAGTTTGTGGCAGAAACTTTCTTAAAAGGAACGAATCCCTTGTAATCGCTGACATAGATCCCGAGATATTTCCCCATGGTGTTGAAATTGTTGCCGCATGAAATCGCCTTGCCCCGGGCCCTTGCCTGCTGCAAAGCGGGCAGAAGCATGGCGGCGAGGATCGCGATAATGGCGATAACGACCAGCAGTTCAATAAGGGTAAAGCGGGGAAATACAGAGCGGTTTGATGATTTGCCAGACTGCATAAAGACCTCTTCAATAAAATTTGGGACAAGCAAAACGAAACTATGGAGTAAAATAACTCCAGTTTCCTCAAATGTCAAGTCTTCTGTCAAAAAAAATTCATTTTTCGCTGTCTTGCAGAGATATGATCTGCCGGGAAAATAAAAGGAAAGCGGCTCAGGAGCTTCACCCGCAGGATAACGCCGGGAGTTCTTTTCCGCCCCGGAGGGCGAATGGGCGTTCTCTGTCGTTTCAGCAGTTCCTGAGCCGCAGTTTTTCCTGTGGCACGGTCTGTTACAGACCGAGAAGTTTTGAAATATTTTCTCTTGCGACTTTCCGGAATATTTCCTCAGAGATTTTCTTTTCGTCCCGGAGTTTGATGAGGAAATAAGCCAATTTTGCATTGGCGTCCGTGGGTTCAAGGCAGACATCCATACCGAAGCAGAGTCTGTCCTGAAATTCGGTCAGAAACCTGACGGCGTACTCCTCATCCCGCATAAGGGCGTTGGCTCCCGAACCTGCGGAAAGGTCTCCGTAAAGATTGGGAAACCGGCGCATAAGTTTGGGAACGGCGCCCTCCTTCACCTTGCCTTTGGGATATCCGGCACGGTCAAAAACGGTGTCAAGTTCGCCGATTTCCGCCCAGAAGGTCTGACTGTGGCCCAGCATGATCAGGTCGGGGAACTGCTGCAAGGTCTCGGCAAGTCCGGGAAGTCCCGGTTCGTCATAGATGCCGTAACATCCGCCGAGACGGTGAGCCAGATGAAAGGTCAGAGGCAGTTTGCACTTTGCGACGGCGCGGAAGAAATTCTGCATGTGGGGGTCGTGAAAAGGCAGATTGAAGGTCACTTCGCCGACACCTTTGCACCCCATTTCCTTGTATTGTTCAAAGATCATTTCCAACGGAGCCTGGGGGGAATAGTTCACGGCGTAGGGGTGAACGTTGCAGAAAGGAATGAATCTGCCGGGGAACCGCTCTGCCGCTTCAAGGATATCCTCATTGGGCGTGGGGGGATAAAACTCAGGTCCCAGAAGGGGCATCAGAACGCCTGCATCGATCTGATGTTTGTCGTAAAACTCGATCAATTTTTCAGGAGTGACCCATTTTCTTGACCCTTTGGGGCCGTAAACAGGGACCTTGCGGTAGGCGTGGGCATGAACATCAATAAACATTTTTCCGGAACTCCTTGTTAGATTTCTGCACTTGCAATTTTTCACATGTTTTGCAATTGCCTCCATAATGTAACTTCACTCAAAGTTTTTTTCAACAGAATTTGCGGAAAATTCAGTAAATTTTGACAAGAATAAGGCAAAAGTGATTTGTATTTCACAGAAAAACGGGTTATCTTATAACAGCCCAATGGTTCAAAAAAAAATTGAATTATCATAAGGAATTTTCACCATGAGTAAACTTGCCCTCTACGGCGGCACTCCCGTCCTGAAAGCCAAAGACGAAAAACTGTTTCACTGGCCCATCGTCAACGATGCCATGCGCCGGGCCCAGCTTGAAGTTCTCGAAGCCGGCAATATGTCCGGAACCGATATTTCCCGCAAATTTGAAGAGGAATTCGCCAAATGGAACGGCGTCAAATACGCCCTGACCCACAACACCGGAACCAACTCCCTTCTTTCCGCCATGTACGGCGTGGGACTGGGGCCCGGTGATGAACTGATCTGCCCCTCCGTCACCTACTGGGCAAGCTGTACTGCCGCCCTCTCGCTCGGAGCTTCTGTTGTTTTCTGCGATATCTGCGAAAAAGATCTCCAGATCGACCCCGAAAGTTTTGAAGCCCATATCACCCCCCGCACCAAGGCGGTGATGGTGGTCCACTACATGGCGCACCCCGCCGATATGGACAAAATCATGGCGATCGCCAGAAAACACAACATCAAGGTCATCGAAGATGTCTCTCACGCTCAGGGCGGTCATTACAAGGGCAAGATGCTGGGAACTTTCGGTGATGCCGCCGGTATGTCCCTTATGAGCGGCAAATCCTTTGCCATCGGCGAAGGCGGCATGATGCTGACCAATGACGAAGAGGTCTACCGCCGGGCTGTCCGTTTCGGACATTACGACCGTATCCCCGTGGCTTTCGCCAAAGAGGAGTTCGCCGCCACCAACATCGTGCCTTTCGGCGGTCAGAAGTTCCGTATGCACCAGATTTCCTCCGCCATCGGTCTGGAACAGCTGAAAAAGTATGATGCCGAAATCGCCGAAATCGACAAAGCCATGAAGTATTTCTGGAACGGTATCAGCGATATCGAAGGTCTGCGCATGATCTATCCTGAAGAACAGGGCAGCGACAAATCCGGCTGGTACGCCAGCCGTTTCGGATATGCTCCCGAAGCCTTCAGCGGTGTCACCAATCATGTCTTTGCCAAGGCTCTCAACGCTGAGGTGGGCGGCGAATTTTCCGCCGGATGCAACTTTGCGCTCCACCACTCCGAAGTCTTTTATACCACCGATATTTACGGTCACGGCAAAGCCACAGCTTCACTCAATCTGCCCGCCGGGACCGATCTGCGCGCCATCACCGGCGAACTGCCTGTTGCCGACAGGATCAACTCCCGTCTGCTGGGCGAACCCTGGTTCAAGCACTTTGACACCGCAAAAATCGACTGCTACATCGAAGCGGTCCGCAAGGTCGCAGAAAATCATCAGGAGCTTCTCGCCGAAGTTCAGGAAGATTCAAACATCGGCAACATCGCCCTGACCCACCGCAGAAAATAATTTCCCTCTTAAATCAAGAGCAATTTTCCGGAAAATACCACGGGAAATTGCTCTTTTTTCGTGGCGGCAGTTTGAATAACACCTGCTCAGGTGTTATTATATATTCCTGAAATACGCTGAAAGGAAAGTTTCTATGAAGATCGCATTTTTTGAACGCATCATCACCCCCGAAGTCGGAGTTGATCTCGGAGGCTATGGCGTCGGTGTCACCTCGGTTGCAAAACATGATGATATTTATGTTTCAGGTGTCTGTTTTGATGACGGAAAAAAAAGAGCGTTGCTTTTGAGTTTCGACCTGCTGGGACTTGAAGGAGAGACCAACAGAAAAATCCGTCAGGGATGTGCCGATGCACTGGGTATCGCTCCGGATGATGTCATTCTGAGCTGCACCCACACCCATAACGGTCCCATTGTCCCCTGCTTTCCTGAGATCAAACCCGATATGGAATACTTTGACCGTATAGCAGCGATCGTCGCCGGAGAATCCCGGAAAATCAAAGAAGATCCTGACCGTTTTATTGAGGTGAGAACATTTTTCTACTCCATCCGCTGCCCCGAAAACATCAACCGCCGTCTGGTCAACCGTGCCAATATCGCACAGGAGCTGCCTATGAACAAATCCATGCTCCGTGATGCTGACGGCATCTGCGACGATGAGCTGGGTATGCTGATTTTTTATCAGCTGCAGGGAAAATTCTGGGCGCCGGTTTACTCTGTTCTCAATTATGCCGCTCATCCTCTCACCTCCCATGTCCCCAACGGCTCTCTTGCGGGACACTCCATTTCGGCGGATTTCCCCGGTGTTTTGCGCGAATTCATCAAAAACAACACGGGATTCCATTCCATGTACCTGACGGGGGCGGCGGGTGATATGTTCCCCAGAGAGTACGAAATGGGCTTTGAAAGTACCCGCCGCATGGGCGAAGCTCTGGGGCGTGCCGCTCTCGAAGGTATGATAGATGCTGTCCGCAATCCCGATCTTTTTGAGCTTCACGATCCTCAGGTCAGGACCATGAAAAAGCAATGTCGGGTCAAAACCCGTCCCGACTGCAAAAAATCCATGATCAAGTGCATGGAGGGAAAAACAGAGGGACTCGCCGATTTGCAGTTCCTTGCCGTGGGGGATGTCTGTTTCGTCGGTATGCCGGGGGAACTTCTGGCAGAGTGCGGACTTGAAATCAAGTGGAACTCCCCTTTCCGCAAAACCTTTATTCTTTTCAACTCAACGGGACACTTCGGTTATCTCCCCCATGCCAACGTTCATGTTTCCAAAGGTTTTGAGTACAAAGGCTGCCGCCTTTCCTCCCTGAGCGCATTCCGTCTGGTGAAAACAGCGATCCACGGTCTTTACGAACTGCGTGATCCGGAAGAACTCTTTGACTGGGAACGGGAGTAAAAAAAAGGAAGGCTCCGTTAATTGGATGACCTTCCTTTTTTTGTGGAAATTTTCTGTCAGATGCCGGCTTCTTTCCGCGCCTTGGCAAGGTCGGCAAAGAAAGTCCCTTCGCCGGGGATCTGGTAGGAAGCGTAACATTCGGCGAAAGGAGCCGCGCAACGATAACCGTTGTAGGTATCTTCGGTCCTTTCACGCTGAGCGATCTCATTGCCGTTCTGGCACTCGTAAAGTTTCAGCAGTTCGCACTTCTTTGCCATGATCTCCTCATCAAAGGGCAGATAGAAATCCTCAGGAAAGTTGCGGCACTGTTTGTTCTGACGGTAGAAGTAAAGCTCCGCAGGCGACTTGGCAAGGGCAAGGGCCTTGAACACAGCCGCGGCGCACATCACATGGTCAGGATGATTATCCACGGGCCAGTGGGTAATGACTGCGGCAGGAGGGATCTCCTTGAACCATTCCGCGAACAAACGGCAAGTTTCGATGCCTGCGGCGCAGGTCCCGTCATTTTTTTCAGGGGCGAACCGGGGGACAACGCCGAATCCGGCACACACCTTTTCTTCTTCAAGAGTCCGTATCGCCGCACACTCGTCAAAGGGAACGCCCTGTTCCCTGAGACCGCCCTCGCCCCGGGTGTAGGTGCAGACGTGAACCTGATATTCAGGAAGTTTACTCAAGATCAGCGCCATCCCGAGCCCGGGGTTGATATCGTCGGGATGAGCATTGAAAAACCAGACATTCTTTTTCATAACACAAACCCTCTTTTACTTGTTTTCAAAAGGAGCAGCGGGGAAACCTGCTTTGTTGTAGAGGTTGCCGCTGGGATTATTCTGCCAGGCGTAACGCACGGAGCAGGGTTCAGGTACTTTGCTTGAAGAGATCACAACGGTATCCTTTTCAATGACCGCTTTCTCAGCCCAGAACCATTTTCCGTCCCTGCCGCAGAGGGCAAATCCTTCAAGCTGGGTTCCGGGGGAGTTGCGCACCAGAACCTGCTTTTTG
Organism: Victivallaceae bacterium; assembly: GCA_045654705.1. GTDB lineage: Bacteria > Verrucomicrobiota > Lentisphaeria > Victivallales > Victivallaceae > UBA1784. Next base: position 22,679 of record JAZONY010000014.1, read on the forward strand.
CCCGTACGCTTCATGGTGTAGTGGAACGCAGGGACCTCACGGGCAACAAGTCCGCCGTGGAGATTTTTGAAGTGGAGCTGCAAGGCATTTCCCTTACGGACCACCTTTGTCAGAACGGGACCGGCAAAGGGGACCTTTTTGCCGTAAACATTGGCAAGAGCAATGGCGGCAAGTCTTTCGCCGGGAGTGACTTTGTCAACGGGGTGGATATCATTGGCTTCGCCCACATCGATCAAAATCGCTTCACCCGTAAAAGGCAGATCACAGGCGGCACTCTGGGCGGCACGGAACAAAGTCCACACCGGATCAAGGGAGGGATCCTTGCTCTTTGCCATCATGTTGGGCAGATTGCACCAGTAAAAGGGCAGATCTTTGATTTCAAAGGCTTTGCGCCAATCTTTGACCAGAGCCCGCTGCAAGGCGGTATATTCGTTGTAACGGCGGGTATTGGTTTCGCCCTGATACCAGATGACGCCGTTGAGTCCGTAAGGCACAATGGGGGCAATAGAACCGTTGTAAACACGCTGACCGTTGAAGAAATCACGGGGAGGTTTGCCGGGATCTTTGGGGGCAGAAGCCGCTTTACCGGAGAATTTCTTTTCCTGGAAACACGCCCATTCAGCATGATCCAGATTTTCTTTGCCGATGCTCACGGGCTGTGAAAAGTAACTGCCGTTGCTCAGAGGATTGTAAAAACGGAGCATGATCTCATGCTTTCCGGGAGCAAGATTTTTCAGGGTGAAACGGGGAAACTGATTGCGGATCGCCTTTTCCATGGGCCAATCTGCCACTTTTTTGCCGTCACACCAGAGTGTAAAGGCGTGACGGAGACGAGCCATATTGACAGCCACCGCCTTCCCCTCCTCAACGGAAGAGATTTCAAAGGTGCGCCGCAGCCAGGTCACGCCGCCGGGGATCCGGGGAGGGGTGACTTTTTTCCATACAGCTCCGGCGGCGGGAGCTTTATGGGGAAGATCCTGCCGCTTGACAGATGCTGCCCACGCAACAAGATCAGCTGCATACTTTTTAACGGCAGCGGGATAACCTTTCATTTCTTCTGAAACTTGGCTGTCCCGCTTCAATGTTTCAGGAACTGAATTTTTCAGGGCATCAACCGTCAGCCATGTTTCAATGGGTGAGCCACCCCATGAAGAGTTGATCACACCCACAGGACGATCCAGCTCCTGAAGAAGTTTTCTGCCGAAAAAGTAGGCGACACCTGAAAATGATGCCACATTCTGAGGGTCCGCATAGACCCAGCGGCCGCCGACCTCTTCCTGAGGGACGGGGCTGCTTTTCACATGGAGCAGAAAACTCCGCAGACGCTTTCCGGCGGGAGCGGCTTTGACAGCTGCGGCATTTTCGCACCGGGCGATGCGGAACGCCATGTTGGATTGTCCGGAGCAGAGCCACACTTCACCCACAACAACATCTTTGATGACAAGATCGTTCACTTTGAGTTCAAAGGGACCTTCGGGGGAGTTTGCCAGATTGAGATCGACCCGCCATTTGCCATCCTTGCCGGCAACGGCGGAGCGTTTCTGACCGTTGAACTCCACCGTGACCTTTTCTCCGGGAGCGGCTTTACCGAAAACAGGAACTTTCGCCCGCCGAGCCAGCACAGCATGGTCGGAAAAAATCCCGGGCAGCTTCACAGCGGCACTTAAACTGAAAGCCAGCGCCGCCGCCAGAAAAATAATCGTTTTCTTCATTTTTCATCCTTTTCAAGTGAAAACTCATACTTCAGGTTCATCGTATTTGCGGCTCAGGACCGCCAGACGGTGAAGATCCAATTTTCCGCTGCCCAGCATGGGCAGATCATCCACTTTGATAAAGTTGTCGGCGTGGGGTATCCACAGATTGGGGATCTTCTTTTCCCTGAGCTGTTTCACCACTTCACCGGGTTTCACCATGTTTTCGTCGCAGTAAAAGACCAGCAGTTTTTCTCCTTTCCGTGCATCCGAAGCCCCGCCCACAGCGATCACCCGTTTGTCAGGAAGCAGAATATTGTTGATTTCCCGCTCCACAAGTTCGTGGGGAACCATTTCGCCTGCGATCTTGCTGAAACGGGTGTAGCGTCCGGTGATCGTGATAAAGCCGTTCCGGTCCATGTGTCCGATATCGCCGGTGATATACCAGCCGTCACGGATGACTTCAGCGGTTTTTTCAGGCTTGTTGAGATAACCTTTCATCACGATCGCCCCCTTGACGATGAGGAGTCCGTCGCAATTTTCCTTGCGGAGTTCAAAAGTTTCAGGGTCAACGATCTTGACACAAACGCCGGTGAGGGCGGGTCCGATGCTCCCTTTTTTGGCGACTTTTGTCCCCAGATCAGAGATGGAAGAGGCGATATTGATGGCGACGATGGGCGAAAGTTCGGTGCTGCCGAAACCTTCTGAAATGGCAAGTCCGGTCATTTCATAATATTTGTCTGCAATGTCGGAACGCAGTTTTTCCGCTCCGGCGACGGTCAGGCGGATACTTTTGAAATCCTCCGGCTTCGCGCCCCGCATGTAGATCTGCAAAAATCCCGGCGTGGTCATCAGAACTGTGATCTGCCGTTCACGCAGCACTGTTGCGGCGGCTTTGGCGTCGAGGGCATTGGGGATCATCACCACTTGCGCCCCCGTGAGCATGGGGAGCCAGAGACAGGTGTTCATACCGAAAGAGTGGAACAAAGGCAGATTGCCCAGGATCCTGTCGTTCCGGTGCCAGTCGGTGGTCTTGATCACCGCCGCCACATCACCGTTGATATTGTGGTGGGTGAGCATGATCCCCTTGGGATCCCCCGTTGAGCCGCTGGAAAAAATCAGGACGGCAACTTTATTCACATCATCCCAGCTGGCGGGGGCAAGAAGCCGCATCAGCTCACGGCTTGAAAGAATACGCAAGACCGTGTGCCAGAAAAACTTTTTCAATCTGCCGCCGTACCTTTTTCTGATATCTTCGATGAAGATCATTTCAGGAAGTTCGGGGAGCTTCTGCTTTTCGACGAAAGCTCTTGAAGTGATGATATGGCGTATGCCCGCAGTTCCGATGGAGCTTCTGACCGACTCCGGGGATGCGGTGTAGTTCAGCATGGCAGGTGTCCTGTCGGTGAGCTGGATCCCGATAATGGCAGCGACCGCCGCCACACTGTTGGGGAGCATGATCCCCATATATTCCTCGTCAGCATGAGAGATGCGGCGCAGATAGCGGGAGATCATAATGCTTTCCACCGCAACTTCGGCGGCTCCGGGGAGATAGAATCTTTGTCCATCATATTCGCCGACCACGCAGCGTTTGGGGAATCGTCTTCCGAGAGAGAGTGCCTGGGAGTGGAAAGGTTTCTCATCCTCGCCGGGGATGAGTTCCGTTTCGGCGGCAAGCTCGGACATGGCGATCCGGATCTCATAGGCGTTGCTCTTTGCCGGAATGGGATTGCCCACTGTCACCGAAGCGGGATGAGGTGAAGCACTGAGACGGCGGAACTTGAATTTTCCCCGGTAGCAGGAAAAGATACTGCCCCAGGTCATACCGATATGCAGCGGGATCACCGGCACGTCGATTTCAGGAGGCAGAAGCAGCGCCATGCCGTCTTTGAATCCGGACATGGTTCCGTTCCGGGTGATATCCCCCTCGGGAAAAACACACACCAGTTCCCCTTTGCGGAAGAGTTCCCGGGAGTTTTCAAAAAAACTTTTCAGCTTTTTGGGCCCTTTGGGAACCTCGATGAGCCCTGCGGACTTGAGCAGAGGACGGATCAGGGGAATGGCGTTGTAATAATCCTCATCCATCATAAAGCGCACGGGGCGTGAGGTACAGGCGGTGACAAAGAGCATGTCCATAAAAGAAGCACGGTTGGCGATGAGCAATGCGGGGCCTGTTTCGGGGATGCGCTCACGGTTCCACACCTTGAGACGGTAAAAACTGAGCATGAGGAGTTTTGTGAACATCCGCAGCAGGAACTGAGGCATGAAAAGAAAACTTACCACCCCGACCAGCAAAGTCAGGATCGAAAATCCCATCGCCACCGGAAAGACCGGTATCCGGAATGTGTTCATGACGAAACTCAACCCCACCGCCGTCAGCAGAATAAAGCCGAAAGGCAGACAGAACCAGGAGAAAAAGGCACTTCTCAATTCGGGTCGGACAAAGTATTTCTGATAGGTTTGCAGAGGAATCAGTGCCACACCTGCAAAAAATCCGAAAACAAGCAGCAGCACCCCCAGAAGCCAGGTTTCAATGATGGAATCTTTGAAAAGAGGCAGCAGACCGATGCAGAATGTGGATAATGTCATCATCAGAGAAGCAGGAGGCACAAGTCCGATCTCGGCATTGCTGCGGCAGAGTCCCGCCCCGATGATCATGCCGCCGCAAGCCCCTGCCAGGGGCGCACCGATCACGACGACTTCGCAGGTGACATCGCCGAAGTGGAGTCCGAAAGTCAGTGAAATGTACTCAATGGCAAGAGAAGCGGCAAAGATGATGGCACCGAAAATGTAGGATTCACCGATCCCTGTCAGCAGCAGCTCCCTGCCCCGTTCCTCTTTCCGGATCACCGCCAGCCAGGTGCGGGGAACTCCTGAAAAACGCAGGCGGGGCAAGGGGGCAAGTGTGGGCCGCAGCCGGGTCGCAACCGAAAGAGAGATGAAAGCCAGCCCCATGAGCCAGACACCGGCACCCCCTCTTGAAAATCCCAGTTCCGCCGCCACCGCCGCCCCGACAGCTCCGGCGATGATGCCTGCGAAAGTGGTGCTTTCGGTGACAGCTCCGGCACGGGGCAGCAGATTTTTCGGAACCGTTTCAGCAATATAAATACGCAAAGCGGCACGGTAGGTCGAAAAGATCATCCCTGCAAGAAGCACCATTCCCGTAAGGATGATGACTCCTGAAAAAGCGATCCCGCCCCCCGCAACCAGCGCAAGAACAACCGCCCCTGCCCCCATGAGCAGAAAGTACGCAAGAAGCGAAAAGGTGATGGTGTTGCGGCTGGAAAAACGGGTGGTGAAATAACGGATGAAAAAGGGCATGAAAAAATAGGGCAGCACAAGAAAAGCTCCGGTCAGAAGCGTATGCAGAGCCTGCCGCTCAAAAACAGGTGCCTCACGATGCCCCACAAGGGCAACGTAGGCACAGAAACAGGTGGTGATGAGGGTACTTGTGAAATTCATCACCCCGACAGCTGCCATATCAGGCACTTTTTCAGAACTTTTCATGGAACACCGGTCATTTGGAATTATCTTTGCGTATTATAATATAGCACACAAAGATAATTATTTCAATGACCTTTTCAGGCGACTTCAGATCTCTCTTTCGATGATCTCAGCGGGGAAGATGGAGCAGATATGGGCATCTTCTTTCATCACAGGCAGATGACTGACCCGTCCCATGATGCCGTCGATGTTGGAGTAGCCGGTCTCAAGGATCTCAAGAGTCTGGATATCTCTGATCTCATAAACTTTATCCCCTTTACGGACCTGATCGTATTCACCGAAAAAGTAACGGATGTGACCTTTGTGGGAGGCACGGAAGGTGTGTGCCACTTCCCAGCAGTTGAGGGGGATGCTCCAGGTGGGGCGCTCAGGCAGGACATATTCCCCTTTGAGCATACCCATCTTGATCATCAGATTGCGGATGGCATTTTTACCCAGCTCATATTCACTTTCTTTCAAGGCGTGCTGAGCGGAAAACTCAATACAGAAAGCGTATTTTCCTTCACGCTTTGCCGCCTGAAGATTCAAATTACCGGCAGCGTAGGCACTCTTGTTGGGGTTGCACTGATAGACCGCTTCGATACCGGTCAGGGCGCAGAGGAAGTTATTTTTATCAAAGTCGTTGTAGATAAGAGGCTTGGAAGCCTGGAGGCAATGGATATCCAGAGTCAGGTCAGCCTGATCCACAAAGTTTTTCCAGATCCAGCGGGTGATGTCATAGGCGATACCTTCCCCCTCTTTGTTCCAGAGGCGGTTCATATTGTATTCGGTTTCAGCTTCCCCTCTGCCGATGCCCCAGGGGGAGTAGTCGTGGCGGAAACGGGAGTAATAGTAGTCGTTGATCTTGGAAAGATCTTCGTGTTCGGGGTAGAACTCATAATCCATGGCAAGGGCGCCGGGATTGGCACAGGGGCAGATATGAAGCGTCCCTGCGATATCGGCTTTATCCAGTTCTTCGGCAAGTTCCGGCAGGAAGCAGGGACCGGAGTGTTCCATACCGTGCTGTCCGGAAACGATGGTCATGGTGGGACCGGGTTTCGTGCCGCCGATGGTCAGAACTGTCACTTGAAAAGGATTTTTGTTGCAATCATAAAAAGTTTCACGCTGGATTTTCATAGAACACCTTCATCTTAATATATTGAGTTAAATCGTGTACCTGATTAAAATAGCACACCTTCCGGATTTTTCAATCAGGATAAAGTTCAAAACACGCCAAAGACACCCAAAAAAACGCCGGGAACTCTCTCTTCCCGGCGTTTTTCCAAAGGATCACTCTTTGTAACCGACTCCTGTCACGTTGCAGAACTCAAGGAGCAGATTTCTCACGTCACCGTGGACGATGATGTAGTGCTGCCCTGCGACTTCCGCCAGAAATTCGTCGGCGGGATAGTCGAATTTCACCTCAAGGCTGGGGAGATGAGGCGCAGGGGGCGCCCAACCGGCCTCTTCCCAGTCAGGGGGAGCAACGGCTTCGCCGAGAGAGGCGTGGATGGTGAGTCCGCCGAATTCATCTTCGGTCAACCGTGCCAGAGTGACAGTACCCGTTTTCAGTTTGGAAATATTGAGCAAGCCTTCGCCGAAAGAACCGAAAGCCTTGGGGGAAACGGTAATTTTGCCCTCCACAAGTTTGCCGGGGACATAATCAGGAACACCCATGAGAGCAGAAGTTTCGGTGAACTCGTAGAACTCAAGATATCCGGGCTGCTTGCCGGTCAGGAGTTTCATCAACAGTGCGGTCACAGTTCCGTAAGAGTCGTTTTCGGGAACCGTCACCACATCGGCGATCTCGTGGAGCAGAGCCATGGCACCCGCAGGGGCGAACTTGAGCAGTTTCTTGATACCGTCAACATCGCAGAAGCTGAAAGCATTCCACTTGCGCTGTTCCAGCAGAGCCTTGAGAGAAAGAGCCAGCTTTGCGGCATTTTCAAGGGTCCCGGGCTGGGGCGTTCCCTGGATATCCCACTCCTTACGGATCTTATCCGCAGCGGCGTTGATGTCGGAGTCGCTCACAGAATTTGCAAGCTCCTGCACTTCCATAAGGTCACAGTGTTCGATTTCCACGCCGAGAAGATTTTTCAGCAGCTGGGCGTTGTAGCAGGTCCCGTAAAGGCGCATATCCCTGTAACCGGTCATGCCGATACGCTCTTTGCGCAAGGCGGCGGCGGCGGAAACGGCACGCAGATAGTCCGCGGCTTCAGCCACACGGGGTTTTCCGTCTTTGAAGTTGACCAGATACTTGAAGTTGTAACCCATGGCCGCCATAGGTCCACGCAAAGCGGTGGAGCCTGCCTGATCGGCAGTGGTGACAAAATGCGTCCCCTCGTACCAGCCGGACTGCCCCCAGAGGAGCATGGGCAGGTGTTTGAAGTTCTCAATGACACGAAGCACCGCCCAGGAGGGGATCCAGCCTGCGATACAGATGACCAGAGCGTCGAACTCATACTGTTTCAGCTCTTTGACGGCGCGTTCAGCTTCCAGACCGTCGGGATCGTCGCTCACAGGAGCGGTACAAAAGATTTCGACACCCTCTTTTTTCAGGGCATCAGCGGCGAACTGACAGCGGCCGTCAATAAATTCGCGGGGCGTATTGACTTCGCCGAAACCGACAAAACCGGCACGGATTTGCATTATTTCTCTCCTAAAATATATTCATTAAACTTGCAGTATTCTTTGAAACACTCTTCATAGGTTTCAGCATCTTTACCGGGCAGATAGACCTTTTCCTCACAGGCAAGAACACGCCCGGCTTCGGCGGCGCTTGAAAACGCTCCGGCGGCGGCGGCACTGAGGATGGCAGCACCCAAAGCCACAGGTTCGTCACAGCTCCCCACGGAAACGGGCAGACCGAGGACATCCGCCTTGATCTGCGCCCAGAGGGAACTTTTGGCACCGCCCCCCAGAACCCGGACCGTTTTCAGTTCCGTTCCCAGTTCAATGAGGGCGTTGGCGTTGTCTTTGAGGAGAAACGCCACCGACTCCATAATGGCACGGGCGATGTGTCCTCTGGTATGAGCGAGGGTCAACCCTTTGACCGCACCTCTGGCATGGGGTGCCGCCACAGGGGAAACAGCTCCGGCAAGGTGGGGCAGCAGGATCAAGCCGTCGCTCCCCGCCGGAACTGCGGCGGCGGCACGGTCAAGTTCGGCGTAGCTCATGCCGCCTGCAAACTCATCACGGAACTTTTTCATCATCATCCCCGCCGTAGGCGCCCAGGGAAGCAGGGTGAATTCCCCCTGCCGCCACCCCAGATAGGTGCTGATGCGCCTTTGAGGATCGATGACAAGTTCCTTTGTCATGGCACAGAGGGCAAGGGAACCACCCGTACATTCGGTCACGAGACCTTCGGCACCGCCTGAACCCAGATGTCCGCAGATGTGGTCCATGGGAGCGACGGTGACGAGGGCGTTGGGGAAGAGTTCCCGCGCCGGGGCACTCTTTGAAAGTTCAGGGAAAACACTCAGATCCAGACCGATATACTCAGCGATATGCGCCGCATAACCGTTTTTGCGCATATCGTAATAAAGGGTCGAGGGCAGCAGTCCGGGGTGGGTGAAAAACTCACCTGTAAGACGCCACGCCACAAAGTCTTCGACCATGAGGACCTTGCCGATACGGTCAAAGATCTCCCTTTCATGGTGCTTCACCCAAAGGAGCTTCGGGGCGGGCCAGCAGGGCAGAACGGCGGTCTGACCTGACATGGAAATCAGTTCATCTGCGCCGAAACGCTCTTCCAGTTCCCTTGCCTCATCCACGGCACGGTTATCCAGCCAGACGATAGCTTTGCGCAGGGGGGAACCCTTGTGATCCAGCAGGATCAGCGTTTCCGCCTGTCCGGTCAATCCGGCAGATTTGACTTCATCCGCAGAAATACCGGCATTGAGCAGAGCCCCCTTCACCGCCTTGCAGGTGGAACTCCAGTAAAGTTCCGGGTCAAGCTCGACGAACTCCGGACGGGGCGTTTCAAGGAGAAACTCACAAACGCCCTCTCCGCAGAGTCTGCCTTTTTCATCAAAGACCGCCGCCTTGACGGCGGTGCTTCCCAAATCTATTCCGCAGTAGTATTCAGCCATCAGTCAAACAGTGCGTTGATGTTGTCAACAGTGATATCCGCCAGCTTGTAGCCGCCTGCGGAACCCACCTGACCGTTGATGATCAGACCGCCGTAACCGCCCAGTTTTTCCCCTTCGGGGCTGGGGAGGTAGCCTGCATGGAGATCCGCACCGCCGGAAAGCTGGATGAGGAAGGTCTGCCGGGCATGGCTGCGGGCCTTCATGATCTGACCGTAGTGCAGATAGAGTTCAAAAGGATTGTTGGCGATGGCGATGTCTCCCAGACGGATGACGTTCATATCAAAGTGAAGATCGACCTGGGCATCCTGCTCCTCGTAACGGGTGATGACCGCTTTGGCATTCTTGATCAGCACAAAGTGGTGGAGTTTGCTGTCATAGGGACCGGGGCCGTCGATCTTCTCGTTGGCATGGGTCTCGGCGCAGAAGTCCTCAAATGCCTCCGCTTCGGGTTTGATGGCTTCGAGCCGTGCCAGCTCCGCCTTTGCCGCGCGGTAGTCGGTGTAAGAGGCCCGGCGGCGGGGCAGAGTCACAGGAACAACGGTGGATTTGAAGAAAGGCGTATACTCCGCAGGCTCCACTTCGGCACGCATGACCGCATCACGCAGGCGTTTGGCGAGGACCGCCACACCGTCGGCGTGCCAGAAGTCCGGTTCCGTGGCATAGTGGCGCACAAGGTCACGGGGGGACTGGCATCCGGCGGGGCTGATCCAGTAAAGGGTGTGGAAATCGGGACCGAAATCCTCTTTCAGCAGCTCACGGGTGGCTCCGGCAAAGTCGGAGGAAACGACGTAAGTGGACTCCATCACCTGTGAAGGACATGCCACATTGAGGATGATACCGGTCTTTTTACCCTCTTTATCAAGGGTGAAAAGCATATCGACACCGGAGTCCTCACCCGCTTCCATGGCGACAAAGTCGGGACGGGTGGTGTCGCCGTACATTTCAGCGGTCCCATCGGTGTAAGCGGCACGGCGGCAGTGGCCGATGCGGGCGTAGTCAAAGGCACGGGCGATACCGCCTTCTTTGCGGTTCTGCCACGCTTCGATGATGGCATCGGTCATAATGGGCAGGACCAGTTCTGCGTATTCCGCAGGAGAAATGGTCTTGGCAAACTCGCCCTGCTGCCACATGGAGCCGCCCACGGAGCGTTTGTAATTCATGGCAATATTGAGAGAGGGCGCCGAATGGGTGTGGATGGCGTTGAGGAAGATCTTGGAAACGTCGATACCGGCGTTCCGTTTGGCGACCTCTTCTTTGAGCAGATTGGTGAACGCAAGGGGGACACCCGCCACATCAACAGTTCCGCTGATAAAAGAGTCCCCGCCGGAACTCATGGCGCAGACCGAGAACTTCAGACGGGAGTGGATATCTTTGGCGATGCGGGCGTAATACTGACCGTAAAGTCCCACCTTGTATTTTTCCATATCAGGCGTGATATCACGCTCTGCCCAACCGATGTAAAGTTTTTCGCTCATGATAGAAAACCTTGATTTATATTATTCTCAGCCGAGAAGTTCTTTCTGAGTTTCGATAATGGCTTCTTCGATGATATCCATACCCTTCATTGCGACTTCGTCGGGCATGACGATGGGGGGGCTCATGCGCAGGATGTGTCCGGCAGGAACCCAGGCGAGACCTTTGCGGAACGCCTTCTGATAGACCATTTTTCCGGCTTCGTCAAAGGGAGTTTTTGCCTTTTTGTCCTTGACAAGTTCGATACCCATGAGACATCCCTTGCAGCGGGTGTCGCCCACGATCTCATACTTGGTGGTCCAGTCCGCCATGCGTTTTCTGAAAAGCTCTTCAAGGTGTTGGGCATGTTCCAGAAGTCCCTCTTCCTCGATGACTTCAAAGCAGGCGAGTGCCGCCGCACAAGCCATGGGGTTGCCGCCGTAACTGGTGGAAGCACTGATTTTATCCACCGCATCGGCGTAAGGTTTACGCACAGCCATACAGGTCACAGGGAATCCGTTGCCGAAACCTTTGCCCAGAGTGACAACATCAGGCACAACGTCCCAGTGTTCGCAGCAGAGGATCTTGCCGGTACGTCCCATGGAGGTCAGTACTTCGTCAGCAAAGAGCAGAATGCCCCGTTCATCGCAGAATTTGCGGAGTTTGGGGAAGAAATCATCCGGAGGCATGATGCTGCCGCCCCAGCCCTGAATGGGTTCGATGACGAAAGCCGCCACCTGATTGGTGGTGGATTCACGGATAAAGGTGTCGTAAAATTCCAGATACTTTTCGGTGTCGAGCGTACCGTCTTCACGGGTCCACCAGGGACGGTAGGTGTCGGGACGGGGCACCATGTAGAAGCCCCCCGGACGGGTGGGGCCGGAAAATTTGGTCATGCGGGCACAGCCGATGGAGTGGCCGCTCTTGCCGTGAAAGTCCATGAAGCAGGACAGGAATTCATG
>JAZONY010000015.1:0-14553 GCA_045654705.1 Victivallaceae bacterium
TGTCAAGGAATGAATAGGGCATCACCCTGACCCGGATGGGGGCTGAGGCGGGGGGAGGGGCGACAGGGTAGATCCGCACATCATCGAGACAGGCTTCACCTGCACCGTAAAGGGAAAGGGTGAGGAGGACCTCCTTTTCACCGGCAGGAAGTTTGAAGTCAAAGTTGTGGATGTTCCACTCCGGGCGCAGAGAAAAGAACTTCTGGACCCCGAATGCCATGTGTTTCCTTGAACGGGAGGTGTTTTTGTGATTTTTGGGGACGACCTGAATCAGAAACAATCCCCGGTTGGGAGCAGTGGGGGTGTGGCGGCCCTTGGCTTTGAAACTCAAACGGTAAAAGCCCTCTTTTTCCACCGTGACAGGGACGGTCTGTCCCAGACGGTTGGAAATCTGGGGGAAGGGCTTGAGCCAATCTTTGACCTCATCGGGGGTTTTCAGAAAGAGAAAGGCTTTGCCATCAGCGGCACCGTCTTTGCGGATCCTGCGGATGACCGCCTGAGAGAAACGCTGCTTGAAAGCCTGATTGGCGGGGGTGTTTTTCAATCCGTGCGCCCGTGAACCGGCGGTCCAGAAACCTTTGCCTCTGGAGCCTTTGAAATCGGTCTGTTCTTCAAAAGAGCCGTTCCGGACAAAGTTGATGCTGCTTTTGATCTCTTTTTGGGGCTTGGGGGCATACTTTGACCAATCCACGGCAACGCCCCCGGGAGCAAAGGGAGTTGCGGCATTGAGCGTGCAAACAAGCAGAGAAAGTGCAAATAAGAAAAGTTTCATAAGTTCAAATCCTTTTTTTTAAGGCTTACCAATCTTTGTCGCCCAGAGGATACCAGAAAAGATTTTTATCAAGGATATCTGTTTTATTCAGATTCTTGAAGGGGATCTGGGAGGTGGAAAGAGCTTCAAGATGCCCGTCAAGCATGATGGCGTTGAATTTGCTCTGGCTGTTCAGACGCAAGATGTTCAAGTCGTAAGAGAAATCTGTGTTGCCGTGGACCGGCAGGGGGTATGAACAGGAGCCTTCAATCTGGAAATAGATACGGGGTGCAGTACCCTCGGCAAAGAAGTTGGTGCGGGTCGGTTTCCTGACCTTTGAGGCGTGAAGCACCTCATTCGTGCCGGGGACTGCGGAAACTTTTGCGTTGACAGAATAGCCGTAACGTGTATAGGCTGTGTCGACGTAAACTCTGAAACGGTCTTTCCCGTTCACCGCAGGACAGGCGAATTTGCTTTTGGAAAAGGGGACACGGGTACTTTCATACCAACCGCCGATGGGGGCGTTTTCGTCAATGCCCAGATAAGGGGTGAGCATACCGTTACTCTTGCCGCCGTGAAGCACAAAACGGCTGGACTGGCTTTTGACTTTGGCATTGTAGAGCATGGGATAAAATCCGCCGCTTTCATCGTTGTACATAAGTCCTGCCTTGCCGACGCTCATCAGATTATTGGCACAGTGGGTTTGATGCGCCCTTGCCCGTGCCTGCTGCAAAGCGGGCAATAACATGGCGGCAAGAATGGCGATGATGGCAATAACCACCAAGAGTTCGATCAGCGTGAACCGGCTTTGTTTTTTCTTCTGAGTGACAGAAAATTTTGTAAACATAAGAATACTCCCTGTTTGTGTTTTTATTGTTGAAACCTAATCTATCACTGTTTTATTAAATTGTCAACTGTAACACAAAGACTTTGAGAAAAAATTCTTCAACTGCAAGAGCTTCAAGGCAATTTCAACAATAAAAATCCCCTGCCGCAGGTTTCCTGCGGAACAGGGGAAGAGCAGTAAGAGGATGAGCCTTACTTGAAACACGCCGCAAGGGGGAGCTTCTGAGCTTTTGCCCCGTCGACAAAAAGTTTCGCAATTTCAGCTGCGCCTTTCTGATTCAGGTGGGTGCGGTCATTCTTTCTCTTTTCGATGCCGGTACTGCACATGAAAAGTTTTTCAGTTCCGGCTTTGCCGAGGGTGTTGAAAAGTTTCATGGTTGCACCATTGAGATCCACGAGTGGAACATTTTCAGCTTTGGCAACGGCAACGGAACTGGCGCAGTAGGGCGCAAGACCGTCAATCTTGATTTTGTCTTTGACAAAAATGGCGCGTGAGATGCTGGTGGCGATCATGGGGAAAGCACCTTTGGCACGGACTTCAGAGATGAACTTTTTCAAGTTGGCATCATAGGTGCCGCCGGGAGAAGTGTACTTTTTCTCATTATTTTTCTTGCTGTCATTGTGTCCGAATTGAATGACCACAAAGTCTCCCTTTTTGACTTTTGCGATCATTTTTGCCCACGCTTTGGAGTCAATGAAAGATTTGGAGCTGGCGCCTGAAATAGCGTGGTTGTGGACCTTTGTCCCCTTCCGGCAGAAGTTCTGCAAAACCTGCCCCCAGCCGGTGAGAGGGGCAAGTTTCGCATTGTAGCTTGCACAGGTGGAGTCGCCCACGAGAAAGATGTCCGCCGCTCCGAGCATGGCGGCACAGGCGGAAACGAGAATGAAAGCTGCAGTTTTTTTGAACATTTTTCAGATACCTTATTTCTGTGCCGGAAGTTCCCGGAGTTTGATGTCATCGAACCAGATGGTTCCCGTGGCGTGGAGGATCCCCAGACGGAGGAACGCAGGAGCTTTGCCCTTCTGATTGATGTCGGCGGGGGTGCGGAACGTTTCACGCTGGGGTGTCCAGGGCATGGTGTTCTGGTAGTGGTTGTGGGGGAAGAAGAACTGTTTCCCTGCAAAGCCGTAGACGAAACTTGCGCCGCCCCGACCCTGATAGCCGGTTCCGGTGGGTTTCAGATTTTCGGTCCGCACGAACCAGGTGACTTCGTAATCACAATTGGGCTTCAATTTGGGGAGGTAGTGGGTCACCCAATAGATTTTTTTGCCGTCGGAGTTGATCTTGATGGAGCGTCCCCCCTTGATGAACTGAGTTTTGTCAAGGGTGACGATGCTTCGTTTGTATTCATCTTCGTGGGTGTACCAGGTGCCGAAAGCACGTCCCCGCTGGGGAGAAGTGAAGTCGCCGTTTTCGACCAGATTGCCCTCCTTGCCGGGTTTTGCGAAACGCAGCACGCCGTAGTTCGCCACATCGTGGAAGTTCTTGGCGTAGGGCGACCACTTGTAGTAACGCACCCGGGCTTTGGAACGGATGGCACGGTGACGGGAAACGTTGGCGGCAAATTTGGCAGGATCGATCTTGCCCAGCTGTGAGAGGGGGAAGCGGATCTCGACGGCCCAGAAATCCTTGCCTTTGAAGGTTTTCAGTTCAGCTTTGGCATTCCACTTGGAGTCGTGGATGGCACTTGAACCTTTGACGCTGCACCAGGCATCGTAGGTCTCGCCGTTGGCGTTGACCATGATCTGGGCGTAAGCCTGACGGTCGCCTGAACCGTTGAGGAAGAACTCCACATCGGAATCCCGCCAGATATCGTTGTTGTCGGGACCTTTCTGATCCGTGATGATCCCTTTCATATCGGGTTCTTCGCAGTGAACGTAGAAGTAGATGTTTTTCTTGTCCTGTGCCGCCTTGAACCAGGTGTGAACTTCGGTGAAATCCTTCATCCAGGGGAGCAGGTAGTTTTTGGGGGCATTGCGCCAGACGGGATCATCCTCCTTGCCGTCGATGACGGGAGCTTTTTCAGCGGGGACGGCGAAGGAGTACCATTCACCCACATTGACACGGGTTTTGTAGTACTTTTCCCGTTCTCCGGCGATGAGGCCCAGGAAGTTCTTGCGGAAATAACGGACACGCTCAAGGATGATCTTTTCCTCACCGGCAGCGGCTTTTTCTGCTTCAATGAAGCAGTTTTCCAGATAGTCAAGCTCTTTTTTGCTGTAAATCTTTTCCCAGAGTTCGTACTCCGAGGGGGGCATCGCCTGAGGACCGAGGTTGGTTTCGACGATACGGCCGGAAATATGGGTGAGCCAGATGGATTCGATGCGGTCAAAGAATTTCTTCATGGCAGGCGCCGCTTTGCCGAACATCATCTTGTGATGGTTGTCAACGATGGCATCGGGGTTCCGGGAGCTGTCCCACATGATCCTGCCGAAAGTGTAGATCATAAGATAGCTGAAGATCCAGTGGTCGCTTTCAGCTTCAAGGAAAGTTCCGGTGCTCAAGTCGCGGGTGCGGTTGAAGTATTTTGCCACGATGCGGGGGGTGGTTGAGGGAACATTTTTGATATCCAGACCGCCGTATTTGCCGGTATAGGTCCAGGTCCAGACCTTGTGACCGAGGGCTTTGTTCCAGACTTTGAGGCGTTCTTCAAGGATCTTGCGGCGGGGGGCGTTGTTTTCAGCCCAGGGGCCCTGAACGGCGCACATGATAAGAAGATTATCGGGGAGTTTCCGTTTGGGGACTTCGGTGTAATGGGCGTAACTCATGGCGGTCACATAGCCGGGGAGATTGGCCTTTTTGATCCTTTCAGCCATATCAAAGGCGAGGTCCCAGACCAGATCGGCTTCGGAGTGCTTTTTGACGAAGGCACGGCAGTTTTTGCAGAGACAGGGACGGAAGTGGTCTTTGGGCATCACATTGAAAAAGCCCTTTTGCAGACAGCTGGGGTCCCATGATTTGAGGTTGCGTGATTCGGGGGGGAGATTTTTCAGAAAGGCTTTGGCATCCTCAAAGAGGGCGTTGCGGAATCCGGGATCGGTGTAGCAGAGGTTGCCGTAATAGGGGGAGCCTTTATCCAGCATCCGTCTGCCGTTGTGGTCCATGGCGAAAAATTCGGGGTTGGACTTGCCGAAACGCTCCACAAATTTCAACCGTTCAAGGCTGTGGCAGTTGGGAACGTAGAAACTTTCAGTACGGTAGACCAGATTGAGCCATGCTTCACCCATATTGTGCTTCATGGGGTTGCCGGGGAACCAGTTTGCCCAGCTGCCCACCAGAAAACGGCGGCGGGGCATGTCGGGACGGTCGAAAATGTCGATCTGAGGCAGAGAAAGATCCTTTTTGCGGGGGATGACTTCACCCAGTTCTCCGGGGAAGAAGAAGCTCATTTCACCGAAACGCTCCATGAATTCCAGTGCGCCGTTGAGGGTGCCGCGTTCAAAGAAAAGGGACCAGCCCCAAGCCTTTGCCGGGTCGGTTTTGGGGTGGTCGAGACCGGCGATGATGATGTTTTTGCCCACGCTTTTGATGACGAATCCGTCACGGGGGAGCTTGTTGACATCCACACCTGCTTTGCGGGCTTCTGCGCTGTTGCCCAGAATGATGGCGGTCTTTTTGCCGGAAGGCGTCTTGACCACGGGGACGGCTGCACCGAAAGATTTTGCAAATTTCTCTGCCATCATTTTTCCTGCGTAACGCACTGTGGGCAGGGCATCGGCGGGAACGACGATCTCCATTTCCACTTTGCCGTTGACGCAGAGGGGATGAACGGCTTTTTTGCCGATCTTGATGACCCGGGGCGGGGGGTCGGAAATGATCCGGGTGATTTCAGGCGGTACGGGGACAGCACTGCAGATCACAGCCGTGAAAGCAAAGAGAAATGCAGTCAAAAAAAGTTTGGCGTTCATAGTATTGGTTCCTCTTATTGATTATTTTTCTCTGTCATCGATCATGGTATACTTCTGACGTGTGGCATTGGCATCCTGCGAACCCACATGACCGTCGTAAAAGAGCCAGTTGGTACTGCCGTTGTGGGGGAAGTTCACCCGCATATCCATACCGCCGTCAACTTTGAAAGGCCATGTGTTGGTACTGATGGTGACATAGTTGCCGTTGTAGGCGTAGCTGTCGGTGAGAATAAAGATACGCGAGACATTTTTAGGTCCGGGGACCCTGCGGAGAATGGAGAGTTGCCGCGCCGTTGTGTTACCTAATGCCCAGCTGGTGTTGGCATAATAGTTTTGACCGTAGCTGTACCACCGGTCCTGACGCAGACCGTTGATACGCTTGGCGTCTGAGGGGCAGAAACCTACTTTGGATTCAACATAGGGATCAAATTCACGCTCTTTTTTCATTTTTAATCCCATGTGGGGGGCGATGTGATGCCAAAGCTTCAACTGGTGGATCCAGCCGGGCATCCAGCCGTTGTTGGCATCGTTGTAGAACATGATGCCGTTGCTGATCTGTTTCAGATTGTTCTGGCAGAAACTTGCTCTGGCACGTTCCCGGGCCTGCTGCAAAGCGGGCAGCAGCATGGCGGCAAGAATAGCGATGATGGCGATAACGACGAGGAGTTCGATCAATGTGAATTTTTTCATGATAATCAACAGAATTTTATGTTTTTTTTACAGGACCTTCCTTTTAATTTACTTCTCAAACGGGTAAATTTCAAATGGAAATCATTAAATTTTCTGTAAAATATGCTTTCTGAAAGGGAAAGAGAGGATGCCGTTTCTCACAGTTCCACCGGAACGCTCCGGGTGATGGAAAGGGTGTCGGGGGCGACATCGCACTCCATGGCGATCACGCCGACTCCTTCTCTGACCGCCCGGCGCAGGGTGTCGCCGAAAAGAGGATGTGTCACATCGTTGGGGGTGAAAAGTTTGACCCCTTTCATCTGTATGACAAAAAAGACGAAACACTCAAATCCCTCCTGCCGGGCGCGGCAGAGTTCGTTCAGGTGTTTGACGCCCCGTTCTGTGGGGGCATCGGGAAATGCAGCGATCCCCTCATTTTCAAGAGTCACTCCTTTGACTTCGAGGAAAATCTTTCTTTCTTTGTCTTCCACATAGAAGTCGAAACGGGAGTTCCGGTAGGTGACTTCACGGCGGATGAGGGCATTTTCAGAAAAAAGCGTTCCTTTTTTCAGATACTCTTCAACGAGGGTGTTCACCACCTGGGAGTCCATATTGATAAGCAGATCACCTTTTTCCACGGCGATAAGATCGTAGCGGGTCTTGCGGGCGGGGTTTTCCGAGTCGCTGAGATAACAGCGGCAGCCGGGGACAAGGAGTTCCCGGCAGCGCCCGGTATTTTTGACGTGGACACGGAGCTTTTCGCCCCCTGTTTCCACTTCGGCGATGAAACGGTTGGGGCGGCTGATGAACCGGGCTGGGATGACTTTGTTGTAACGCATGATCTTTTTTCAGTTGTGTTCCTCAAGGAACGCCACGGCACGGGGGAGTTCGTTGAAGTTGTAGATGATGTAATCGGGTTCGGCGCCGGAATAGTTCTGTTCCCCCTGATTGGACCTGAAAAAAATGGATTTCATGCCTGCATTTTTTGCGCCGTAAACATCACGGTACATATCGTTGCCCACATAGACCGCTTCGGAAGGAGCGATCTGGAGCTGTTCCAGAGCCAGTTCAAACATCCTGCTGTCAGGTTTACGGAATCCGTGGTCACCGGAAACGATGACGAACTCAAAGAATCTTTCAAGATTTGCCATACGCAGTTCGTTCCGCGCCCAGAGGCTTTGACCGTCTGAAACTGCCGCCAGATGATAGCGTTTTTTCATCATGGTCAGAACTTCTGTCACGCCGGTATAGGGTTCAAGGCGGTAGCATGAGGCGGCACGGAACACCACCGCCGCCTGCGCCGCCAGATGAAGCGGGACCTTTGAGGGGTCGCCATATTCATCGATCACCGCCTGAAAGATTTTTCGCACATCGAATTCGGGGAACTCCTCGGCACTTTCACGGCGCTGTTGGCGGTTCAGGTCAAAGTAAAGGGCCTTCAGCTCGCCGGGAGAAACTTTCACCCCGTTGAAGTTGAGAAAATTGGCGCAGACCCGGTAAAGGTTTTCGTCGCTTTCAGAGGTCCAGATATCGGTCACAGTGCCGTTGATGTCAAAAAGGAGCGCTTTGAACTTCATTCTTTCCTCAGGCACGCTTTGCCGGCTTCAATGAGGGCGCGGCGGTATTCATGTTCAAGATATCCGTTGCGGGCGATGCGCAGGAGTGTTGTCCCCATATAAAAAGGAATACGGCGGGTAATGGCGTTGAATGCCGCTTCACGGTCGGGGAAGCGGCAGGCGTATTCCCAGAGGAAATGGCCCACGAACTCTTCGGCGGCGAAGCGGTCTTTGACGGTCCGCATGAAAAAGTGGTGCAGTTCCCCTGCGATGCGCCCCACATCGAAACAGCGGTCGGCGATGCGGACACGCTCCATATCAAAGGAGATGACATACATCCCGTCCCCGAAAAAGAAGTTGGAGGGCGTAGCGTCCCCATGGACCAGCACCCGGTTGTCCTCCCACATGAAAGGAGCGCTGCGCCACCGCTCTTTGAGCTGGTGGAGCCAATCTGTTTCCCCTCCGGAAAGGAGCGGTCTCAAATCGCCGACGATGTTTTCGTAATAGTGGCATGTTTCATTGAAATCCACCTTTTCAGGCTTGACTGAACGGTTGTGGACCGTGGCGAGAAAATCCGCAAGGGCGGTGAGTTTTTCCCGGAGCAGTCCGGGGGTGCCGGTGTTGATGGCTTCAAGAATGATCCTGTCGAGGGGCGTTCCTGTGCAGTACTCCACCACCAGCAGACAGTTGAGGGGATCGTTGCGGCCCAGGATTTTTGCAACATAATGGTTTTCGCCCAGATAGGAACTGAACTCTTTGATGTTGCGATATTCCCGGTCAAGCCGCTGTTGGGCAAGTTCCCAGTTGGTGTTTCTTTCAGAGAAAAAGAATTTGCCCACCACGCACTGACAGCTTTTGCGGTCCTCGTAAATGTAGACGGCGTTGGAGCCGTTGGTTTGAAAAACTCTGATCCCCTCTGAACAATCACAGCCCAGCTGAGGAAAAATTTCACGGCGCAGATAATCAAACATGGGATCGTTCTGCTGCAAATGACCTGAATAGCTGCCTTTCATCTGTGTACTCTCCTTGATTTTCTGTTAATAATATAATATGGTCCTCTTCAAGATTCAAGGCAGAGTTGCCGGTGATAAGTGAAAAATTACGGAACTTTTTGCAATTTTTTTTCTTTTCTGTTGGAAAAAATCCCTTCAAGGCAGTATAGTATTGTGCAGTAAATGTGAGATTCATTAAGGAAAGTTTATTATGAGAAACATCGCTTCTGAAATTTTCAGTCCCGTCGACCTGAAAAAAATGGTTCTTGAAGGCAATACCATCCTTGACCGTCTGCTGCTCCGTTACAGGGAGTTCCGGCTCTGGGAGGGGGATGCCCCTGCGGCGCTCCCCGGCAGTGAGGCTCTGACCGAACACTTCAACGATGCCAAAGGCGGCGGCTTCAACCGTCTGGTGGAGATCACCGTGCCGACAGTGACCTTTTTCCCCGTCAGCGGTCCTGATCCCCGGCCCGCCGTCATCGTCTCGCCCGGGGGCGGATACGGACATCTGGCATGGGAACACGAAGGTATCGCCATCTGCAATTGGCTCAACACGATAGGGTTCCACGCCTTTTTGCTCAAATACCGCTGCCCCAAATGCCGTGAAGCAGCTTTTGCCGATGCCGCAAGAGCGGTGCGTTTCGTCCGTGCCAACAGCGGGATTTTCAACGTGAGCAAGGTGGGCTGTATCGGATTTTCAGCAGGAGGACATCTGTCGGCGACCCTTTCCGCTGCGGGAGCGCGGGTCCCTTATCCCGCTGCCGACGAATGGGATGAAATTTCTTTCAAGCCGGATTTTGCCATGCTGATTTATCCTGCTTATCTGGTGGACGATGAGTGCAATATCAATCCTGAATTCACCATTGATGAAAGTGTCCCCCCCACCTTTATCGTTCAGACCGAGGATGACTCCGTCAGAGTCGAGTGCGGCATTTTCTGGTATCTGGCACTGAAACGCGCCGGAGTCCCCGCCGAAATGCACATCTTCCCCGACGGCGGACACGGCTACTCACTCCACCTGAAAAACAAAAACGTTTCCGCATGGCCCAAACTGGCGGAAACATGGCTCGCCCAGTTCAGCTGAGGAAACGCTTTTTTCTTCGGGACTGCTGCAATCAGCAGTCCCGATTTTTTTCGGCTTTGTACGGTGATTGCAGAAATCTTACTCAGGCAGAAGTGTTCCGAAAAGGGAAACGGTGTTGACCTGAGTGATTTTGACTTTGCGCAAAGTTCCGGGGGCGCATTTTTCATCGGGTTCAAAGTGGACCACGAAACTTGTTGAGGTGCGCCCGCTCCAACGCTGGGCGTTTCTGGCACTGACACCTTCGAGAAGGACTTCGACGGTTTCCCCTTTCAATGCTTTGAGTTTCCGGACCACCCTTTCTTTCAGGTCGCCCAGCAGGATCTGGTTGCGTTCCTCCTTGACCTCTTCGGGGACGGAGTCCGCCAGAAGTGCTGATTTCGCTCCGGGACGGGGGGAGTATTTGAAAACGTATGCCTGTTCAAAGCCCACTTCGTTCATGACCTCACGGGTCATCAGGAAATCGGACTCCTCTTCGCCGGGGAATCCCACGATGACATCTGTCGAAAAGGTCACATCCGGAATGGCTGCCCGGATCTCTGCGACTTTGGCAAGATAGCTTTCTCTTGTGTATTGGCGGTTCATCGCCTTGAGAATACGGTCAGAACCCGACTGCAAAGGCAGATGGATGTTGTGACACACCTTGGAACAGTTTTTCAAAGCGGCGATGAGACGGTCGTTGAAGTAGCTTACATAAGGAGAGGTGAAACGGATCCTGAGAAGCCCGGGGATTTCGTTCAGCTCTTCAAGAAGCTCTGCAAAGGGGGAGTGACCGTCGGCAGGGGGACGGGTATCGCCGTTGAGTCCGTAGGCGGCGACATTCTGCCCCAGAAGCATGATCTCTTTCACGCCTTTGGCGACCAGCTCCTTTGCTTCGGCGATGATGGACTCCTTTGTGCGGCTGATCTCTCTGCCCCGGACATAGGGGACGATACAATAGGAACAGAAACGGTTGCACCCTCTTGTAATGGCGATCTGACCGTGCCACGAGGGATCGGCAGCATGACCGCCCATGCTTTCGAGGACTTCGGCAGAGGGTTCCGTTTCGACTTTGCGGCATCTGTCTGAAGCGATCTCCTGCACCAGCGGCACGAGACGCTGCATCTGACCGGTCCCCAGAACGAAGTCAAGGTGGGGGAGTTCCTTGAGGAGTTCCTCACCCAGGCGTTGAGCCATACATCCCGTAACGCCTATAATAAGGTTGGGATTTTTCTGTTTGAGTTTGCGGATATAACCGATTTTGCCTTTCGCCTTGCGTTCTGCGGCATCACGGACACTGCATGTGTTGAAAAGAAGCAGATCGGAATCTTCTTCACTTCCCGGTTGAAAACCTGCCTTTTCCAATGCGGCACCCAGAGCTTCTGAATCTCTTTCATTCATCTGACAGCCGTAAGTGCGGATAAAATACTTCATAGAAAACCTCGATCAATGACGGGCTCGGAACCCGATTTTTGTGTGACATATCATAAAATATCACTTTTTTTTGAAAAAATCAATAAAAATTTCAAAATTTCACTTGAAAAATCAAAAATAGGGTGTATATTAGGAACATAGTCAACGATGACACTGCACGACAGCGCCAAACGATGACAAACGTGCACCCATAGCTCAATTGGATAGAGCGTCTGGCTACGGACCAGAAGGTTAGGGGTTCAAATCCCTTTGGGTGTACCACTTTTAAGAATTAGATGCTCCGGCGTAGCTCAATGGTAGAGTAGGTGGCTGTTAACCACTTGGTTCTTGGTTCGAGCCCAAGCGCCGGAGCCATTTTTTTTTGTCTTTTTCCGTGGTGTCCCCTGAAAAACTCTTTTCGTTAAATTTGAAGTTTCCGCAAATCAGCAGATTTGAAAAATTTCTCCCTGCGTGCTATATTCTATATGTAGTTTATAAAAAATACATTTGGAAACAAACGGCGTTCCGGCTGGAAACTGAATTGAGGTGTGTTTATGGCTTTTTCTCTGAATGATGTTTTTAAGAGCGCGCAAAAAGAGGCGCTTCATCGTTTCTGGCTTTTTTCGGACTTGCAGCAAAGCGATCCGGAAAAAGCAGAGTGTTATTTCAAGACTGCGGTCGAGGACTTCAAAGAACTTGATCCGGGCGCTGAGGGCATTTGCAGCCTCGGCGATGCCGCAGAAGGGATCGACCTTGACAAATTGGAAACCATGATCAGTATGCAGCTGCGGGAGTTGGACTCTTTACAGCTGCCTGTTTATCACTGTTTGGGGAATCATGAGTTTGACTATTATCACGAAAAGGTCGACCGGGGCGAAAAGCCCGAAGTCCCCTTCTTTGATGCTGTGAAGCAGAATAAAAACTGGCACCTTGCCCCGTCATATTCCGATTTCTGGTTCTGCCATGAGCTGCCTGAGTTCACCATGCTCTTTTTTTCCGGTCATGCCGCTTCCGACGGCAGCTGGTATGCGGCATATCAGACTTTGCCCGATACGCCGGATTATCCTCATACAAAAGAGGTGTGGGATCAACTCAAAGAACGCTTTGCCAATACGGGAAAACCTGTGTTCACCTTTTCCCACTGTTCGTTCCCCGGAGGGAACCGGCCATCGGCGATCCTGGGGCAGATGCTGCCTTTGCCCTCCAATTTCCGTGCCCATTTCTACGGTCACGCCCACATCGGGGATGCCTGCTGGGCTGGAGAAAACCTTTACCGTCAGATCGCAGGCACCGAAAATTCACCTGTCTGCCAGTTCAACATTTCTTCCCTTGACCACTGGCGGGGAACCACGGTCCGCAGTGCTTTCTTTGACTACTACGGAGACGGTGAATACGGGGTGTTTTTCCGTGACCACCTCAACCGCCGCTGGGAACAGTGCTTTTTCTCTGCCCATGATGCCCGTTCAGCGGGGATACCCGAAAAGGATTGCTGAAAAAAGTGGGGTGGGATAATGAAAAATTGTAAATTCCTGTTCATGGCGGCACTCCTTTTTCTATCACTCCTGCATGGCGGGGATTTCAATGACAAGGGCGCACTTTACGGATGGCGCTTTGTGCCGCTTCAGGTCGATTTGAGTCTGGTCAAACAGGTGAAACTTGCGGATGAAAGTTCACACGCCTTCCTGACTTTGGGACTTTTTATCGTGCAGCAGCACTCTTCGATCCTTTCTCTTGCGACGGTGGCGACCCATTTGCAGAAGAATTACGGACTTCAGCTGAATCCGTTGCCCATGGGAACGGCGACCGATGTCAATTACGGCATATCTCTGGGGTTTGAAAACTACTGCAAAAAGAATTACGGACTCCAGATCGGACTCCTGAACCATATCTGGGCGGGGGAAGCGGTGGAAAAAGAGAACGAATTCACCCAGCTCTGCGGCATCAATATCGCCGATACGATCTTTGTGGGCATCATCAACGACACCTCCAAAGTCCAGATCGGTCTTCTCAACAACGGGCGTTGCGGAGCCGCCTTTCAAATCGGTCTTTTCAATTACAATCCCAAATCCTACCTGCCCTGGCTGCCCCTTATCAATTTCGACATGGGCAGGGAACTTCCAGGTCCTGACGCAGACGGAAAGAAAAATCCGCCGCAGAAGTGATCATTTTTCTTTTTCCCAGACCGCTGCGGGACGGTTGAGAGCAAAACTTCTGTTAAAGGCGAAATAACAGAGCTTTTCTTCCGTTTCCAGAGTTCTGAAACGGGTCTCACGGGCGTTGAGACACGCTTCGCTGCCTGTTTGCAGCCGGGCATCGGGGGGAGGAGGGACAGATTTGACGGAGTAACGGTCCGCCCCCTGTTCCGGAGGGAATCCCGCCATGAGCCACTGAAAGGCAAGAAGCCTTGCGCACTCATGCAGGTCATGTTCCATACAAAATCCGTGAAGAAAAACAAATCGCTTCTGCAAATCCCAGATAGCGGCGGCGTTACCTCCCGCCTTGTGGAAATACCTGAGGAGCTGAGGCACGAACTCCGGACATGCCTTATTCATTTCAGAGACAACGCCGTGGAGGTAAGTGTTGTTGTAACTCATATCCAGCAGCCGTGAAAGATCCCGTGAAAGCCTGATCTCTTCAAGGCTCATGGTGTCGGTCCGCATTACATCGTAGGGCGTTGAAACACTGTACCGTATGCCGTGGCAGGGGGCGATGTTGACCATGGGGGTACCGGGGAGTATTTTCAGGACTTCGAGCTGTATTTCCGCCACGCCGAGTGTCATCAGCGTTGCCGTGTCTTCAAGAATATGGCTCCACTTCTGCCCCGGAAGTCCCGCCAGAAGATCGGCGTGGGTCTCAAAGGCGGAAAGGGAACAGAGGAACTTCATCCCCTCAAGAACAGCAGGAACAGAACTGCGCCGCCCCGACAGACGCTGGACCTCCTGATCGAGACACTGGATCCCCGTTTCGATATGAAGCTGCCCCGGCAGAGCCTGACGGAGTTCATCTTTGACAGCTTCGTTGAGGAACTGGGGGTGGAGTTCAAGGTGAAAACGCATTTGCGGGAACTCTTCTCTGAAAAGCCGCAGCAAAGCTGCTCCCCGTTCCTGAGGCAGATTGAAAGTTCTGTCGAGAAGCCGCAGCTCTTTCACGCCCCGGGCGCGAAGAAGTGACAGCTCCTCTCTGACATGGGAAATGGAACGGTAACGGGGATGAGTGCCGCCGCTTGTGCAGTAGAAACATCCGATGGGACATCCCCTTGAAGTTTCCATCTGGGCAAAGGGTTTGTCGGTCACAAAAAAGGGATCGTTGACGGGGAAATCCGAATCGCTCCACTCCGCATATTCGCCATTGGAGTCG
>JAZONY010000016.1:0-29950 GCA_045654705.1 Victivallaceae bacterium
ATAACCAGTTACCCATGGCAAAGCGAGCGCCAAGTTATCGCCCCTATCGTAAGTTTGCGGTGGGATCTCTCACACCCCAAAGTATGACCAATAACACCCCCCCTCAATACTGGTAAACGCTCTGATTTTGCATGAGTGTCTGGTGCGGCACTTTGTCGGACATGTCGGACAAGTCGGACTTTATTGGTGTGCCGCAGATGCAAAAAAAAGAGGGGGCGGCAAAACATCGCAGTTTTGCAGCACCCCTTTTTGTGCTTATGTGAAGCAATTATTTGCTGTTGAGCAGATTGAGGGCGTTGGTACGACCCATCTTGGTCAGCTCTTCTTCGGTCCAGATGTTCAGGGATTCGAGGAACGCCATACACATGCCGATGGTGGAGGCGGAACCGACGAGACATTTTTTCACGGGGTTGTGAAGTTTGCCGTTGGGTTCGAGGATGGCATCGTTGCCCAGAACAAAGTAACGGCCGGGTTTGAATCCGGTGGCTTCGGCCTGGTCGCTGGTGATGATCATCTTGTCAACACCTTTGGTGCGGATGAAGACCTTGAGCAAATCGCCGGGAAGGTGGTGTCCGTCAGAGATGCACATGGCGGTCAGACGCTCTTCGGCAAGTCCTGCCCAGACGGGGTTGTTGTGACGGTCGATGAGGTTGGGGCATCCGTTGCCCAAGTGGGTCAGAAGTTCGGCACCGGCATCGGCGGCGGCTTTGACCTGTTCGTAGTTTGCCATGTGGTGGCCGACGGAAACATGGATACCCACTTCACGGGCGCGGGCGATGGCTTCGGGAGCGTTCTGGGCATCGGCACCGATGGTGATGATCTTGATGAAGCCGTCTGCATTCAGCTGGTCAACAGCCTCTTTGGAAGGGATCTGGACCCAGGCGGGGTTGTGGGCGCCAACGGCACCGGGGGTGTTGGAAATAAAGGGACCCTCAAGGTGGACACCGGGGACTTTGTCCCCATAGCCGTGGGATTCAACAGCTTTCTTGATGATGGGAATGTTGCGGCGGTAAAGTTCCATGGGCCCGGTGATGATGGTGGGCAGGAAAATTTCGGTGCCGGCTTCAAAAAGCTCTTCGCAGGCTTTGATGACCATGTCGGCGGTCAGTTCGGGATTGGAAAAGTCAACGCCGTTGTGACCGTTGACCTGAAGATCGATCCATCCGGGATTTTTCATTTTTTTTCTCCTTAGTAAAAAATATTATGGTTGACGGTTTAATATATACCCTCAACATTGTTTTCGCAAGCTCAATATCGTAAAAGTTTCAAAATGTGCCGTACAGGGGAACATATCAAGGGCTCCTGATTCCGTCACCTCATACCCCGGCTCCAGCAATTTCAGATCCCGGCTCAAGGTGTCGGGACCGCATG
The DNA here is from genome assembly GCA_045654705.1 of Victivallaceae bacterium. Taxonomy (GTDB): domain Bacteria; phylum Verrucomicrobiota; class Lentisphaeria; order Victivallales; family Victivallaceae; genus UBA1784. The sequence continues at coordinate 1,372 of JAZONY010000016.1, forward strand.
AAATGTACAAAAGAAGAGGGATCCGGCTTTTCAGCAGCTTTTTTACAAGTTTGAGTTCCAAACCGCTGCGGGGCGGGTCAATGAGAAGAAGATCCCGGGGCGTGCCGGAGGAAAATACTGAGGCGTCCCCCGCCTGAAAGGTACAGCGTTCCGCCAGACCTTTTGCTTTGGCATTGCAGCAAGCGGCGGTGATGGAGTCGGCGGCAAGTTCGATGCCGAGTGTGAGCAGATCTTTGTTTTTCTCTGCCGCTGCAAGTGAAAATACCCCTGTCCCGCAGAAAAGTTCAAGCATGGACCGGACCTTGTAGTGATCAATGACTTCAAGGACCCGTCGGCATAATTCGGAAGCAACAAAGGGATTGGTCTGGAAAAATCCTGCTGCGGGGACTTGGAACGTTCCGTAAGAGGGAATCACTTCTGTAAGATATCTTTCCGGAAAATCCCTGATCTCGCCGCACCATGAGGGGGTGGCACGGAAGAACAAGCTCCCCTCATCAGGAATGGGACAACGGGCAAACGCCTCATTGATCCTGCTGTCGGCAAGGAGACATTTTTCAATGGGCAGCAGAGTTGTGTTGTCAAAAGCTCTGTATCCGGCTTTTCCCTTTTCGCAGGCGACTTTGAGCCTGTTGCGCCATCCGAAACGGAGAGGGGAGGGGAATATGGGCAGCCGTTTGCCGGGAAAATCTTTCAGGAATCTTTCAAACTGTTTCTGTTTCCACTCAAGTTCCATTTCATAGGTGCAGTGCTGAAAAGAGCATCCGGGACACGCCCCCGCATGGGGACAGGCAGGGGCGATCCTCTGAGGTGAAGGCGTGCTGACAGAAAGGAGTCGGCCTCTTGCGAACCGTTTTTTCCGTTCAGTGATTTCCACCTCGACCGTTTCTCCCGGGAGTGCGCCTCTGACAAAGCAGACCTCACCTGAGTCAAGGCGTCCCAGAGCTTCACCGCCGTAGGCGATGGCGGTGACGGTGAATCGTTCAACAGCGTTCAAAGGACAAGCTCCTTTTGCAGAGAGACGGCGGATTTCAGGTCTCCCAACAGGATGACGCCGGTCAGGTTGCCGCAGCAATCTCTGGTCAGGCGGCAGTAGTTGCCGTCGTTGCATGAGTTTTCTGAAACGGCATCGTTGAGTTTTCCGGCGGAAAAGAGTTTGATCCCCAGTGCCATGAGCCGGACAGGATAGACTTCAGGGACAAAGGTTTCGTCGCCGCCTGAAGCGTTGACGCCGGCGACATGCCCCATGGACTTTGCTGCATTGAGGAGTCCGCAGGCACCGCAGGGAGGCTCCGCCGCATCGCCGCAGCTGTAAATTGCGGGATCGCTTGTCATCATCCGGGAATCCACCACGATCCCTTTATTCACCTGAAGTCCCGCATCAAGGGCGAGGTTTGCCGCACTTCTCACGCCGGTCGAGAAAAAGACCAATTGGGAGTTGATCGTTTCATTTTCAAGTTCGATCCCTGTGGAGGTCACTTTTTTGATTTTGACATCGGTTTTGACTGTAAGACCGGGAATGGAACGGAGCTGCTCCATGACCATGGCGGCGCTTTCAGGATCGAGGTTGCGTGAAAGGACCGCAGGGCCCGCCTCAAGCAGGGTGACACGGCAGCCTTTGGCGATGAGAGAATCGGCAAGTTCAAGTCCCAGAACACCGCCGCCTACGACCACCGCTTCTTCAGCTCCGGCGGCGATCTCCTGACGGATCTTCTGCAAATCTTCGTAATCCCGCAGGACACGGACATATTCCGCCCCCTCAACGGGAGGCACGAAAGCCGTTCCCCCGGTGGCGAGGATGAGACGGTCGTAAGGAAGAACACTTCCATCTTTGAAGGTGACTTTTTTCCCCTCCCGGTCAATGGCGACAGCCTCTTTATTCAGCAGGAGTTCAATGTTGCGTTCTGCGTAAAAGGCGGGAGCTTTGAAATAAAACGCCGTGTCAGGGAGCTGTTCGGCAACCATCCGGGAAAGTGCCGGACGGCGATAGGGAGGGACCGCCTCTTTGGAACAGAGCGTCACATGCTGAGCCGGAGTCGCTGCTGAAGCCGCAAGGGCTGCTTCAAATGCGGCAACGCCGCCGCCGATAATAAGAATATCCATAAGTTCATATCTCCTCAGATTGGTTGACATCAGGCAAAAACAGACGGAACGTACTTCCCTTTCCGGGCGTGCTTTCCACAGAGATCCAGCCCCCGCAGTTGGTTATGATACCATAAGCCATGGAAAGTCCCATGCCGCTGCCTTCCCCCTGGGGTTTGGTGGTGAAAAAGGGGTCGAAGATCTTTTTGCGGGTCGCTTCATCCATGCCGCTGCCATTGTCTGTAATGGCGATACAGCAGAAATCGGCGGGGGAAGGGGCTTTTTCTTTCAGACCGGGGGGAGGCGCAAAGGCATCTGCCGGAAGCTCCGCTGCGGCATGGAGCGCCATGGTGAGAGTTCTTTCGTTTTCATTTTTATCCATGGCGTAGAGGGCGTTGATAATGATGTTGACCACCACCTGCTGAAGCTGCAGCTGGTCGCAGTGGATCATAAATTTTTTCCGGGGGATACAACTTTCGACCTGAACCCCCGAAAGTTTCTGGGGACCGATGAGATCAAGGGTGCTTTGGAAGAGAACGGCAGGGTCGAAGTCAGTTTCCACATAATTGCCTCTGCGGGCGAAGCCGAGAAGCTGTTTGGTAAGTTCACCTGCTTTTTCGGCGATGGTGATGATCTTCACCAGATGATCGTCGATCCTCTGAGTCCAGTTCTTTTCACGGACACCGATAAATCTTGCCAGATCCACATGGCCGAGAATGGCGTGGATGTAGTTGTTGAAGTCATGGGCGACACCGCCTGCAAGGACCCCCAGAGACTCCAGACGCTGGGCGTGGGCGAGCTGTTCGCCGAGGGCGCGTTTTTCCTGAGTGAGTTTCACCTCTTGGGTGATATCTCTTGCAATGAGCATCCGGTACTCCTCTTTCATGAGGACCATGATGTTCCACGAGGCGAAAAGTTTGATTTCCTCACCGCTTTTTTCGGTGTTGCAGCTGCAGCGGAATGTTACGGTCTCCTTGACGGGGGTATCGAAAGAGAACTCCTCAGGCTTCATGGAGTGGAGTTTTTTCAGCAGATTTTTTTCACCGGCTTTTGCGGCATTGCCGAAAATACGGCGGGCGGCGAGGTTGGCTTCACGGACAACGTTGTTCCTGTCAAAGAGAACGATGATCTCTGAAGCGTTGTGGAGCAGCAGCTGATACCGGTTCTGCCATGCGGTCAAATTCTGTTCCAGCTCCTTGCTCCGGCCGTAGCTGCCGAAAAAGGCGAAAACAAGGTCGAGAGGACGGCGGGGGGAGGCGGCGTTGCCCTCGCTTTCAGTCAGTTTGAGATAGCACCCCAGCAGCAGTCCCAGCCAGAGGTTTATGGCGAAACTTGCGATATGTTCACCTGAAAACCACTCCGGCGTGATACCCGCCCCCAGAAGAAGCAGCCACCTGGGAATGGTGATGATGATCTGGACACTCAGCATGGAAAGCAATGCCGCCCAGAGCTTTGAAAATCCGATCTCCGTCAGACTGGTGTAGATGATGGGAATGGAAAAAACGGAAAATGTAACCGGTATCAGTGCCGCAAACAGGGCATTTTTTGCCCCGGTCAGAAGCATTTCAAGGGCGGGGCCCGATACCCCTGCCGAAAGGGAAAAGGTACTCCATGAGCATTGCAGGTAGATCATTTCAGACATGTAGATCACCACCAGCATCACCGCAAGAATACCGTAGATCAAACGCTGGGCTGAAAGAGTTCCGTCAACGATGTAGGTCAGCAGATAGATCGCCATGAGCGGGGTGAACATGATGACTTTGGGGACGGAAAAAAAGAGTCCGCCCCAGAGATGCGCCTGTATATCCGCCCCCATGGTCAGAAAGGTCAGGAGCAGCAGGGCGGAAAAAGCCATGGTGAAAGGGGATTTACCGATATTGGTGCGCTGATGAAAAAGCAGCGCCAGTGCCGTGAAAATAAAGGTGCTTTCAAGCAGCAGCAGCAGCGGGACCCCGAAAACGTATGGCATGATATTTCACTTTCCTTTACGAAGTGGCTTTCTGAACGACGTCAAGAAGGGTCTTTGCCGTTGCGAAACCTGCCTTTTCAGCTTTGGGGGCGTGGGAGTCCCAATAGAAGGAATCCACAAGATACCCCTGTTTGCATCCGGCGTTGCGCCCCGCTTCAAGGTCAGAGAGCCTGTCGCCTACCATGAAAGAATTCTGTATGTCGATATCAAAGTCTCTTGCCGCTTTGAAAAGCATCCCCGGATGAGGCTTGCGGCAGGAACACTCCCCGGTCACTTTCTGGTGATGGGGGCAGAAATAGAAGCCGTCGATCTTTTCTCCGTAAGGGGCAAGGAGTTCCTGGATCCTTGCGTGACAGGCGTCAACGGCACCGGCTTCATACATTCCGAGGGCGATCCCCCCCTGATTGGTGACGACGACGGCGAGGAATCCCGCCTGATGGAGTGCTTTCAACCCCTCAGGAACGCCCGGTTTCAGTATGATCTTTTCAGGTTCGTGACAGTAGCGGACATCGAAATTGACCACACCGTCACGGTCGAGAAAAAAGGCTTTGTTCATCATTGTCTCAACACTCCATTATTCTGAGACCTGCTTCCAGATTTTCAGGGCGCGCAAGGGACTCCGCGGCTTTGTGCCGCAGATTTTCATTTTCAAAGAGAGCGAAAAGGGTGGGACCGCTGCCTGAAACATGGACACACAATGCGCCCTCTTCTTCAAGATGGCGGCGCAGTTGATTCAGCAGGGGGAACTTGGCGAAAAGAGCGTGTTCAAGATCATTGGCACAGAGCTTTGCCGCTTTGGAAAAATCTTGAGACCGCAGGGCTTCTGTCAGAGCTGCAAGTTCATCTTCCGCCTGAGTTTGAGGCGTCATGCCCTGCAGATGACGGTAAGCCCACGCCGCACTCACGGGGAAGTCGGGGAAGACCAGCAGCACCGGAGGAACGGTAAGTTGACCTGTGTACTCAAGTTTTTCCCCGATACCACGGGCGGCGGCATCCGCAGGAGCCAGGAAAAAGGGAACATCCGCACCGATGGAACGGGCGATATCTTTCACTTTTTCCTGAGGGACGCCCGGGAATTTTTCATCGAGGAACTTGAGCAATGTTCCGGCATCTGAACTTCCGCCCCCCAAGCCTGCGGCAACGGGGATATTTTTTTCAAGTTCAAAATGCCATGAAGGCACGATCTTTCCGGCTTCCGCAAAGCGTGATGCCGCTTTGCAGAGAAGATTGCTCCCATCCTCAGGCACGCCGGGATGGGAACAGGAAAGGGTGATCCCCTCCTGAGCTGTCAAATCTGCCCGCAAGGTGTCGCAAAGCGCCGGAAGCGGATGAAAAAGAGTGACCAGTTCGTGAAAACCGTCCGCTCTTTTTCCGGTGATACGCAGCAGCAGATTGATCTTTGCCGGCGCATTAAGCGTGTAAAGCTCCCCCATGCCGCATCAATCCATCTTGTCGTCAACGGGGGGCGCAAAGTTGAAGCCGTAATGCTTGTTGTAACGTCTTGCTTCTTCTTCGATAGCGACGGCGAGCTTCAAGGCGCGCAGTCCCTGTTCGCCGGAAACGCGGGTTTCGGCGACGACGCCGGTTTCACGGGTCTTGCGGACGGCAGTGAGGAAGTCGTCAAGTTCGGCGGCAAGAGCGTTGATCTCGTCGAGATTCACATCTTTTCTGGCAAGGCCGATCTTGTTGCGTTTCAGGACCATGCCGCAATGCTTGCCGTAGTCCATGGAAATATATCCGTCATCCTGGAAGACGCGGAACCGGCGCATAGGCTCCTGACTGACACGGCTGGCTGTGAGAGAGGCGCAGCTGCCGTTGACAAACTTGATACGGGCATTGACGATATCTTCCGTGCCGCTGAGGACGGGGATACCCACCACGTCGAAGCGTTCCACTTCGGACTTGACCATGGTCAGGACCAGATCGATATCGTGGATCATCAGATCGAGGATCACGCTGACCTCGGTTCCCCGGCGGTGCATTCCGGGACGGGCAGGGGGATAGAGTGCCAGACGGTGTGCTTCGATGAAACGGGTGGTGGAGTGATGTTTTTCAAGAAAATTCATGGCAGGGTTGAAACGCTCCACATGGCCCACACCGAAAACCACGTTGTTGGCTTTGGCGGCGGCGACCATCTGTTCAGCCTCTTCCACTTTGGCGGCGATGGGCTTTTCGACCAGAACATGTTTCCCCATGGCAAGAAGGGGCAATGTGGTGGAGCAGTGGTAGTTGGCGGGAACGGCAACGCTCAGGGCATCGCACTCAGCGGCAAGTTTTTCCCAGGAGTCGAAAACTTTGAGTCCGAACTCGGCGCCCACTTTCTGAGCAGCTTCCTGCTGGACGTCAAAGATACCCACCACTTCTGCGCCGGGATTTTCTGCATAAAGTCTCGCATGATGTCTGCCGAGGGCGCCTACGCCGATGACACCGACCTTGATTTTTTCCGGAGTTTCCATTGAAAAATTCCTCTCTTTTAGGTTGTTTGAGTTTGCTTTTTGATAAAATAGCACATTTTACTGTTTTTTTCCACTTGCAAAACCATCTTTTACGGGTTATATTTTGTAAAATATTTGGAGGACTATTATGGAAAGCACTTTCAGCTACAAAAGAATCATGCTCAAACTCAGCGGCGAAGCCCTTAAAGGCGACCGCTGTCACGGATACGAACCCGAAGCTCTCAAAGAGGTCGTCGCCAGAATCAAACAGGTCAGAGACAAAGGTATCGAAGTCGCTGTCGTCGTCGGCGCCGGAAATCTCTGGCGGGGCAATATGGGTGTCGGTATGGACCATGTGAGAGCCGACTATATGGGCATGCTGGCAACGGCGATGAATGCCATCGCCATCGGCGAATTTCTGACTCAGGCAGGGATCCCCGCCGAAGTTTATTCTGCCATCAACATGGCACCTGCGGTGAAACTTTTTGACCGTGAAGCTGCCATGAATTCTCTTTCTGCCGGAAAAGTCGTCATTTTTGCAGGCGGTACCGGCAGTCCTTTCTTTACCACCGATACTGCCGCAGTCCTCAAAGCCCTTGAGACCTCCTGCGAGATCGTTCTCAAAGCGACCAAGGTGGACGGTGTCTACTCTGCCGATCCTTTCAAAGATCCTGCCGCAGTCCGTTACGAGCGGATCTCTTTTGATGAAGCTCTGCAGAAAAATCTCCGTGTCATGGATGCCGCCGCCTTTTCTCTCTGCCGTGACAACGGACTTCATATCGGAGTTCTCAACTTCTCAGACCCTGAGGCGCTGGAAAAACTCCTGATGAACGACACCCGTTTCGGAACTATCGTCAGCTGAATTTTTCAACAAGGTTTATGATACACCCCACTGCCATAATCGATCCGGGAGCCAGACTGGGCAGAAATGTTTCAGTCGGCCCCTACTCTGTTATTGAGTCCGATTGTGAGATCGGTGACGATGTGTGGATCGACTCCCATGTCAAGATCGCACGTTACACCACCATCGGCAGCGGATGCCGTATCTACAAAGGCGCTCTGATCGGCGAAGAACCTCAGGATCACCGTTTCAAGGTCGGTACTGTCGCAAGGACCCTTATCGGTGCCAATACCACTTTGAGGGAGTATGTGACGATCCACCGTTCCCCTTTTGAAAATGAAGTGACCTCCGTGGGCGAGGGAACGCTTCTTATGGCTTTCTGCCATGTGGGGCACGATGCCCGTATCGGGAACTGTGTGACCGCCGCCAACCATACGGCTTTTTCTGGCCATGTGATCGTAGAGGACCGTGCGGTCCTTTCGGGGTATGTCCTGATCCACCAGTTCTGCCGCATCGGAGCTTTGGCGATGATCGGCGGCAGGACCATCATCCGTCAGGATGTCCCCCCTTTCTGTATGCTTGCGGAAAATGAAACCGTTTGCGGTCCCAATGTGGTGGGACTGCGCCGTGCCGGATTTGACAGTGACCGCCGTCTTGCCATAAAAAATGCCATCCGCAGTTACTTTTTCAGAGGCTTGAACTCCACAAATGCTCTGGAGTTGATCGCCGCCAACAATCCCGGCAACATGGATGTGAGTGCTTTTATCCAATTTATCAAAGGCTCCCAGCGGGGGATCATGCCGGGGGATCCCGCATTGATCGCTCTGGGGACACATGCTTTGGAGGAGTGAATTTATGAAAAAATGTTTTTCCCTGATAATGCTTGCGGTGCTTTTGCTGATTGCAGCCGGTATCGGAGGATGTACCGCTCCCGATGAAGTGCTGCGTTATGATTCAGTGACTATGGAGCCTGTAAAGATCGGTGTCATTCTTCCCCTGACAGGCAGGGATGCCGCCAAAGGCAGAAAAATGCTCAACGGTGCCCGCTTCGCCGTTGATGAGATCAACAGTGCCAGAGGACACTTCGGCAGACAGGTCGATCTTGTGGTCATGGACTCCAACTCCACCGGAGCCGGTGCCGCCGGAGCTTTCAACGCCGCCGTCGATGCCGGTGTCGTGGGCATCGTGGGAGGATATTCCACCCTTGAAACCCAGGGGATCACCGCTCTGGCGCAGATCCACCGGGTCCCTCTCGTGATCCCCATGGCAACCGGAAACGATGATATCATCGGCAGCAATAAATTTGTTTTCAGATCGGTTTTTACCAATAAACAGCAATCTGAAATGATCGCAGGCTACATGAAATACTACCGCCGCGCCGGGCGTATCGTGGTCGCTGTATCTGCTGATGTGGCAGATGTTTACTCCCGTAATGCCGCCCGTGATGTGGCAGAATCTTTCAGAGGTCTTGGCGGTGAAGTCGCATGTGTCTGCGAAACTGATCCCAAAGATCCTGTCAGAGCCATGCGCAGTGCGGTAAGTTTCGCTCCTGACGCCATTGTGCTGCCCTTTGATGCGGCAACTTCGGCAAAGTGTTACAAGCTGCTGCGTGAACTGGGATATGTGGGGCTGATCTGCGGCCCCGACAGCTGGGATGATCCTGAGTTTTTCAACGCACTTCAAGGGGTGAAAAATTTGGGGAACTGCTTCTATACAGCCTTTTACAGTGATGAGGCGCGGCACAGCGAATATAAAGTGTTCCGTGAAAATTTCAGAAAGAAGCGTTATTATTACCCCGACAGCTGCGAAATCCAGACCTTTGATGCGGTCAATATGCTTCTGATCGGTTTCGGCAATGATGGGAACACTTTGAAAAAGTTCCGGAAAAACTGGATGGGCATGAGAAAACATGCCGCTGCCGCCGCCATATTCACAAGCGGTAAAGGCAGTGAGATCGACAGAACCATTTACATCAACCGGGTGGGATTTGCTTCTGACCACAGCGGCAAACTCGTCCCCAGGAATATTGCAGGGATCCAGCATTCCCGTCTCAAAGATTACAAAGTCGATGACGATGAGCAGTAAATACAGCAGATAGAGTGAGAACTTTATAAATATGGAGAATAAAAGGTTATGAGTTATCTTGTCAAACGCGCTCAGGCGAAACCCGATATTACCGCACCTTTTGATGCCCCCTGCTGGGCAGAGGCGGAAATCATGAAAATCAACCGCTTTTACAAAGAGGGCAGCAATTTCAATCCTGAAGTCAACTTCAAACTGATGTATGATGCCGAGGGACTTTACGGACTTTTTGAAGTTCACGATCAATATGTCCGCTGTACCAACACCCAGTTCCAGTCCGGTGTCTGCTGCGACAGCTGCCTTGAATTTTTTGTCCGCCCTGCCGCAGGTGTGGGATATCAGAACTTCGAGATCAGTGCCTCCGGAACCATGCTCTGTATGCACATCACCAACCCCGGGCGTACCGCAAAGGGCTTCATCGAGTACCGGTTCCTCACTGAGGAAGAGGTGAAAGATATCAAGATCTTCCACACGCTGCCTGATACCGTCGAACCTGAACAACAGGGGCCCTGCACCTATCGTCTGGGCTGGTTCATGCCTTTTTCGCTTTTCAAACACCTCAACGGCGCCCCCGTTCCCACGGCGGGAACCGTCTGGCGTGCCAATGTCTACAAGTGCGGCGACAAAACTTCACACCCCCACTGGCAGAGCTGGACACCCCTGCGGGCGGTGAATTTCCATGTGCCTGACGAATTTGGCAAGATCGTTTTCGGATGATTTGAGGGGAATGGTCCCTCTCTGAAATAAAGGAGACAATGTTTATGAAAAAGATGATCACTTTGGGAGTTTGTGCTGCTGTTATGTTCGTTTTTTCCGGCTGCTGCTGCCCGCAAAAAAATTGCGCTCCTGCTGACAAGTGTCCGAAGAAAGAGTGTGCTGCGGCAAAGAAGTGTGACAAAAAAGCAGAGAAGAAAGCTGTCAAAAAAACAGCCAAGAAAACTGCCAAGAAAATTGCAAAAAAGGCCGCTAAAAAAGCTGCTGCCAAAGGCGCTAAAAAGGTCAAATAAGTTTCTTTGTGAATCCGGAGCCGGAAGAAATTCCGGTTCCTTTTTATTTGCATGAGATGAAACGGGGGGAATTTATGACAGCAGAGCAATTCCGGTGGCAGCTTTTTGACGGTGTGGACACCAAAGAGTTTGACGGTACACGATTGTATGAGATGCCGCAGAGCATCGGGGGGATTTCCGGAGAAACGATCCGGTTTGAAAATGATCGTTTTCAGGGAAGTCCCGCTGTTGAGGGGCGCGTCCCCGAGGCTGTTTTATGTGCTGAATTTGAACTGGATTCCCCCTGTGTCCTCCCTATGGGGTTCGGCGCATGTTTTTTTTACCGGGTCTGTCTCAACGGAAAAGTGATCCTTGACCGCACTGAAGAGGGGAACAAACCCTATTTTCCGCCCCGTTCAGACAACTTCATCGTGCCTGCCCGTTGCCGCAAAGGGAAAAATCTCCTGACGGTGAGTGTGGTGTCGGCGCCGGGGGAAGCCCTTGTTCTGGCGTTCCGGATCTTTGAAGATCACCCCTGGGAAAAAACTCTTCCCTGCATAGAGAATTACGACAGTCTTCTGGCAGAGAAAAGCTACCCCGCAGAGGGGCGTGTCGAAAGGGAATATTGTGAGCAGCTCATCCAGAATGGTGTTCTCATGATGCGCAATACGGTTTTCAATCCCTTTTCCGCCGATGGGGAAATGGCGCAGGAAGATGTTGAGAGTCTGGAAAAGCAATACCCCATACTCCGCTTTTATGAAGGGGCGCTTGATAAGATCATCAGAGAGCTTCAAGAGTGTTCCCCCGCTCCGGATGAGGTTTATCTCTGGCATCTCTACAACATGGGCTATGTGATAAAATGCGCTTCAACGACCTTCGGCATCGATTTGAACCACAGACGGGCTGCGGAGCTTGAGCCTTATATCGACTTCAGTCTCACAACTCACAACCATGCGGATCACATGGATCTGCCCCTTTTCAAAAAGATGATGGCGCAGAAGAAACAAGTCATCAGCAACTTTTTCCCCGCCCCCGGATTCCACCGTCCCCCGGCTGAACTGGAACTCAACGGCATCAGGATCATCACTCAGGAAAATGACCACAACGCCACGTTGAGAAAATTTGTGACCTCATACTATATGACACTTCCCGGAGGATGCACCATCTTTGCCACAGGGGATTCACGAACTGTCGAACAACTTGATCCGCCGGGGCATGTGGATATTTTCATCCCTCACCCCCGGGTGGGACTGAGCGTGCCTGAGGCGGTTGAGAAATTCCACCCTGCAAGTGTCCTTTACTCCCACATGCTTGAAATGCGCCACACTCCGCCCACGCCCTGGTATGCGGTTCCCTATTCTCTTCTCAAAGAGGAACGCCGGAGCGTTTCCGGAAAAGGTTCCGCCGCTCTTGCACCTTTATGGGGTGAAAAACTGGTGTGGGCCACAGCGGAAAAACGGTTTATTTGACTCTGGCAAAGAGGGACAATCCGCCCGTGGAGGTCTCCCGGTACAAGCAGGGCATATCCTTTCCCGTCTGGAGCATGGTTTCCACCACCGTATCAAAAGAGATGAAGTGGGTCCCGTCTGAAAGAAGTGCCATTTCTGCCGCAATAACAGCACGGTTGGCGGCAAGGGCGTTGCGCTCGATGCAGGGGATCTGGACAAGTCCCAGCACCGGGTCGCAGGTCAACCCCAGGAAGTGTTCAAGAGCCATCTCTGCGGCATATTCGATCTGAGGAATTGTCCCGCCGAAAACGGCGGCGGCAGCGGCTGCCGCCATGGCGCAGGCGACACCGACTTCGCCCTGACACCCCACTTCGGCGCCTGAAATGGAGCCATTCTGCTTGACGACATTGCCGATCAAACCTGCAATGGCAAGGGCGTGGATCTCTTCGGCGCGGCTCATGGGACGGCTTTCCCGGCAGTAACGCATGACCGCAGGCAGAACGCCGCAGCTGCCGCAGGTGGGGGCGGTCACAACGATCCCCAAGGCGGCGTTTTCTTCTGCCACGGCATAGGCGTAGGCTGAAATGAGTCCTGTCCTGCTGATATCCTGCCGCAGAGCAAGGGCTTTCCGGTGGACATTGCAGGCTTTGCGGGCAAGGCGGAGTCCCCCGGGCAGAACGCCTTCTGTTGCAAGTCCTCTTTCGACGGCATCATCCATGAGCGAGAGGGCTTCGTTGAGGTGATCCATGATATCAGGTGCATCATAGCGGCGCACCAACTCCCACAAGGGGATACCTTCGTCAAGGCAATAGGACATGATCTCCTGCATGTTTTTGAAGGGATAACAATCAGGAGTCGTATCTGTTTGCCCCTCTTCGGCGAGGGCTCCGCCGCCTGTGGAGTAAAAGAGGGCGCTGCCGCAGATGTTGTTTTTCGCATCGAGAGCTGTGAACTCCATGGCGTTGGGGTGAAAGGGCTTGATCACATCCGGCTGCCATGAAATTTCCACCGCTGCGGGAGCGAGAGTCTGGATGACGGCCTGATCGGTGAAGTGTCCCTTGCCCGTTGCCGCAAGACTGCCGTAAAAGTTCACGGCAAATGCCGCAGCTTCGGGGAAACGCTCTTTGAATATCTTTGCCGCATTGGCGGGGGCCATGGTATGACTGCTTGAAGGACCGTGTCCGATCCGGAAAATTTCTTTCAGGGATTTCATAACTCTTTTTCCTTGGATGCTTCGGGGGATTGTGAAAATAAAAAAGGCTGCCGCCGCAGCAGAACAGCCTTACAAAAGATAATATAATTTACCTGAAGCGTTTTTTCAAGTCATATCAATGAATTATTTGAGCAGCTTTTTCAATTTTGCAGAAAGCCGGACAGAACAGAAGTCCGGACCGCACATGGTGCAGTATTCCCCGTGTTGATGGGGCGTGCTGCTTTCTTTGAGAGCTTCTTCACGCAGTTCCCTTGCTTTTTCGGGGTCGATGGCACACTCAAACTGTTTTTCCCAGTCAAAGATGGCACGGGCATCAGAGATGGCATCATCCCGGTCCCGGACGCCCGGTTTTTTCAAAGCCACATCGGCGGCGTGAGCGGCGATCTTGAATGCCACAACTCCGGCACGGACATCCTCAGGATTGGGCAGCCCCAGATGTTCTTTCGGCGTGACATAACAGAGCATGGCGGCACCGTAAAATGCCCCCAGCATCCCCCCCGCTCCGGCGGTGAAGTGGTCATAGCCGGGGGCGCAGTCGGTGACAACGGGGCCCAGAATGTAGAAAGGAGCATCGTGACAGAGTTTGCGTTCTTTGAGCATATTCATCCTGATTTCGTTCAAGGGGACATGGCCGGGACCTTCCACCATGGCTTGGACACCTGCTTTGCGGCAGCGTGCGACCAGTTCCCCCAGTGTGGCAAGTTCCGCAAACTGGGCGGCATCGGAACTGTCGGCGAGGCATCCGGGGCGCAGACCGTCCCCCAGAGAGAGGGTGACATCGTATTTGCGGCAAATTTCAAGGATCCTGTCAAAAGCGGTGTAAAAGGGATTTTCCTTTTTGTGCTGTTCCATCCACGCCGCAAGAAGTGCGCCGCCCCGGCTGACGATGCCAAGTTTCCGCTTCAGGGCGAGGGGGACGTGGCTTCTCAGGAGTCCTGCGTGGATCGTCATGTAGTCCACACCCTGTTCCGCCTGTTCCTGAATGACCTGAAGAATCTCTTTTTCGCCGAAATTTTCCCCGCCGAAACGGGCAACGATCTCATAAACAGGAACAGTCCCCAGAGGAACGGTACAATGGGCAAGCAGATTGCGGCGCATCTTTTCAAGGTCGCCTCCGGTGCTGAGGTCCATGACCGTATCGGCACCGAAACGGCAGGCGATCTCAAGTTTTGAGCGTTCCGCCCCGGGACAGCTTGCCACGGCAGAGTTGCCGATATTGGCATTGATCTTGGTGAAAAGCTCTCTCCCGATACCGCAGGGCGAAAGGGATGTGTGGTTGATGTTGAAAGGAATGACGATCCTGCCGTCAGCGACCCGGCGGCGGATGAACTCCGCAGTACGTTTCTCTTTTGCCGCAACGATTTTCACGGCTTCGCTGATTTGCCCGGAGCGGGCGATTTCCATCTGTGTCATTGGCTCACCTCTTTTGTTTTGGGTTGGCGGAAGACACCGTACATGAGGCATTCTCCCGTCACACAACAACAAACAGCTGCTGAGCCCTTGGGCAACTCCCTACGTCGGCATGATCCGAATCAGGTTAATGAAAAAGGAAAATCCCTTTTTCGTAGGGGTCGAAGTCTTGAACTTCCTCTCAGCCCGTCAGGCGGACTCCCCCGTGTGCGTGGATTTAATTTAGCATTGAAAAATAACTTTGTCAATGGTTTGGAATAAAGAAAGTCGAAAAAAAATGTAATTTATTTTGTATTTCATTTGACAAAAATGTTTTTTAAGTGTATCTTAACACAACCTTATGCAAAATCAAGGAGTTGAAATGAGAGTATCTACCATTATTCTGGCTTTGTGCATCAGTGTTTGCTGCTGTGCAAAGGAGTATTTCGTTTCCAACAGCGGAAACGACAGATGGGCGGGCACAAAAGCCAAGCCCTTCAAGACCATTAAAAAGGCGGTTTCAGTCGTCAAACCCGGCGATATCGTGACCGTCAGAGGCGGTATTTATCGTGAAAAGGTGGAGATCCGCTGTTCCGGAACTGCGGAAAAACCCATTGTTTTCCGCGGCGCCCCCGGTGAGACCGCATTGAGCACGGGCGCGTTCCCTGTGACTCAGGCGTGGAAAAAGACTCCCGGATACCGCTATATCTACCAGAGCCGGTTCCCCTATGCTATCACTATGCTGTTCGATTCTTCACTCATCACCCGCTATATGCCTGTTGATGATATGAACTATCTGGACCGTCAGCCGGGCGCCTTTCTGCTTGACAGGAAAACCGGTGATCTTTATATCAACACCTTTTCCGGTCGTGATCCCAATATGCTCAACATCATGGCAGTACCCTTGTACGGCGGTCGCCTGCAGGCAGGTCACGGAGGCGGCAGAACAGGGAATACACTTCAGCCCTACTCTGCTGATCCCAACGAATATTACATTTGGAACAAAGGTTTCATCGTCTATGGTAAACACATTATCATTGAAAACTTTACACTCGGATTCTGGCCCGGACAGGCGATCCGTATCAATGCCCCTGCTGAACATGTGATCGTCCGCAACAATACCGTTTACGGCGGAACCTGCGGCATCATGTTTTACGGTGATGTCAAGCACAGCCAGATCCTGAACAACCGCGTTTTCCGTGTGGCTGGAACCGGGATCCAGCTTGGCGGCAGCGGTGAAAAGTGTCTGGTCAAAGGAAACTATGTGTTCAATTGCGGAACCTGTTCACCTTTCAAGAGTGCCCCTGAGGCATCTTCCGGAAATATTTTCAACATTGCCCATTACGGATCCTTCAGAAACACCGATATCATCGACAATATCGTTGTTTCCACCGATCGTGAGCGTACCAGCAGAGTTCTTATGCGCAATAAAGGCGCCATCCGCAGACACACCACCCAGACCGGAAATGTTTTCTACGGCGGCGGTGTCAGTCTTTATGCCGCTGAAAACAGTACTGCAAACCTTTCCAACAACACCTGCTTTCAGGGCAAGATCGGTATCGGAAAACTCAAGACCGAAAACAAATACGAACCTGTCATGAAAGGCAACCTTTTCATCGAAGACAAAAAAGATCCCAAATTTGCTGACGTCTATCACAGAGACTTCCGTCTTCAGTCCGACAGTCCCCACCTGGGCAAAGGAGCATTCCCCAAGGTCGGGAACGTTTTCTATGCCAAAAACAACGGCAGCGGCGACGGCAGTGCCGCCTCCAAAGCTGCAACTCTCGCCGGAGCTTTGAAAAAGGCTGCGGGCAAAGATGCAGTCATCTATCTTCTTCCCGGAACATACAACGGAAGCATCGTCCTTGGCGGAAAGATCAAACTTGCCAACTATGAGGGCGGCAAAGTCATTTTTGACAAACTCTCTGTCAAAGGCGGAGAAAAAGTGACTGTTGACGGCATCATCTTCAAAAACAGCTCCATTCAGATCAATGGCGAGCTTCTTGCCAGACGTTCTGTTTTTGACGGTGTCAAAGTGAGCAGCAAAAAGAACATCTTTGAAAATGATACCTTCCGCAGCACGGCTGTCGCCGGTGTGACCATCTTGCGCAACGCCTTTATCTGCGGCGAAAAGAACACCTTCGCTTTTGCCGGAATGATCAGCGAAAACAACTTTTTCAACTCTGAAAAGGCTTTCAAAGCCTTCCGCAGCAAAGTGAATGAAGCTCACAAGAGTGCCTTCGTCAATGTGAAGCTCAATCCGGATTACACGCTCCCCGCCAACAGCCGCCTTACCTGCGCCGGACTCGATTGCAGCGCCATCGGAGGTCAGCCTGTCAAGGAATACTCCCAGCCCATGCAGATCGAAAATCTGCAGGTCAAACAGATCAGTGCCGACAGCGCTCTGATCAGCTGGGATACCCCCCGCCACTACTGCAATGTCAATGTGAGAGTCAAATGCATTGAAACGAAAAAGGGCTTTTTCGGCGGTTCCTCCAATCAGGAAACCGGACTGCGCTCCACTCACGGCGAGGTGGTGCTGCGGAAACTGCTTCCCGGCAAAAACTATGAAATCAGCTGCCATTTCTACTCTGTCCGCAAAGAGCCTATGGTAACAAAAAAACTGAATTTCAAAGTTTCCACCAACTTCAAGCATAAAGCTGTGACGCTTCAGGTCGACCCCAAAGCTTCCGGCGCATTCCGCACCATCAGCGATGCCCTCGCCAAGGCGGGCCCCGGTGATACGATCATCGTCGCTCCCGGTGTCTACATGGAACAGTTCAATATTTATGCCTCCGGAATTACCCTCAAGAGCCGTGTCCCCGGCAAGGCGTTTATCAATATCGCCAGCCTCTTTACCTATGCCATCAAGGTCGTCAGTGCCAATAATGTCACCATTGACGGGTTCCAGTTCATCGGACTGCCTTACTCCGCCTCCAACAGGGCGCTGCATATTGTCGGCACCAGGAACTTTACATTGCGGAACTGTTTCTTCCACCGTCCCGACAAGGGCAAAGGCGTGAGCAACATCCAGTTCTTTGGAACGAATGTCAATGGCGTGCTGGTTGAAAACTGTGTTTTTGACTCCGGATTCCATGGTCTCTGGCTTTATCCTGCCAACAATGTGACGATCCGCAACAACACCTTCTATGGCAACGGTGTCAACGCCATCCACGTCGGTTGCGAACAGGGATGGAAAACTGAAATCTACAACAATATTTTCCAGGATGTTGTTTCCAACCACATCAATTCTGCCGTGACCGTTGCGGAGTATGGTCCCCACATCTACTGCGACTACAACCTCTATCACAAGACTTCCCGTGCGCCCCTGCAGCGCTACTTCGCTTTCGGTCGTCACAGTCCCACTTCCACTTACAGTGCCCCCTGGACGATCAAGAGGAAAAATCAGCCTGCGACGCTGAAAGAGACTCAGCAGAGATTCGGGATCGAGAAAAATGCCATCGAAAAAGATCCTCTCTTTGTCAATGTCGGTAAAGCGGACTTTTCATTCAAGCCCGGCTCCCCCGCCATCGGCAAGGGGAAAGACGGGAAAAATATCGGAGCAGATTTTTCTATCTTCAAGAAGTGATTTCAAATCAAATCAGGCGGCAGAGTAATTTCTGCCGCTTTTTTTGTCTTACGGGTTGAAATTTCATCCTTTATGGTGTACCTTAAAAAACGTCCGTCATTTGTATTAAGGTGAAAATTATGAAAAAGAAAATATTGTTTCTCCTGTTGGGCTGCGCCGTAATTTGCGGAGCTGCTGAGTATTTCGTCGCCAACAACGGTAATGACCGCTGGGAGGGCAGCGCAAAGAAACCTTTCAGAACGATCCAGCAGGCTGCCAAAGTTGCCAAAGCCGGGGATGTCGTGACTGTCAGAGCCGGGCGTTATTCCGAGTTGATCGTGGTCCAGAACTCCGGAACCCCCGAAGCCCCCATTATTTTCCGGGGCGCTCCCGGTGAAACAGTGCTTCTGACCGGTGCGCTGCCCGTGGAAGGAAAGTGGAAAAAAGTTCCCGGATACCGCTATATCTATGAAACATTCTCCCCCTGGGAGGTCAATATGTTTTTTGACTCCGTGCTGCTCAACCGTTACATGCGGGTCGACTCCTTTGAGATGCTCGACCGCCAGCCGGGAGCGTTCATGCTGGATAAGGCAACGGGGAAACTGTATGTCAATACTTTCAGCGGCGCCCATCCCGATGCCTTGCGTTATCTGATCATCCCCTTCTATGAAGGAGGATCCCGTTACGGCATCAATCAGGATTCAAAGCTGATTCCTTTCAACGGTAAGACCGCAGGCATTTACGGCTATGGAAAGGGTGTGATGATCTTCGGAAGCAATATTATCTGGGAAAATTTCCACATGGCACACTTCCCCGGACAGGCGATCCGTGTCAATGCCCCTGCTAAAAATGTGATCATCCGGAACAATACGGTTTTCGGCGGCACTTGCGGTATCATGTTCTACGGCAGTGTCGAAAACTGTAAAATAATCAACAACAAGGTTTTCCGTGTCGCAGGAACCGGTATTATGCTGGCGGGTAACGGCAAAAAGTGTCTTGTGAAAGGGAATTTTGTTTTCAATTGCGGTACTTGTTCTCCTTTCAAATCCGCCAGAACCGGCAGTGAGGGGAATATTTTCAATATCGCCCATTACGGGGCATTTTCCAACACCGATATCATTGACAATATCGCCGTTTCCACCGATCCGGAACGGTGCGGGACCAATATCATGCGCAATAAAGGGGGGATCCGCAAACATACCAACCAGACCGGAAATGTTTTTTACGGCGGCAGCGTGAATCTTTATGCCGTTGATAACGGAACGGCTCTTCTTGCCAACAATACCATCTATCCCGGAGCTTACAACATCGGAACTCTGAGAAACGGGAACAAGTATCTCCCTGTTATGAAAGACAATCTTTGCTTTAATGCTAAAAATGATCCGAAATTTGCAGATGTCACCCACTTTGACTTCCGTCTGCGTTCAGACAGTGCTTATCTCGGCAAAGGTGCATTTCCCAAAACAGCTCCCATTTTTTATGCCGCGCCTCAGGGAAAGGGGAGCGGCAGAACTCCTGAAGCTCCCTGCAGTGCCGCTGTTGCCATGAGCCAGGTCAAAGGAGGCGAAACGATTTATCTGCTCCCCGGTGAATATTCCTTCAAAGCCACTGTCGCAGGGAATGTGAAACTTGCCAATTACAAAGAGGGCAAAGCAACGATCCGGAAAAGCGTCATCATCGGCAGAGGCAAAGTCACCCTTGACGGTGTGGCGTTCGCCGGAACATCATTCCGCATCAAAGGCGAAGTTGCCGCCCGCAGAAGCATCTTTGACAACTGCGATGTGCAGGGCGATACACTGAAACTTGAAAACAGCACGCTCCGTGAAGCGCGCATCGCCGGGAAAACAACTCTGCGCAACTCGCTGGTTCTGGGCAGCGGAAACAAATTTGCTTACGCAGGGATGATCAGCGAAAACAACTGTTTCACATCCGAAAAGGCACTTGCTGAACTCCGTCGTAATGTTGAAGAAGCCCATAAAAGTTTCTTCCGCAATGTGACTCTTGATAAGGAATTTTTCCTTTCTCCTGAAAGCGATCTCGCCTGTGCCGGACTTGATTGCTCCCCCATCGGTGCCAGAGTCGCCAAAAGGCAGGCGCAGCCGTTTATCGTGGAGGAACTCCGCTGGAAACAGGTCAGCTCCGACGGTGTCATGTTCAGCTGGCGCACCCCCCGTCACTACTGCCACGTCAGTGTCAGAAGCTACTCTTATGCCGACCGCAAAGAAAATGATGCCATCTCTCTCAGGCAGGGTTCTCTGCGTGAAACACAGGGGCAGACCCTGCTGAAAAACTTCAAGGCGGGGCAGAAATACAAGGTGAGTTTCTATTTCTATCCCATCAAAGGTGAACCCATGGTCGTCAGGACTCTTGATTTTACCTTCCCCTCAAGTTTCGAACACAAACCCGTTACTTTGCAGGTTGATAAAAAAGCCCCCGGTGCATTCCGTTCCATTGCCCGTGCCATGGAAAAAGCAGGTCCCGGCGATACGGTGGTCGTGGGACCGGGCGTCTATACTGAATCTGTCCCCATCTATCTTTCGGGCATCACGCTCAAGAGCCGTATTCCCGGCAAAGCCGTTTTCAACCTCGCCGGACTGCTCAATTACAGCATCATGACCGTCAATACTTCCAATGTGACCATTGAGGGATTCCGCTTCACAGGTCTCCCTTACTCCGCAGGCGGCAAAACCATCAATACCTCCAGAGTGGTCAACTTCACGCTCCGCAACTGCTATTTTGAGCGCAGAGCGAGCGGCGGGACCGGAAATATCCACCTTTTCGGATACAATCCTGACGGTATGCTGGTGGAAAACTGTGTCTTTGACTCCGGATTCCACGGTGTCTGGATCTATCCCGGCAAAAACATCGTTGTCCGCAACTGTACCTTCTGGGGCGGCGGTGTCAATGCGATCCATGTGGGGTGCGAACAGGGGTGGAAAACTGAAATTTACAACAATATCTTCGTTGATACTGTTTCCAACCACCACAGCCCTGCCGTCAGTGTGGCAGAACACGGACCTCATGTCTATTGCAACTACAATATCTACTGGAAGACCCAACGCGCCCCCATGCAGCGTTACTATGCTTTCGGGCGTCACAGTCCCACCCACGAGTACAGCGCCGTCTGGCATGTCAAGAAAAAAGACCTGACCCTCACTCTTGAGGATACCCGCAAACGGTACGGCGTTGAAAAGCACGGCATTGAAGCGGATCCGCTTTTTGTTGACGGCGAGGGGCGGAATTTCCAGCTCCGCAAAGGCTCTCCCGCTTTCGGCAAGGGGAAGGACGGAAAAAATATCGGCGCAGATTTCTCTGTTTTCAAATAAAAAAGTTGATCGATAAAGGTTGTTGAAATGATCGAATTGCCCAATGTTTTCAACGGCGGGTTCCCCGGAACTCTTGTTGAATCCGAACTGCGGACCACCGCTTTGAAAAAAGAACGTATGCATCAGGTCCCCTTTACCCTCGATGAGTGGGAGCCGCAGCAGCTCCGCAGCCGTATCATGGCAGCCATGGGGGCTGTCTGTGACCATGGATTGCCCCTTGATACGGAAATCACAAGAACCATCGACCGGGGAGGTTACACCATCCAGTGTCTGAGTTATGTGAGCCGTCCCGGAGTCCGTGTCACCGGCAATCTTTACATTCCCAAAGGCGAAGGACCTTTTCCTGCGGTGATCAATCTTCACGGTCACTGGTCTCAGGGCAGGCTTGCCGCCAGAGTGCAGATGCGGGGACATCTGCTGGCACAGCTCGGATATGTTGTCCTCTGTGTCGATGCTTTCGGCTCAGGTGAACGGAGTCCTGAACACGGTGTTTACTCCTACCACGGCGGACTTCTCGGCGGTTCGCTCCTCCAGACCGGTGAATCCCTCATGGGATTTCAGGTGGTGGACAATATGCGGGGCGTTGATCTGCTCTGTTCTCTGCCTTTTGTGAAAAAGGAGTCCATAGGCGCCTGCGGTGCTTCCGGCGGCGGCAACCAGACCATGTGGCTTGCCGCTATGGATGAACGCATTACAGCAGCTGTTCCCGTTGTCAGCGTGGGAAGTTTCCAATCCTACGTTCTCTGCTCCAACTGCATGTGCGAACTTCTCCCCGGAGGACTTGATATCGCCAATGAAGCTCAAGTCCTTTCTCTGGTTGCGCCCCGTGCCATTATGCCTGTCAACGGCGTTCTGGATGACAATCCCGCTTTCAAGCCTGCCGAGACCCGGCGCACCGTGGATGAAGCCAAAAGAATCTTCCGCGCCTATGGCGTTCCCGGAAATCTCCGTCAGATGGTGACGGAGGAACACCACTTTTTCGGTCCCGATGTCCTCCGGGCTCTGGTCGGATGGTTTGATTTCCATTTGAAAGGTCAGGGCGACGGGGAACCTGTTGAGTCTCTGCCCCATTGGAATCCCCTGCCGGAAGATGAAGTGATGGTCTACCCCAAAGGGCAACGTCGTGCGGAGGTGATTTCCATTCCCGATTATTTGAAGATCAAAGAGAAAGAGCTCCTGTCAAAAAGCGTCTTTGATCCCGAAGAACTCTGCGATCTGCTGAGTGTGCAGAAAATTTCCGTGAAAGAAAGCTCCCGCTTTTCCAACCGGGGCATCTGGGAGCGCATCGGTATCGAAGGCAGCGACGGACGCCTCACCCCCCTGCTGCTCCATCTGCCTGAAGATCCTGCAAAAGAGATCATCATCGTTGGGACGGCTGTGACGAAACTTTCTCTCGGCAGCAACACCATGATCGAAGAGTTGATCGACTCCGGAAAAGGTGTCGCCATTGTGGATCTCTGGGGCGGCGGTGAAAACAATCTGCGTTTCGCCCCCCTCAACGACAATTATTACAGCCGTTCCCTCATCTGGCTGGGCAAAACGCTCCAGGGCAAGTGGGTGGAGGATTTCCGCATGGTGGAGCAGTTCCTGAAAGCATTGCTGGGGAAGGATGTGAAACTCGGTGCCGCAGGCATCTGTGACTCCTCCATCGCCGCCGCCTTTTTTGCCGCCATGAGGGAGGAACCCACCGATCTCTATCTGACGGATGCGCCGGAATCCTTCTGCTATGATTTCTCAAAGAACAGTAAATACAGTCAGGCGGTCATCGTGCCGGGAATTCTCAGGATCTGCGACATGCCCGAACTTCTGGAAAGGGCAGGGGGCAAGGTGACACACTATTTTACCGGAGGATCTAAGTAATGACATCCGGAAAAAAGCCTATCTCTTATTGGGAAGAGATCAAACGCAAAAGCGTTCACCTCTCTTCCCTCTGGATGGTGGCGGCGACATTGCTTCTGGCAAAACATCAGTGGGCGAGCTGTCTTCTCTTTCTGGCGCTTCTGGTTCTGACCCTTGTTTCAGAACATGACTACGCCAATCAGGGGAAATATCTGGGGCGTCTTTACGGAAAACTTTTCGGAAAGATGCTGCGGGATGAGGTCAAGCCCGGACAGTGGATCGTTTCAGGCGGTGCCCCCGTCCTCGGAGCCGCACTTCTGATGAATCTGCTTTTTTCGCCCCTTATCGCCGCAAGTGCCCTGACCGTCATGCTCACCGGAGATGCCGCCGCCGCATTGATCGGCAGACGGTTCGGAAAGCACAAGACCGTCAACGGGAAATCCTGGGAGGGGTTCGCTGCCTTTGTCGTTGCAGGCTTTGCGGCACTGGCACTCCTCTATCTTCTCCTTGGCGTTCCCGGAAAGTTTTATCTTTGGGGCTTTGCCGGAGTGGTTCTTGCCGCTGTGGCAGAACTTTTTCAGAAACAGCTCAAGGTGGACGATAACTTTTCCATTCCCCTCTGTGTCGGAGGTATCCTCTGGCTTTTCAGCCGTTTCGGATGAAAAAAAATTCCGTTGCAGAATTTGACTTTTGCAACGGAATTTTTATTGGACTGCCGCAATTGATGCGGCATTTTTTTTGTTCAGATCACAGTTTGCTCATGGCGGCATCAAAGCGGGCGAAGGAGCTTTCAAGCTCATCTCCGGGAAGGAGACCTGCGTTGAGATATTCAGAAGCCAGCTTGTTGGGGTCGATCTTCTGAGCGGCAGCCTTGGCTTCATCTTTGGCGAAGTTGCCCATAATGGCAGCTTCGAGTGCGGCGGCGAGGTTTTCTTCCTCATTTTCCTGAGCGCCAGCCAGTTTCTCAAGTTCGCTGCAAATGCGCTCATGTTCGGCACGGGCGGCAGCGATCTGACGGTTGAGTTTTTCGGCAGATTTGGTATCGCCTTCAAGGGCGCTTGCGATCAGTTTTGCAGCACTGGCAAGTTTGGGGAACATTTCAGCGGCGGCAGGAGCGGTGAACTCAAACTTTTCTCCGGCAAGAAGTTTATCTGCGGCAGCGGCAAGTTCTCTTGCGACTTCTCTGCCCAGGTCGCCTTTGGCACGGGTCTCTTTCTTGCGGGTTTCAGAGAGAGCGGCATCAAAGGTCTCAGAAGCCTTTCTTGAATCGGCGGCAGTCTCACGGCAGTCGAGTTCCTGCAAACGGGCTTTGACCTCTCTGGCGCGCTGCAGATTTTCAGCAGGAGCGGCGGCAAGCTGCTGCAATTCGGCGATGAGAGTGCGGCTTTCGTTCTCTTTTTCGCTGTAAGCGGCACGGCGTTCATCAAAGAACTTGTCAAGAGCCGTTTTCAATCTCTCATAGAGGGCATTTTCAGATTTACCGGCATTTCCGGCATTGCGGAAATCTTCTCTGAGCTGGCGGGCACGGCGGAGATCGTTCTGAGTCAATGCCTCAGCCTCAGCGATGAGAGCTTCTTTGCGTTCAATGATAATGGCAAACTTTTTATCTCTTTCAGCGAAATAAGCACTGCGGGCATTGAAAAATTTGTCGGCGGCGGCACGGAATTTTTTGAAAAGTTCGTTTTCTTCGTTGCCGGCACGGGGGATCTCACGCCACTTGGCTTGAAGTTCTCTGAACGCGGCAGCCGTCACATTCCATTCGGTGGAGCTGCTGATTTTTTCGGCTTCATCGACCAGAGCCTGTTTGTCCAAAGTTGCCTGTTTGCGCTCCTGACGGCGGTTGGAAAAGAATTCATCCACCTTGTGCTGAAGTTTACGGGTGGATTCAAGAAATCTGGCATTGATCTCTTCATTCTTCTCTTTGGGGACGGCGCCCAGCGTTTTCCAGCGTTCCCGCAGTTCCTGAAGTTCTTTGGCGAACTTGAGGAAATCGGGGTTTTCTGCGCTTTCCATGGCTTCGATTTTGGAGCAGATATCCTGTTTGAGAGTGTAGCTTTCCCAGCGGGCGAGGTCGAGTTCTTCAAAGAACTGGCTGATTTTCTGTGAAGCCTTGTGGCTCACTTCCTGATAGCGTTTCCGCACGGGCTGGGGAAGATGGGCGAGGGTTTTGAACTCTGTGTCGATAGCGCTTTTGCGTTCTCTCAGGGGATTCACATCTTCGGCGGCGGTAAGGTTTTTGAGTTCCTCCATGAGAGCTTCGGCTTTGGCGGTGTCTGCCGCCTGAAGCGCTTCTTCTTCTGCCATGCGTTCCCGCAGGGGGGCGGCGGCGGCAGAGAACTGCGCCGGAAGTTCGCCAAGAAGTTTGACACATTCGGCATCGAATTTATCCAGATCGGACTTCACAGTCAGCTCATCGGCGATGATCCGCTGCAGTTGAGCCTGGAGTTTCTCAAAATTGACCTGGCGGACTTCCATTTCCTGAACTTTGTCTTCGGCTTTTTTGACAGCTTCGGCAAATTCCTTATCCAGCTGTTCGGCAAACTCCGGAGGGGGGAGGGGGCTTGCATCGTATTCGGCACGGATCTTTGCGATTTCCGCACGGTACGCTTCAGGTTCCATAGCCGGAATATTTGCCATGCTGCTGCAAAGATTCTTGCGGCAGTTCAACGCTTCCTTGGTTTCCCCGGTGACGACTCCGATAGCGAGGGGCTGGCTGCTGTTTTCTTCAATCATTATTTTTGTCTCCGAACTTTCCCCGAACTCCTTTTGGAAAAGGTGCAGTCCAAACCGCTTTGACGGGGGATTTTTGTGAAAAATATATTGCAATATTCATATAATAGCTTTTTTTTTCATTTTTGCAACCCAAATTTTCAAAATTTCACTTGAATTTTGCAAAAAAATTGCTATATTGTATAAAAGACACAGCACTTTCACCGTTTGAGAACCTCCGTCAGGAGTTGCGGATGGGGGAAGCAGTTGTGCGAAATGATGAATTTTTTTCAAGGAGTGAACAAAGATCATGGCAAAGCGTCAGGAATTCAAAACAGAGGTGCGTCAGCTGCTGCAGCTGATGATCCACTCTCTTTATTCCAACAGGGACATCTTCCTGCGGGAGTTGGTCGCCAACGCCGCTGATGCCATCGATAAGGCCCGTATCGAAAGTCTCACCGATTCCGCTCAGAGCCGGGATTGGCAGATCCGTATCGAAGCTGATAAAAATCTCAAGACCCTGACGATCTCCGATAACGGTATCGGTATGACCGAGCAGGAGGTTATCGACAATATCGGAACCATCGCCCAGAGCGGGACCCGTGCCTTTATGCAGATGCTTGAGGAAAAGGGTGCCAAAGGCGAGGATATCCCTGAATTGATCGGTCAGTTCGGTGTGGGGTTCTACTCCGCATTCATGGTGGCTTCCGAAGTTACCGTGATCACTAAGAAATCCGGTTCCGATGCCCCCGCAGTTATGTGGAAAAGTCAGGGCGAAGGGGATTATGAACTTGATGATGCCCAGCGCGAAGAACCCGGTACCACGATTACCCTCAAACTCAAAGAGGATTGCGAAAGCTATCTGGAAAACTGGAAAGTCGGATCGATCATCAGAAAATATTCTGACTTTATCTCTTATCCTATCGTCATGCCCCGAGTCACTGTCAATGAGGATAAAACCGAGACCGTGACCGATGAGGTGCTCAACTCACAGAAAGCCATCTGGCTGCGTAAACCCTCTGAAGTGACTGAGGATGAGTACAAGAGTTTCTACTCTCACCTTGCCAACTATGGCGGGACGGAGTATCTCAAGGCGATCCACATGTCTGCCGAGGGTATCAGTGAGTTCAAAGCGCTGCTTTTCCTGCCCAAACAGGCTCCTTTCAATTTCCTGATGCCTGATATCCAGAAAAAGGGATTGCAGCTTTACGTCAAGCGTGTGTTTATTACAGATGAGTGCAAGGCCTTGCTGCCTGACTATCTGCGTTTTGTCTGCGGTGTGGTCGATTCTTCTGATTTGCCCCTGAACGTCTCCCGTGAGATTTTGCAGGAAAATCCCATTATCAGCAAAATCGAAAAGGCCGTGACCTCCCGTGTTATTTCTGAGCTGAAAAAGCTGCTTGAGAATGACCGTGACAGCTATAACGCTTTCTTTGCTGAGTTCGGCAGAGTTCTCAAAGAGGGACTCCACACTGATTTTACCAATGTGGAAAAACTCAAAGATGTGGTCATGTATGAATCCATGAACTCTGAGCCCGGCAAATACATCACTTTGGCAGAGTATGTTGACACCATGCCTGAGGGGCAGAACGAGATTTTCTACATCACGGGCGAAAAGCGTGCGGCTCTTGACTCCTATCCCGGTTTGGAGTATTTCAAAAGCAAGGGTTGGGATGTGCTGTTTATGACTGATCCCATTGATGATTGGGTGATGCAGTCCATGATGCAGTACCGTAAACACAACTTCAAGTCCATTGCCAAAGGTGACTTTGAAGATAAGGAAAGTGAAGATGCTGTTAAGGCGGCAAATGAAAAGTATGCTGATTTGACAGCTTTTATCAAGGAAACTCTGGGCGATAAGCTCAGCGAGGTGCGTTTTTCAGGTCGCATGACAGACAGTCCCTGCTGTCTGATCGTCGAAGGCAACGCACTTGCGCCCCATATTGAACGTCTTTTCAAAGCGATGCACCAGCAGGTCCCCGAGACCAAGCGGATTTTTGAACTGAATCCCAAGCATCCTCTGGTTGAAAAGATGGACGAAGCGTTGAAGTCCGGCAAGAAAGATGAAGCTGAACTTTGCGCCAAAGTGATGTTCAATCAGGCATTGATCACCGAGGGCAGTCCTTTGGACGATCCTGCGGGATTTGCAAAATCAGTGACGGAGCTTCTGGTCAAGTCACTGTAAAAAATTGCTTTTATAAGCGGAAGAATGGTCGAGTGGTTTAAGGCAGCGGTCTTGAAAACCGCCGAGGGGCAACTCTCCGAGGGTTCGAATCCCTCTTCTTCCGCCATTTTTTTTGTCAAAAATGCGGGATAGCCTGAATGAAATGAAGGCAATCCTCCAAAAGCATTTTTGAAAAGCCAAAAAAAATGGCGAACGAAGCCGCAAGGCTTCTCTTCACGCGGCGACAGCCGCTCTTCACTCAAAACCGAAGGTTTTCTTCACATCTTCACCAAACTCCAGAAGCCTTGCTTGTGAAGACGCTCCATTTCATTCCGCTTGTGAAGACGTTCCGCTTACGCTTCACTTGTGAAGTTTTCTCGCTGCGCGAGTAAGGATGGTGTAGTTTTTTAATTGCGCTCCGCTTAAACGGCGGCGTTGCCGCCTTGATTTTTTGTTTTGCTATGCTATATTAAACTCCGGAAGGAGATCATCTTATGGCTGAAAGTAAATTGCGTACACTTTTCATTGATT
>JAZONY010000017.1:0-18782 GCA_045654705.1 Victivallaceae bacterium
TGAGCATCCCCTTATCCCCGCTGACCCGTTCCACGCCGCCGAAGAAAAAGGGGATGCCACCGAATCCGGAGTTGCTCCGGAGCATCTCATCGGCTTCGTCAACGATGATGAGACTTTCTGCCGGATCAACACAGGAATCGCAGATCTGCAAGGCGGCAAAACGGTGTTCCGGAGTACAGGCGGCAGAGTTCTGGTGGGAATTTCGGGTATCCTGAGAAATAATATAGCACTTTTTCCCCAGCTGATCAGCGAGAGTTTTGGCAAAACTGCTTTTACCGGTCCCCGGGGCTCCGTAAAGCAGAATGTTGCTTGTGGCACCGGTATTATTGATGAGGATATTTTTGATGAGGGTGCCATGCTTTTCTGCGAGATTTCCGTAAAAATCCCACGGAAGAGTTTTTTCTTTGCAGAGTTTGAAGTAACAGCCGCTCAAGGGTTCATCGGTAATGCCGTTGAGAAATTCAAACAGGAAACTGTTGAAGTCAAAATCACTGTCGATGCAACGGTACCGGCGCAGCTTTGCTTTGCAATCCAGCGCCGCTCTCACTTCAGCGACCTCGCAGTCAAGGCACTTGGCGACAAAAACCGCCTTGTCGTTTTCGTCGGAACAGCGGCTGTGTCCGTCAACGATGTTGAGCATATCGTTGCTGACCAGCGCCAGTACGAGGAGGACATCGGTTTCAAAGTCAGAAAGTGCAAAAGTTTTCTGAAGTTCAGCAAGCTGCCGGGGAAAAACTTCGCTGCGATAACGTTCAAGGGGATATTTTTCCAGCAAAGTTCTGATTTCAGTAATCAGCAACGCGGCAAAGCGTTTGCGTGCGAAAGAAAAGTTCCAGATCGCCCGGAACATATCCTCAACATCATCCGTAAAATCCAACTGATCACGGTGCCTCTGGAAATTTTCCATACGGGAAACAGTTTTTTCGGGAAAGGCGGCTTTGATTTTCTTTTCCCAGTCGCAATCTTCCAAAAGGTCGGTAATGGGCTTGAAAAGATCGGAGTCATTGACAGATCCGGAGTGATTTTTCAGAAAGTTCCCCAGAAATCCCAACACCTTTACCGTTTTCCAGCGATCGATTTTTTCAACATACTTTGTCATAAGCACCTCTCTTTGCAGTTTATACTTGAATTATAACCCAAGTCACAAAAAAGTAAACAAATTTTTTCAAATCACACCCAATATATAGCAAAAAGCGTGCCAAAGTAAAAAAAACGCCGTTTCAGCACAAAACCGAAACGGCAGAAGCAACCAACTGGTCAAAATTTGACAATACAAGTCAATTATTGAACATTTCTTCTTTCAATCCTCCAGATATTTTTTCACTGTGTTTCTTGCGGCTTTCAAGGCTTCGGCGGTGCGGGTCAGGTTTTGACCGTATTTTTCGTAGACTCGCTTGACGTGGAGTCTTACGGCGGCATCGAGTTCGTCGGGCAGTTCTTCTTTTGTTTCGCTGGATGGCTTCAATCCGGCGGTCATGGCTTTGTGTTCTTTCAGGAGTTTGGCAAAGTCCGTTTCGTCCAGGACGATTGCACGCTCAAGGATATTGAGCAATTCACGGATGTTCCCGGGGTAATCGTAACTTTTCAGGATCTCGATTTGTTCAGCTTCAAGTTTTCGGTGGTGTTCTTTGAGCCAGCGGCCGTTGGCGATTTGTCCGATATCCTCTTTGTGTTCACGCAAACTGGGGGCGTGGATTTGCACCACGCACAGCCGGTGATAGAGGTCTTCACGGAATTTGCCTTCACGCACCAACTCTGCCAAGTCCCGGTTGGTGGCGGTGATCAGACGGACGTCCACGGAAATTTCTTCCGTTCCGCCCACCCGGGTGAATCTGCCCCCTTCAAGGACACGCAGCAGAACGCCTTGAGCTTCAAGGGGCATTTCTCCGATCTCATCGAGGAACAACGTTCCGCCGTCGGCGATTTCAAAAAGTCCCTTTTTCTGCTCATTGGCTCCGGTGAAGGCTCCTTTTTCGTGGCCGAAAAAGCGGTCTTCCAGCAGATTCGGCGTGACACTTGCGCAGTTGAAGGTACAGAATGGCTCGTTTTGCCGGGGCGACTTCTGGTGAATGAACATGGCAATCGTCTCTTTGCCGGTCCCGCTTTCGCCGTAAATGAAAACTCTCGCTTTATCCCGGGGCGCGATTCTATTGATGCGTTCCTGCAAATTCATCATCACATCACTTTTACCGACCAGTTCCCGGTGTCCGAAACGGCGGTAATGTTCGATCATGCGCTTTTCGCAGCTTCCCCAGCGGGATTCCGGTTCGTTGTGGGCGATGTGATAGATCGCCATACCGTAAGCGTGTTCATCCTGAAAGTTGCGGTAGAAATACATCGCACTTTCCAGCAGGTCATGGATCGACTGCAAATTCCCGGGGACCTCCTCTTCGGCGAGGGGGGCAATATCCTCATAAGGGATGTTGAAACACTGACTGACAGCCTCTGTGATCCCGTCATCGTAACAGATGAATGAATCCAACCGGGCACGGAGAGTGTCGCTGATGTTTTCAGGAAAATCCAGGGCACTGATCCAGCGGACATGGACCTTATTTTTCTGCAATTTGATCAAAGCCTTTTCCAGAAGTTCCGGATTTCCGGAAAGTCCGACACCGAGGATGGCGATCTCGTTATACTTTGTACCTGTTTCATCAAGCAGTTCCGGCAAACGCCGGGTGCTGACACCGAGAACATCAGCTTTTTTGTAATGCCGCAGAGCAACGGCTGCGGCAATGGCATAATTTTTCCAGCCCCAACCTGTTAAAATCAAGATCTTCATATATCAACCTTTCAAAATTTGACAATCTTTGTTCAAAATATAATCTATCATACAGCAGGCGAATATTCAAACCGACGAATGAAATTTTCCGGAATTTCCAGCTGCGAAGCGATTTTTGCACAAGTTTCAGCATCCTCCAGGGCATCGTGATGTTGAAAAGTTATGCCGAAGTGTTCCGCCATATCTGCCAAACCGTGCCGGGGCAGCTCCGGGAAATGATGCCGGCACAATTTCGCACTGCACAGACAATTGAAAGAAAAAGCAGGTAAACGGTACAACTCCAAAACTTTACGCAAATGCCTCAAGTCGAACTTCGCGTTGTGGATGACCACGCAATCAGCAGAAATGATCAACTGTTTCACACTCTGCCAGATCTCCGGAAACTCAGGGCTTTCCCGCAGATCTTCGTAGGCGATCCCGTGGATATCCCGGAAGAATTTATTTATGTAATCCATAGATCTATGGGGTTTCACGAGATATTCCCGGCGTTCAATAACGGTTCCGTTTTCCAGCAACGCCGCCCCTGCGGCGCAAATGCTGCCGCAGCAGCTGTTGGCTGTTTCAAAATAAAGTCCGCAAAGTTTCATTTTCCTTTTTCCTTATATGATTGTGATGTTGTGTACTCACACAAGCAAAAACTGTGCCAACTTAAAACAAGAAACTTGAAAAGTTGAAAATATATGCTATAGTAAGAAACAGTTCGGGATCTTGATGATTTTCCCTTTTCAGTATGTGAGAACTCCCGGCAATTTCAATCAAGTCCGGATTTTTTTCACCGGGCAAAGGTGAGGTACTTTTTATCATGCAGAAGAAAAAAGAGATCTTTGCGATTTATTTCCCCAGCTGGCATCCTGACAGACACTACGAAAAATGGTACGGCAAAGGATTTTCTGAGTGGGAACTGCTCAAAACCACCCGTCCTCTGTATGAAGGACATAACCAGCCCCTTGAACCTGTCTGGGGCTATTTTGATGAGTCCTCTCCTGAATACATGGCAAAACAGATCGACCTTGCCGCCGACAGCGGTATTACGGGATTCATGTTTGACTGGTACTGGTACGAAGGCGATCAGTTTCTTGAAAAGCCCCTCAACGAAGCCTTTCTCAATGCCCCCAACCGCAACCGCCTGAAGTTCTTCCTCATGTGGGCGAACCACAACTGGGGCATCTGGCCCGCCCTTGATGACGGCTTGCGGGGCATGAACGGCAACGAAAATCAGGCAAGCACCCTCTTCCTCAAGATCCGCCACAGCGAAGAAGATCTGCGCGAAGTTATGCGTTTCTGCTGTAAAACATACTTTTCCTGCGAAAATTACTGGAAGATCGACGGGAAACCGGTCTACTCCTTCTACAACTGCAACAAACTTTTTGAATTTATCCCTCCCGCAGACGTTCTGCGCATCATCAACGAAGAGGCGCAGAAAGCCGGATTCCCCGGCATCTATACCCTGATGAACATCGGATGCTGCAATGACAATGAATATTTTTGCGGCTGGGGCAGGATCCCCCGGATGCGTGATGCGGGTTTTGATGCGGTTTTCGCCTACAACAGCGGTTTGCGGAGCAACTACAAAGAATCTGTCGCACCCGACAAACCCACTCTGGACTACCGTTTCAAGATGGAAAACCAGCGCCATTGCTGGCAGCAGATCGCCGCTCAGGGACTGCCATTCTGCCCCAGTGTCACCCTGGGGTCCGACGTGTCCCCCCGCTGGAGCCGCCAGCTGACCTATCCGTGGGACTTTGAAAAAATGGGATACTACCCCATTTCCGAAGGAAACACCCCCGAAAGGGTCGGAGAACTGCTGACAGAAGCCCTCTCATTCGAAACCGATGCCGTCATCATCAACGCCTGGAACGAATGGAGCGAAGGCATGTACCTGCTCCCCGATACAAGGCGCGGCACTGCCTTGCTTGACACCATCAGAAAAATCCTTAATTAAAGAGTAAATCAAATGAAACGATCAACTTTTGCTTATACTCTTCTTCTTCTGCTGCTCGGAGCAGTTCCACTGGAAGGCGCCCCCCGATTTGTTCCCCGGGCGGTTTCCCAACGCAAGATCATCATCGGCAAACAAGCCGCTCTCCCCCTGATCGACAAAGGCAAAGTCAACTTTGAAGTTGTCAAGCCCGCCAACCCCGCCGCCATGCCTGCGGCACAGGAGCTGCTTTTGCGCCTTTCAGAGATCGCCGGAACGAAACTTGCCATGGTTCCCCAAGCCTCTGGCAAAGTTCCCGCATTTTATGTGGGGGAATCCCCGGAATCCCGTGCAGCAGGTCTTGATCCATCCCTGCTTGACCGTGACGGATTTTTTATCAAAACCTCAGGCAGCCGTATTTTCATCACAGGCGTGGACAGCGACAAAAAAGGGGAAAAGCAGTGGGCATCTCTTTTCGGCGTTTTCGATTTCCTTGAACGCTTTGCAGGTGTCCGTTACTATTTCCCCGGCAAAATGGGAACCATCGTTCCCCGCAAACAAACGTGGCAGCTCCCTGAGATCGACATTGCTGAACGCCCTGACACCCAGTACCGTCAGGTCTATTGTTACCGGGCCTCGGTGACGGAGCCGGATGCCCCCTATCACTACCCCGGACACAGCAAGGCGCAGATGCATCCGAAATCGTGGCGCAACAGCTCCTTGAGCAGTATCCGCTCCTGTCACGGGCTCAACGACCTTGAACTTTCCAAACGGTTCCGCAAAACCCATCCTGAAATTTTTGCTCTGCGCCCTGACGGGATCCGGCGTGACGGCACCGATAACACCATGAGTTTCCACAAATACGGACATCTCTGTTACAGTTCCCCGAAACTTCTGGAAATCGTCTGCGCCGATGCCGAAGCGGCCCTGACAGGGAAACCCGCCTCATCCCGCGGTATTTCCTACTGGCGCCCCCGCTGGCACACGCTCCATGTGAACCCCACCCCCAATGACGGACTTCTCTGGTGTCAGTGTCCCCCCTGTAAAAAGATCCAGGCACAGGGGAAAGAGGCGATGGGCGAACACATCTGGCGCTTTTACATCAATATCGCAAAGTTCCTGAAACAGAAAAAGATTCCCGGTTCCGTCATCGTTGACAGCTACGGGATCTATTCCGGACTGCCTGCGGCAGAACTCCCTGACAACATCACAGTCGGTGTTGCCGTGACCGGTCCCTGGGGGATGCGCCTTGAGAAGATCCGCAAGCGCAACGCCGAACTCATCGCCAAATGGCACAGGCGCATGGGAACAAAACTCAACACCTGGACCTATCCCACCAAGGCATCGGCAGCCATTCCCATTGTTCCCAACTTCACGCCCCACGGGGTTTCTGAATTCTACAAATCCCAGAAAGATAAGATCATCGGCGGATTTTTCGAAGCCGGCAGCGACCGCTGGATCTACGGATTTCTCAATGCCTATGTCTACTCCAAAGTCCTCTGGGACTTCAACACCGACACCGAAGCACTTATCGCTGAACATTGCCGCCTGATGTACGGAAAAGGGGCTCCTTTTATGAATAAATTCTATCAGGAGCTGGAGGATCTCTGGACAGAGTGCATCAGCAAAGAGACCGTTGCCACCGCTGCCGGGGATTTCTTTGTCATGCCCACCCGTATGGACCTCTGGACAAAAATCGTCTCTCCCAAGCGGATCGCCCGGATCAACGCTCTGCTCGATCAGGCGGAAAAAGCGGTCAAAAACGATGCGATCGCCCTTGAAAAATGCCGTTTTATGCGTTCCATGCTCTGGGAGCCTGTGGTGATGGAGGCATTGAAATTTTCTTCCGAAAGCCAAAGCCGCAGCGCTTGGACGCTTCAGGCGGGAAAGGCTGAAAAAATCACCCTTGACGGCAAACTTGATGAAGCAGAATGGAAAAAAGCCGCCCCCGTTTACCTTTTGGGCAGCCGCTGGCAGCCGGTCAAAGTCCACACCAAAGTCCGCGCCCTTGCGGACAAAGAATATCTCTATTTCGGCTTTGAAGCGGATGAACCTGAAACAGAGAAGATGGTGGCACTCACCAGCCGCCGTCCTGACTCCAACGAGATCTGGATGGATAACGGACTTGAGATCTTTCTTTCAGAAAAGCCCTCATCCAACTTCATCTATCAATTTATTTTCAACTCCGCAGGTTCGAAGTCGGATTTGAAAAACAGCAACATCAAAGCAAGCGAAAAATATGATTCCGGATTTGAGGTCAAAATCTCTGGCGTCCCGGGGAAAAACTACACGGCAGAACTCCGCATCCCGTGGAAAAGTCTCCCGGAACTGGTCAACGCTGAAACTCTTATGGTCAACTTCACCCGCCACCGGCTCCTCAAGGGGATGAAAGAGGACAAAGAGTTCTACCACTGGTTCCCCAAGAAACGGAACATTGCCGAAAACTGCGGATTTTTACGCCTTGCGCCTGCTGAAAAAGAGAAAAATCTTATCAAAACGCCGGATTTCAACAAAAAAATCCTCCGTCAGCGTTTCATCGGCGGAGGCGATTGGGCGGGAACTGCTGCCGTGACTCTGGACAAAGAGATCTTTCTGACTCAGGGAAGCGCCCTGCTGCTGACGGACCAAAACAACTCGATCCGGCAGAATCTTCCGCTGGAACCGGGGAAAAGCTATGTGTTGAGTTTCTACATCAAAACCGAAAATCTTTCCCCCGGGTTCCGCGGCATCATCCGTTTCGGCGGAGCCCCTGCCCCGGCACGCTACATTCTCGGCGACTACCGGGACTGCATCCGCGGCACCAACAACTGGTTCCGGGTGGAAAAACGCTTCAAAGCCCCCGGAACATTCGGCAAAAAGCATCCTGTTATGCTGGATCTTTTTATCGGCAAAAGCAAAGGAAAATGCTGGATCGACCACGTAAAACTTGTGTGTACCGATCAATGATCATCTCTGAAACTCCCGGCAGGGGAGTAAAGGATTTCTTCACAAAATCGTGCAGCGGTAATTATTTTTCAGCATCTCATAGAGCTGAGGCAAATCGAAAACCTGCAGCATACCGGCGAGAAAAACCGGTGAGCGCAGTGAGATATCCTCTTGGGTAAATGTGCCGGGAATATGGTGGAGGATAAGTTCGGAAACGCCCGGAATTTTCCCCATAGCTCCGCAGGCGTATGCGATGATCAGACCTGCGTGCCCGGTGCCTTCCAGAGTGATCTCTTCGTAATTGCAAACTCGCAGCAGAGCAATGGCACTCAGAAGATCCCGCACCCTGCCCCCCATGAGGGAGTCCCCCATAAGCCGGGCTGTATTATCGAGGAAATATTCACGGCCCATGGGGGCACCGTATTCCCCTTCCTGACTGCCGGCTTCTGATTCAGAAAGTCCGATCCCCCTGACGTCGAGGGCAAAAACAGTTTCTTCTTTCCCTGCCCGGGCAGAAAGTTCCTGTAACGCCGACTCTTCTGCAACGATGAGAGTTGTCTTCTTCCCTTCCGGCACCAGCGTATGGGTTGAAGGAAGAAGGCGGGAAAGCCCTGCCGCAGCGGGCGTATGATCGATGTTCCAGACCCAACGGCAGCAGAAACGCTCAAGTGAAGCGTGATACTGAGGCTGCAGAATACGGTAATCAGGAGCTTTCGCTTCAAAATTTTCCAGAAGCAGACTCTTTTTGAGGAAAGCTGAAATTTCCTGAACCTGTGCGGTGAACGCCCGTTCTTTCCAGACAGATTGAAAAATCTCAGGCAGAGAACGCATATTTTCCATGTCGATCACCCACCCGGAATGAGAAACATTCCCGATTTCAGGGGGAACAGGAACGATATCTTCCGGCTCAACTGCATCTTCCTTGCCGAAAACCCGTTTGGTGAAAAATCCGTAGGCAGCCTCACGGCCGTGTTTGACAAAGCCGTGTTTCCCGGCACCGATACGCAGTTCAAGATCGCCGCTGCATCCCAGAAGGTCGTAAATGTGCCGGATATCGGCATAAGCCTTTTTCAAACCCCGCAGGTCGATGAAATCGTTATCCTGACCGATCAGCATCAGAGGTTTCGGGGCTCCGGCAATGCCGAAATCCGGACGGTCGCATCCGGCGGCGACCACTCCGGCAGGGGAACTTTCTGCATCAGTTGCCGTCTCATCACGGAAAATCGCCCGGAGCGTATTCATGTGACAGGAAGCGGCTGAATATCCGACACGATCATCAAGTCCGTGAAGGAAGTAGGTCATCTGTCCGCCGCCGGAGTTGCCGGTCACACAAACGGGGCCGGGCAGGATCTCACTCCGCTGCAAGAGATTGTCTATGGCACACATGGCATCATGGACAAAATAGGTGCAGAGTTTCTTTCCTTCAAGGGTACATAAACGCCCCAGATAATCGTGAGCTGTTGTAGGGGAAAGAGCGGGCAGATCCCGGTGCTGATACATTTCCCCCTGCCCTATGGGATCGACGAACATCACGCCGAACCCTTTGCGCGCAAGGGAAAACGCCGCCATCTGATAGGCTGCGCTGAACTTGCCGTCGATGCTGTGTCCGCAAAGGACCAGCGCCCCCGGACGGCGTTCCGTGCCGGGCAGACGCATGAACCAGGCGGAGCACCAGCGTTCTTCCGAACAGCGGAAAATCAGTTTGTCGACCAGAACTTTGTTAGCCTCAAAACTTCCTGTTATGCGGCACTCCGGCACAGGACGCAGGGGAAGATCGAAAAATTCCAGCAATTTCGCTTTGACCGTTTTTATATATTCTTCCGCCCCGGTGCGACTTTTCAGTGAATAAAGACGGGCATCCCGTTCTGCAAACAAACGGGCGTTGATCTGTTCATAGTGGTCGTAGAGTGTGTTGGATAAAGGATGGGAAAACATATAAAAACTCCTTATATTGCTGCCGGGATGGATATTTTTCGATTCTTCAGAAAGCTCAGGATTCGCTCATCACCATGGCGCGGGCTTCTGTCAATGCGGAATCGGGCACGCCCCCTCCGGCAAAGCAGGCGATCTCCTTTGCAAGACAGCTCCAGCGTTCCTCAAATTCGATGGAGTTATTGGCACGGTGAGGCGTCAGCAGTACCCGGTCCAGTTTGCGCAGAGGAGAGTCCGCCGGAAGCGGTTCAGTTTCAAAGACATCCAGTGCAAGAAAGATCTCCTTTTCCTGAGCGGCACGGATCATGGCTGCTTCATCCACCATCTGCCCCCGGGCGATATTGACAAAAAGGGCATCTTTCTGCATGGCGGCAAAGGCCTCAGCTCCGACCTGATGAAAGGTTGAAGGATTGTTGCCGCCAGATAGAATGATCACTTCGTTCTGAGCGAAAGCCTCAACAAGTTCCATCTTGACAGCACCGAGTTTCGCCGCCTCTTCCGCAGTCAGGTGATTGCTGACCACAGCAAGATTCTCCGTAAAACAGCCCAGGAGAGAAAGGATCGCCTTGCCGATACGACCGCAGCCGATCACAGCCGCCTTGCGGCCGTGCAGGATCCGGGTTCGGGGATATTTCATTCTGGGCCATGCCTCATTTCCCCGGGTCATATCAGCATGATAATCTGCGATCCGGAGCAGACTTGCCAGCACCAGTCCCAAAGTATATTCTGCCATGGGCCGCTCTCGTGAAGCTCCGGTATGGATCACGGTGATACCCTTGCGGATCGCATAAAGGTCGGCGATATTCTGCCGGGTGCCGCCGTAGGTGGAGGCAATAAGTTTAAGTTCAGGAGCCGCATCAATCACGGCTTCAGAGATGAGCATATTCGCACTGTAGGGAACGATCACCCCCTCATAATCCGAAATTTCAGCCAGCACAGCCGCCTCATCGGTCAACTTTTTGACAGTCACATCACAATATCTGC
The DNA here is from genome assembly GCA_045654705.1 of Victivallaceae bacterium. Taxonomy (GTDB): domain Bacteria; phylum Verrucomicrobiota; class Lentisphaeria; order Victivallales; family Victivallaceae; genus UBA1784. Next base: position 10,539 of record JAZONY010000017.1, read on the forward strand.
TGATTTCAGCTGCTGCTGCCGGATCAGCGATCTCAGTCAATGCAAGAATTTTGATTTTTTTCATAATTTCACCTTAAAGTCAGATTTCTTTGGAGTTGATAAGTTCTTCAGGAGTGGGGATCATTTTCAACTTTGTACACAATGTTTCAGCCTGGGACAAACAGATCATGACAGCGGCTGTACCATGATTATCATTGCGTTTCCAGGGATGTTCCGCATAGTCTTTGCCGCTCCCCTGCCCCGGAGCCAGGCAACCGCTGCTGGCATTGTAGACCGATCCGTCAAGACCGATATATCCCAGAAGAGCTTTGAGACCCTTCAAATAGATTTTAAGAAAACGTTCATGGTCTGTTTCTGCGATCGAACCGTTTTTCAATCCCCGGCTGATGGCATAGAGGATGAGAGCTGTACCGGAAGTTTCGAGGTAACTTTCAGGCATTTCCATTGCCTGATGCCACATGCCGGAGACATCCTGACTTGCGGCGCATCCCTCCAGATTGTCACGATAGGCCTGCAAAAGTTCCCCGTAACCCGGATGATCTTTGGGCAGATCATAAAGCAGCTCTGCCAGAGCCAACAGCCCCCAGCCTTCACCTCTGCTCCAATGGCCGGGCGTCAGAATACCGCTGCCCCAGGCATTGAACGCCTGAAAATAGAGTTTTAATGCAGGATCAAAGAGGCGGCGGTGGTGTCCGAGCATCTGTTTGACACTTTCATCAATGAACTCCTGCCGGTCAAAAACCTTGCCTGCCCAGAGCAGAAATGGACAGACACCGAACACGGAGTCGATCCAGATAAAATCATGCCACTCCGGCTGGTTGGGACGCTGGGGCCATTCAAAAATGCCCTCTTTGTTCCGGGGCTGTTGAGTACAGAGCATTTCGGCGGATTTCAGCAAAGTTTCCTCAGCTTCCGGCATCAACCCGCGCGCGACCATAAAGGCAGTTGCATTTCCCCCGAAACGGTAAACCGTCGGACCGTAAGCACCGATGACGTTGGGAACTTCCCATTGCACGAACGGGGCAAGCCGCTGTCTGATCTCATCGATGAGTTCCATATCGCCGTCGATCTTTCCCAGACGGGCCATTGCATGCAATGCCAGAATGTCGGCATAATGAAAACTTCTCATGAGTTTTTTGTGCAGATCCCAGACCTTTCTGGCGATGGCAGAATAACTTTCAAACATAATCAACTCCTTTTTTATTTTTCCTGTTTCTGTATCAAGTCAAGTGGTATTACTGCATGTTCTTCTGAAATGCCCCGGCCTCCTTTTGCAGGAATTCCCGGACCACAGCGATATCCTTTTCCTGAAAATAGCGGAGCGGGCAGCTTGTTCCAATGACCGCGGCGATTTTTCCCGCCCCGTCAAATACGGGGACAGACATCCTGAAAAAAACATCTGTTTCAAAAGGGACCACGGCAAAAAGCTCCTCCCGGCATTTTTCCAGAAAAGAGTTCAGGGCTTTTCTCGTTTTCCAGAGATTGATCCCGAATTCTGAAAAGGGATATTTTTCTTCGATCCGTAATTGAACATCTTCATCCTGAATAAAAGCCAATCCCAGTAATCCGGCGGCGCTGGCATAAGGCGGCATGATCTCATTGTTCAGCCGCTGGATGACACCGGGGTGTTCAAAATCGATGCGGTGAGTCTGCTCTATCCCGCAGGCTCCGGGAACAGCAAACACCATTGTTGCACGGGGAAAACGCTGGTTCAGCTTCATCAGGGAATCTTCAGCATCCCTGAAAAAACCGGTCCGGAAACGACTTTGGGAAAGCCGCGAAATTTCGCTTCCGACATACAAACGGCCATTGATTTTTTCCAGAAAGCCTCCGGCGATCAGGGTACGCACCAGATTGAAACAGGTCATTGTTTTCAGATTTGCCGCTTCCGCAAGCTCACTTATTTTCAAACCGTCTTGAGCAGAAGCTGCAATTTTCACCAAAGCCATTGCCTTGAGTACCGAACCGACCAAATCATTATTTGCCATATCTTCACAATCCCGCATCAAATATTTCATCAATGATGTATTAAAAATAAATCATTACTATAATATATCACGAAACAAAAGTTTTTCAAGAGGAATCTGCAAAAAAAATGATGCCGGCTTGAGCGTCATAGAAGCAACACGCCCCTGTACTTTTTACATTTCGGGGATTGTATTTCATCCTGCATTAAGGTATATTATAATGTGAGGTGAATGTATGGATAACACTATTTGGAAAACTCTTTATGATCGCGCAAAAGCCGTGCAGTGTGAACGGAAACTTTCTCCTTTGATGGAAGTCGGCAGCGTGGGTGCGGCAGTCCTTACTGACAAAGGAAATATTTATACCGGAATTTGTATTGACACCGCTTGCGGAATGGGCATGTGCGCCGAACGCAACGCCATCGCCAATATGCTCACCAACGGCGAAAACAAAATAACTAAAGTCGTCGCCGTCATGCCGGACGGAAGTTCCGGTACGCCCTGCGGGGTCTGCCGGGAATTTATGATGCAGCTGGGCGCAGAAAGTGCCCATATTGAGATATTGCTTTCCCTTGAACCGTTGCAAACAATAAAACTTGGAGAGCAGCTGCCGGATTGGTGGGGGAAGAAATTTGCGGAGGAAGAAATTGTGCGATAAAACGGAATTTCACATCTTGAACGGTGACTTTGCCCTGGTGCTTTGGAAAAAATCCCGTTCCGGAGCGAATATGGTTTGGAAAGAGACCTACATCGAAGGTCCACTGCCTCAAACAGATGATCTGCATATTTTCAGAAGTGCCCGCGCAGAATATCTGGCGACCTTTGCGGAACTTGAAAACCTCAGCGCAGAAAAACTTTACCGCCATTTGCAGAAAATGGATGCGTCTCTCCTTGAACTGCCGGAAAACACCCGGCTTGTTCTGTGGTTCGACGCCTGTATTTTCGATCAGACCATCCTGATGCGCCTGCTCTATTTACTCAGTCGCAGAAAGGCCGCCCTGCCCGAAGTACAGCTGTACTGCTGTGACGGAAACTGCCTGACAGAAAAAGATTTCAAAGAGGGTAAACCTCTGCTTCTGCGTTCTTCAGATGTGAAACTTGGTGAAAAAGCGTGGAGAGCTTTTGCCGCCAAAGCTCCGGAGGAACTTGTAAAATTGGCAGACACAGAAAATTTTGAACGTCTGCCAGCTCTGAAAAAAGCCTTGCAGCGCTGTGCGGAAGAGATTCCGGATCAGGAGAACCTGACCAGAACTCAACGTCAGATATTGCAGATACTCTCTCAAAAGAGTTGTTCCTTCGCAGAAATCTTCAAAGGGCTTGATGAATTTGAAGAATATCCCTTTTTAGGCGACACCGCCTGTCAGCGGCTGCTGAATGATCTGACAACCCGGGGCCGCATCCAAAACATTGCCCCGGACCTTTATTGTTTACAGAAATAACCTGAAAAAACTGTTTGACATCAAGTAACAGTTTTCCTTTGCGGGCGGCAGAAATTACCCTGCCGCCTTTATTCAGGATATCCGGAAATCAGGGAGACCAGGAAATGATACCTGCTGCCGGATGTTTTTTCCGCCACCGGATAAATTCAGGATATGTTTTGACATGATCTGCAATCACCGCCTGATAATATTCGATTCCCATAATGTGTTCATCATCAGGAGTAAGATATTTCAGTTCCAGGATCGTGCGCCGTGTTTCAGGTGTCAGAACGGCTTTGATTCTTTCGGCAACATTTTCAAAAAAACCATCAAACTGCGAGCCTTTCAGAATTTGGATCATATCGATCTGCCACTCTTCGTTATCAAGCATAAACCAGACATGAAACTCCAGACAGGCTTCTTCCGTATCGGCAAGATTGCGGTATTCCATGCGGGTAACTGCCGGATCGGCACAAATTTTTTGAACAGCTTTAAAACTTTCAAAAAAATCCAATTTATCAGTATAAATATGAAAATCGATATCCCGATGCTTCATCAATAATCCCATTGCCAGTGAGCCGACCTGATTGACGGTCGCCCCGATGGATTCCCACGCCTGCCGGACACCGCTTTTTTCAATGACCTGCAAGGCTTTTTCAAGATTGTTCTGAGCAATGATTTCAAAATTATTTATTTGCATAACCTATACCTTTATTGGCTCATTCTGTAACACACCATCTCCCGCTGGTATTTGTAACAGAGAAAAGCCTTCATTCCGGTCTTACTTCATCGGGATCTCGGGATGCTGGACCGCAAGGGGCATTCCTTTCTGCGAAAGGTAGAACATATCAAGGACAACGGGTTTGTCACCGGTGTTCATTCCGCAGTGAACGGAACCGACCATCTCAACAATGGCTTCTCCGGCATGCACGACCTGCTTTTTGCCATCAACTCCGACGATGGTCAACTCTCCCTGATGCAGAATGCCGTAGTTGATGACGGGGTGATGATGCCACGGAAGTTTGCTGCCGACCGGAAAGATATAGCGCATAACAACGAGTTCCGGCTTTCCTTTAAGATAGTCTGGAAGCGGTGCGCCGTCCCAGCTCCGGGATGTTCGCTTCAGTTCCAGTTTCAAGACAGTGGCGGCATTGTCGTACTGTGCGAACGGTGAACTCTTGCATCCGGATAAAATAATGGCGGACAAGACGAAAATAAAAACGAAAACAACTTTTTTCATAACATTCTTTTCTTATGGTTTGATGTAAAAATTTTACTACTGCCCGATAAAAATTGCCGCAGCGTCAAATTGATTATAAAATGGGGTTCTCACTTGACCGGATGAGTAAAATAAGTATCCGGATAGGGTTCCTTTGCCAGCGTAAAGTGCCACCATTCCTCCGGAAGCGGCTTGAAGCCGTGACGCATCATCGCCTTGCGTAAAATCATCCGGTTTTTGAATTGCACCTCATTAATTTCACCACCGGTTGGCGGAGTATTGCCGGGGAATTTTCCGGTATATTTTCCCGTTTCAGGATTGCCGCACCAATCAGGATGGCTTTCCTTGCCGAACCAGTCAAATGTTGCGCCCATATCAACTTCTTTTCCTGTTGCGACATCAAACAGCGTCAAATCGACCGTGCTGCCCCGGCTGTGTCCGGATTTCTCCGCGATGTAGCCGCGCGGAAAGAGAACGCTTTTATCCAGATTCCGGTAAAAATATGGCTTCATGCGTACATCTTCCTGCTTTTTCGCCCAGGAAACAAAATGATTGACAGCCCGCTGGGGTCGGTAGGCATCAAATATTTTCAGACGGTAGCCTTGTGCTTTGACATCATCACTGACCGCTTTCAAAGCCGTGGCAGCCTCCACTGTCAGCAGTGCCGTCGGCTGTTCATAACCATCGATCCGTTCCCCGACAAAGTTATAGGTGGAAAAATAACGGATTTCAAGAATTGCATCCGGCACTGCATCTGAAACATATACAAATCCGGATGGTGGAGTTGCAGGCGTATAAACCGAACAGGCTGAAAGCAGTAAGCATAATACTGCCGACATAAGGAAGCAAAATTTGTTCATATTAAATTTCCTGCTGTTTCGTTGTGCTTGCCGCTATCCGGCAAAATCACAAGATCCGTGAAAAAATATATTGCCCAAAGGCACGATCCATATAACACTTAATATAGCACGGAAATCTGAAATTACAATATCAGAAAGCTCAAAACATCCGGGGAGATGCCTGCTTATTCCAACAAGGGCGGCAGGCGGTATTATTACTATATTTGCAGCAGGGATACAAAACGGGCAATTTCCAAATGTCCGGTTTAACAAATCCCAGCCGGTGATAAATTCGACGGTAGCGGCAGTTTTCCACAGCACAGATTCTGGAATTGTAAAAGCCCGACCAATTTGAAGAAAATCACCTGATAAGCCTTACAAGTAACTGTTGATAAATTGTGTAGAAAAAAAGACTTTTGAAAGAGACCGCATTGGACCTGTTTCAAAAGTCTTTGCTACTGTACTTTAGCGCAGCTGCCAGGAATAGACCTTAGTCTGTTTGAAGTTCTGATAGTCAACAAAAACGCCGGCATCAGAAACCCTCAGCAAAGCATGTCCTGAGCCGCTGTTGTATACAGGAGTTACGACTTTCCCTTCAAAATATTTGTTCCACATGGCTGCTCTGCCGCCGAAATCTCTGCCGAATTTCTTCTTTAAAAGGCTTTTTGCCGGATCAAACAAAGGTTCGAGAGCGGTTTTGCGAAGAGTCGAATTAATGACAAATTGATCGATCCGGTGACCTTTGTCGCGATATTGAGACAGAGAAATCTGATGAGCATGAGCACTCAGGACAATGGCATTACGCGCGCCGAGGAGGGAAAGCAGACGCCCCATATTTTCTGCCAGTCCTTTATTGAGAGTACTCTTTCCCATAGTGATGAGCGGTATATGGGTAACGAAGAAGGTGTAACGGGCATTTTTGTTTTTCTGCAGAGCTTGTTCCAGAAAATCCAGATCCGGAGTCATGGCATCGTGGAAGTAATAAAAATCCTTGCCGATGGTCATGTAAAAATTGGTTCCCTTGCGCTGGATATTCCCCGCGGCACGGTCAAAGTGAGGCAGCATGATCTCGTTCCACGCCTGCCTTCCGAAAGGTCCCCGGGGATCATGATTGCCGCAAGCGACCAGCACAGGGGAGTGGAAACGGCTGGTCATGTAATCCAGAGCCTCCTTCAAATTTTTCTTGTGCAGCTCCAGATTACCGCAATCGCCGTGTATCATATCTCCGAGCTGGAAAGTATAGAGAGCATTGTTTTGCTTACCGCAGACAACGGCACGGGCGATGATCTCCGGAACATCTTTCTGCCACATTCGTGCATTCTTGGGATAGTTCTGAGCTGATTCGCGGCAGGAGTCTGTCATCCATTTATTATTCAGCCGCCAAAGAAAAAGTCCGTTTTCATTCCGGGCTCCCGTTGCCCACGGAACTTCTGCTTTTCCCCTGGGCATCTTGTGGAATTCGGGCTTGTCATAGTGGATATCTCCCAGAAGAACGATATTATACTCCTTTTCCGCCTTGTCAGAGCAGCATCCGCTGAGCAGCAGGGCAACACATGCCCCAAAGATGAGAGAGAACATGTTTTTTTTCATTGACACACCTTTACTTCTTATTTTTTTCTCAGTTGACAAATCTGCAGTATCTCTAATATATCATACGAAAATGAAATTACAACAGAGAAAAAACGAAAATAATCATTTATTACAAATTATTCAACCGACAATATTGAAAGATTTGTTATATCGCTTGTTTTTATTTTGCAACCATCAGTCAAGAAGATGGTTCCGTCTGTGGCACAATCTCCAAAACTTATCGCCATGGAACTCAACGACAGGAATATAAAGACCAGGCAGGGGAAAAAATGGGATACATCACATGCTAACCGGATTTTGAGCAATCATACTTATGTTGATGAAATCAAATATAAGGACGCTATCTGTCAGGGAGAGCAGGAAGCAATTATTGAATGGAGTGTTTGGGATCGGGTAAAGGAGAGGAATTGAACAGCAATTTCAATGAGCCTATCATCACCAATCTTGCAAGGGCGTTGCGTTGGCAGGCATTGATTGACAGTGGTAAGTTTTCCAATGTCCATGAACTTGCCAGAGCCATTGGCAAAGATGACGGCTATGTTTCACGCATCATCCGTTTGACTTTGCTTTCCCCTGAAATTATCCATGCAATCATCGCCGGGACTTTAGAAAAGGATATCGGCATTGAGCAACTCAAGCAGGCGATGCCTTTGATGTGGAATGACCAGAAAAAGATGTTCGACATGGAATAACAGGGTGTCCGTTGGGCGGCTGGAGTCCTCCTGCCGCCTTTTTTGCGTTTTGGCTGGAAAAAATACAATTTTTTTGATTTTTCGTTTGACTTTCAGATTTTATCGGTTATATTATGGTTAGTGAACAATAACTAACTTGACTTTAAGGTGTCTTTATGGAATTCAGCAAACGGCAAACAGAAATCATCAAGGCAGCAGTACAGATTGTTTCGATCAACGGCATACAGGCATTGACCACTAAATCTCTGGCGGAATATATCGGCATTTCAGAACCGGCTCTTTCCCGTCACTTCAAAAATAAAACAGAAATCATCCGTGCGATGCTTATGCAATTCGATGTGGATTTGGAGTCGCTGCGCCGTAATCCCTCCGGTTGGGAATTGGTAAAAGCATTTTTCGCCTACCACATCGAACAAGTCATGAATGAGCGGTATTGGGCAAATATTATTTTTTCAGAAGAACTCTTTATTCATACAAGCGAATATGCTGAACTGCTTAAAGAGATGATGCACAGGCATC
>JAZONY010000018.1:0-11110 GCA_045654705.1 Victivallaceae bacterium
AATTTCAAGGTTCACATCGCACTATTCAATTTTCAATCAGCTGACAATCACAACCGCGATTGTCGGTTTCTTAAAATATCACAACTTTTTAAGTTTGTCAAGTCGTGTTTTATATTTTTTTCAAACTTTTTTCAAAGTTCGTTATCAGCAACCTCAATCACTCAGGAGCGATTGCCGGTTTTTTAATATAGCATCGATTCGTTTATTTGTCAAATCGATTTTTGAACTTTTTTGAAGTTTTCTTGTTTTATCAGCTTTCATCAACTCAGGCGAATTGACAACCGCTTAATATAACACAGCTTCTTAAGTTTGTCAAATCTGTTTTTCAACTTTTTTTCAAAGTTTTTATCAGCTCATCATCATTTCAACTTGGCGTTGAGCTCAAGCATCACTGACGATTTCTTAATATACACGCCATTTTTCTATTTTGCAAGTCCGACTTTAAACTTTTTCCAGTTTTTCTCATATTGATCGGAATCCCCGGAAGGGCGTGGAGTTGCCGGGTGAAACAGTGCAGAGGGGGATCAGCGGCTTTCAAAAAGAGTTTTAAGGTGCGGGATCTTCAGAAAAAACAGGAACAAACTCCGAAAGAGTCCCTGTCGGGATCTGTTCTTGTCTTTTCTTATGGCAGCCTTATTCACTCTTTTTATAATGCAAAGCAATCCTCATAGTCTGCGGGAGATCAATCTTCCGCACATGGAACTCCCCGGCAGAACGAATCGCACCTCACGGCGTTTGCTCTGCTGCTTCAGCTTGTGGACACGGTTCAAGACCCGGCGCACAAGGGAGCTGAATATGGAGAATACCCTGCCGACTGTGAGTTTTGCTGCGGGAATGAAAAATGATGGCATCTCACCTGCCCACGCATGATTGCCGCAGACAGAGATCCCCGTAGTCCGGTTCTGCTGCGCCATTTCATTGTCGGCAATGTATGCAAGTTCCATCAGATTTCACCCTCGGCACTGTTTCAGTTGGATTTCAACAAGCGTGATCTCAGTTGGCAGCTTCGTTCTTCTGGAGGACGCCGGCTTCCAGCAGCTTGTTGATCAGCTGTTCCATGGAGTTGTAGGCACTCAGGAATCCCTGAGGAGGCATGATGATCCTGACGGTGCTCTGGGGAACAGGAGCCTCGCCCTCGGGCTGGGGCTGGAGGGTCACAAAGTCAAAGCGGACCATTGCGCCTGCAAAGTGGATCTGTCCGATACCGTCTGCGTAGATTTCTTTTTTGTCAGCCATTTTTTCTTTCTCCTTATATAATATGGACTGTTGGCGGAAAGGGAGAGGACTACGCTCCACACTTTCCTTTTTATAAGGACTTGCCGGATCCCGCACCTTTTTCCGGGTTTCCGGAGCCTTTCTGCTATTAATATAAGAGTTGTTTTCCACATTTTCAAGTTCATTTCCATACTTTTTGGCTTTTTTATTTCAGCAACTGATATAAATTGCGGCTCTTGCAGCTTTCCGGTTCTTGACTTTTGTCTGTTGTTGATGTACCTTATGTAAAATTAAAAAGTCTATTCCATAAAATAAAAGGATAATACCATGAGCAAGCCCCCCCTCAGTTTGATCATTGATGATGCAGGTCCCGTCAATATGTTTCACTTTCATGCCCTCGGTCAGAAGCATGATCTGATCGTCCCCCCTGTTTTTGCGCTTCAATTCGGCAAGATCTGCCGTTCTCTGGGCGTCAAGGGGAAGTTTTCAGTGGTCCCCTGCCCCGGAGGTCTGGGACGGCTCGATCAGCCCGACCGGGTCAACGGCGTCGATCCCGACCACATCGAGGCTTTTACGGATATCGTCAAGGAGTACATCTGCCCCAACTTTTCCATCACTTCTGAGATCATGACCCACTATCTCGCCTGGGATCTGAAGAACTGCCGCAACTCCCATGAGTGCGAAGATGTCTTTGTCAGTAAAGCCGATGCTGAAACCATTGCCGGATATGTTTCGTGTTCCATTGAGATCCTCAACAATATGGGACTCAACCCCACCGGCGTCACCTCCCCCTGGGCGACGGGCATCGACAATGAGGAAAACTATGCCAAAGGTATCGGCATGGCGTTCAAGAGGACCCTCAACAAGGATAACTGTTTTTATTTCCTCCACTCACGGGATGAGCTGAAACATCCGAAAATCATGTTTGACACCCCTGAAACGGGCAAAGTTGTTTCCGTTCCCAACAATTCGGAGGATGCTTTCTGGGGAACTCAGCGTCCTGCAAGCTGCGCTCAGGCACGGCTCAACGCCAAAGAAAAGATCGATTCTCTGATCAGCGAGGACGGACGCACCGGAAAACTCCGGGAACTTTTTGAAGAGGGCGCCCCCCTTGTGATGATCACCCACTGGCAGTCCATCTACTCCGACGGACGGGGCATCGGTATTGAGGGGTTTGAATACCTGATCAACCGTGTCAACCGCATCTTCGGCAAAGATACGGAATGGATGAACTTTGAGGAACTTGCCGCTCTTGCCAAATAATCTTTTCCTCTCCATAAAAAAACCTTCCGCAGCGTATTGTTGCGGAAGGTTTTTGTTTGTTTTCTTCAGCGGTCAACTTCTTTGACGACCTGCATAAATTTCTCGAAACTGGAATTATATCTTTTGATATCACCCCACTGGGCGAAAGCCGCACCGATGCAGAGAGGATTCTTTTTCATGTACTCAAGCATGGGTTTGGTCTGGGCGGGGAATTGGGCTCCGTCAAAGTATCCGGGCCACTCGATTATTTTCATTCCCAGCCGGGTCCAATGCTCCACGGAGCCTTTCACCGCGTCGGGCCGGGTAAGGATGTTGTCGGGTGACCAGCGCATGATGATAATATCTTTTGGGAGTCCCACCCAGCCGTTCCAGAGAGAGTTTCTATCTTTGATGAGGTAATAGTATCTATCTTTTTTGACGTTGGAAAAGGGATCGAACATGTCGTTCCACATATAGACCTTTGCGCCGGGAGCGATGCGTTTGATCTCGTTGTAACCATACCGGGCGATCATATTGAGTGCTTCACCTGCGGAAAGTCCGGATTTTTCACATTCGGGATCATATCCGTAGGCACGATGTTCGTCGATGCCCATGAAATATCCTTCGGGGGCGATCACTTTTTTCACCCAGGCGATCTGGCGGGTCAGAAGTTTTTTGGTCTCAGGATGGTTGAGACAGATACAGGCATGATTCTGGGAAAGTCCGGGGTGGTAGTAGGAGGCAAGAACCGTTTCCCCCTCTTTGATGCGGCTGCCGGGAAGAAGTTTGACCTGAGGCGGTTCGTGCTGATCGTCAAAGTCTCCCGCCCAGCGGAAATTTCCGGCTTCGGGGTCAAGGATCTTTGCGTAATCTTTGCCTTCGGTGTAAAGCTGTTTTCCGTCGGCTGAGGTGATCTTCACCCCCATTCCGGGGCGGCGAGTGACGTTCATAAAAGAGGCGGGTTTGATCTGCACATCGTCGAACCAGAATTCACCTGAATTGCCGCCCCAGCATCCGAGGGCAATGCTCACCTGGTTGAACTCAAAGGTGTTGAAGTAGAGTTTGCCGCTCTGCCAGTCATTGGTGGGGTTGAGGAGTTTTTTGCCGAAAGCGCCTTTGCTCCGGTAGGTCAGATAACGGAATCCGTCGGGGAGACCGGGGACTTTTCCGACAACGGCAATGGCAACACCTTTGGTGGCACCGGGACCTTTCAAATCTCTGGTTTTGAACTTGAAACTCAGTTCGTACTGCTGAAAGGGTTTCGTCTTGAGGGCGTACCATGCACGGATCTGTCTTCCGGGTTCCTTACCTGTCACCCTGAAACGCAAAGAACTTTTTCCCTTTGCCGCGACGGTGGAATCCACAGAAATATCGGTCTTGGGATCGAGGCGCCAGCCTTTGGTTCCCTCTTCAAAGGAACCGTTGACAGTTACATCAACAGGTGTCAGGATGCCCTTTCTGACGGTATAGGGTTCATCCACCACTTTGAGACATTCGGCAAGTTGGGGAGAGTCTGCCAGAAAGGGGCAGTTGTCACCGAAGGGAGCGACACCGGCAATGATCCTGAAATTGTATTTTCTCAGGAGCGCAACGGCTTTTTTTACGTTGTTGTCATATTTTTCGCCCAGTTTCCAGGGATGGCCGAATTTGTAATCGCTGAGGAAAACAGTATTGTATCCGGCTTTGTGCGCCCGGAGGACGACCTTTTCGATCTCAGCAAGTTTGGTATCGGGGAGCATATTGGTCGCAAGCATGAAAACACGCTCTTTGAAAACTTCACCTGCGGAAAGGATCCCGCAGACCAGCAAACAGGCAATCACTGTTCTTTTCATATTTTTCCTTACATTTAAAAAAAGTGTTACGGCAATAAGCCATAAAAAAGAGAACATAAGACTTGAATTCAGCCATCTGCGGGTTTAAATTACAACAAAGTAAAGGAAAATGCAAACAAAAACAGAAAGAAAAACGGTAATTCATGCACCATGCAAGGAGGCTTCCCCGCCCTTCTCAATGAGGGGGATGCTCCGCAGAAAAGAGGTCATACATGATCGAAAACAGAACTTTTACCAGAGAAGAACTTCTTCAAATCAAAGGCGACACCCCTGTTGAGGGGTTCAGGGCTTTCTGGGAAAAACAATATGCCGATGCCCGCAACTGGAAATGCAGCTACAACATTGAAAGCGAACTCTGGTCCCCGGACCCGGATTGCCGGATCTACAGACTCCGTTACACTTCCATCGACGGATTTTCCATCGGTGCATGGATCGTCCGTCCGGCAATTTCCACCGGAGGGGCATTGATCGCTCACGGTTACGGGCATCCCGCAACGCCTCCGTTGGTCTCAACTCCCGGCAGGACCTCCATCATGCCCTGTGTCCGGGGACTGGGACTTTCACAGTGCAAAGAGATCCCGTGGCAGCTGGGCAAACATGCCCTCTTCGGCTTTGAAGATCCGGAAAAATATGTGATCACAGGCGGTGTCCGCGACCTCTGGATCGCCCTGACCATCATGATCGATATGTTCCCCGACACCGCAGACAATATCCTCTGCACAGGCGGAAGCCTCGGAGGCGCAATGGGGGCGATGTGTATCCCGTGGGATGAAAGGATCCACTACGGCGATTTGAATATCCCCACTCTGGGCGGCAGGATCCTTCTGGCACATGAGACATCTCCTGACGGTCCCGGTGAAGCACGGCGGCAGAAAGCTCTGGCAAGTGAAGCGGGAATGCGTATCATTGATTTCTGCAATGCCTCAGCGGCGGCGCAGTTCATCCGTGTCCCCACATTGATAACGCCAGCCCTCTCTGATCCGGTGGTTCCACCCCCCGGACAGTTTGCCGTTGCCAATGCCATTCCTGAAGCGTTCCGCATCATGCGTATCAGAGAGGCGGGACACTCCCCGGCGACCGGAGCGGACCGCCTTATGGAGCAGGAGCTGGAAGAGATACGGCAAAAGATGTTTATCTCGCACAGCGGCAAATAATTTGCAGGGAACTTGACTTTTCACTTCAATTGCTGTATAGTAAGTAAAACACCGTAAATATCTTACAAAAACATATAAAAGGAGAGAGTATGAAAAAAGTATTGCTTCTGCTGCTTGCGGGAACAGCTCTGAGTGTTGCCGCAGCGGAGATCTCCGCCGTTTTCAAGGACAAAAAGGTGATCTTTGAAACCAAAGGCGGCGGGATCAAATCCATCGTCTGGAAAAACAAAGTTTATGCCTCCCGTACAGGGTCATTCACCGAACGGGTCATGGCGGACACCCTCAAAAACGGCAAGCCCGCCCAGTTTCAGGAGCGTTTCGACAATCTGGAGTTTCAGCCCAAACTCCTCAAACGCTACTGGAATCTCAGTGAACTTTCCTTTTCCGCAAGAGGTACCGGCGCCTTTGACTGGCTGCGCATCACCAAGCACTACACCGTTTACCGGGATAAATCTGTTATCGAAGTCAAATATATTCTGACCAACCTTGACTCCCAGCCCCACAATGTCGCCCTCTGGACACGCACATTTCTCCGGGCTGCCGATGACAGCGGCAAAAACCCCAATCTCTATTTGCAGCCCCGTGCCAAAGGCGTGGCGGAACTGCTTCATCCCGGTCCCACCGTCACCGCAGACGAATGGAGCGTTGCGCCGCCCAAATCGTGGAGCGCGGTCTGCGATCCCAAGAGTAATCGGGGTGCCATCGTAACATTCCCCGCGGAAAAACCTGCGGCGCTTTACAGCTGGTTCAGTTTGACCAACCCTCTGGGGACTTTGGAGTTCATCACAAGCGAAAGAACTCTTGGTCCCGGAAAAAGCACCGTTTTCACCGTCAATATCAACCTGACAGAAAATGTTCCCGCCGAACTTAAAAAGGCAGCTTTCACAAAACTTGACAATGTAAAAGCTGCTGCCAAGTGCATCTATTATCCCCAATATCACGCCGCCGGAAAAGAACGGCAGATCGCCACTTATCAGAATCTGGGGGGCAATCTGCCCCGCAGTGCCGACTCCATGAATCTGACCGTGCCGAAGCAGTTCGGCGACTCGGTCCGTGAACTGATCCTGCCGGACAAGGCGGATCCCGCAAAGGTTGCGGTCTTTGAAGTTGCCAACAAGCGTGCCGATTACTCCCGTGAGCTGCCCTCCTGCGTGATCAAAGACAAAGAGGGGAAAAACAGACTTCTTTTCGCAGTTCCGGGAATCAACATGAGCTTTCACGGCGTCAAGATCGCTTCTGACAGGACCTTCCGCAGCAGCAACGGCAATTTTTATGACACCGCCGACATGGCGATTGAGATCGCCTTTGACCGCAAAGCCTCCCGGAAGCTCGATCTCAAAGGCTTTGAAAACGGCGCAAATCTGATCTACAACGGTTCTTTCACATTGCCCCACAAGAGCATCAAGGATATGCCCGACGGATATGTTGACAACTTCTACGGTCACCGGTTGCCCTGGTACAAGTGGAAAGATGGCGTTCTCTCCCTGAACAAGCCCTCCGACAAACCCATTGACAAATGGGTGAACTTCGGTCCCTATTTCGTCCTTGAGAAGGATATGAAATACACCGTCTCTGTAAAAATCCGCAATGACAACCCCATCAAAGGTGTGGCTGTCGGCTCCATCAGCTTCTACGATGCCGCCGGAAAGGATTTGAGAAAGAGTCAGCTCCGCTTCTATCCCGGCACGCCCCAGTCCCATGACTGGAAGACCTATACCAAAGAGTTCTACACGCCTGCGGGTGCTGTTTATGCAAGAGTTTCTTTCTATCTTTACGGCGTCAAACTGCAGACTCTTTACTTTGATGATATCCGGGTCACGCCCAAGTCCTATTCTGCGGTCCAGGTCAAACTGGTGGACCGGCTCCGTGACCAGCTGAAAAGCACCTGGTACAAGCCCATCGACTATATCGAGCGCAACCCTCACGATGTGGTCACGCCCCATGTCAAGTGGATGAAAAATGCCGCTTTCAAGATGCCTGAGATCCTTTTCCTCCCCATGAGCAACGGAAACTACTCCAGCCTTGAACGCCGTTTTATCGTGGAACTTGCCCAGCGCATGGACCTTTCTTACAAGATGATCCCCCTGCTCCGTCATGTCTCCTACATCAACGGCACCGGCATCATGGGGGTTTACGCCAACACCATGGAACCCCGGCTTGAGCCTTACACCCTTGAACGGCTCAAAGAGGTCAAAAAGATACCTGCGCTGGTGGTTTTCAGCGGAGTTGACTTCAAACTCACGGGCAAAGAACTGACTGAATTCGTCGCAAAAGCGGTGAAGAACAATTCCAAACTCTTCTTTGCCGACTGCGCCAATGTGCCTGTGAAACTTCTCGGCAAAGCGAAAAAGCTCCCTGCCGATCTGCTGCTGGTCCCCCGGCTCCGTCATGTTCCCGTCAACAACATGAAACGGTGGATCTCCCTTTACGAAAAGGGGGCGCTTATTTCCACAAAGACCGCCTCTTTCAGGGGGAATCCCATTGTCCCCGCCTCAGAGGTCGACAACCGCTACCCCGATATGCAGGGCAGAGATTTCCCCTTTGTGGAGTACACCCATCTGGCGGCACTCCGGCTTCTGCGCCATCTGGCAGGGGCGGATCAGGGGGCAAAGCTCCTTTCCGCAGTCCAGCAGGGTGACACGCTTCTCTTCAAAGGGAAAGATCTCCCCGCCGGAGCCATCCTTGAACATGGATTCCGCTGGGGCAACGAATATTTCCCCCTGCCCGCAGTCCAATTCACCGGCAATACCCTTGCCCTTTCACTTGCGGCACTTCCTGAAAAAGAAAGTGTCCTTGAGTTCCGTCTGACCGATGCGCAGGGCAAAACCCTTGATGCAGGTGCTGTTGCGGTGAAACGCCCCGCCGCCGTCGATCTGAAGATCACAGGGGACAGGAAATGTTTCCCCCACGGCAAAAAAATCGAATTCAGTGCAACTGCTGCAAAACTTCCCGCAGGCATGGAACTGCGTGTCCGTATCGAGGATAACGACCGCCGCGTGGTCTTTGACCGCAAGGTGAAAAAGAGTGAATTCAATGTGAGCTTCGCCCCCGCCGCTCCTTATGCCGCATTCTACCGCATCATCGCCACCGTGGAAGGCAATGGCAGAACACCGGCACGGGCGCTGGGGGAATTCACCGTCTCGGCATTGCCTCAGGACCCCGCCGAACTGCGTTCAGTCATGTGGCCCGCGGCAGATTCTGCCAAATACCCCATCTACCGCAACTACGGCTACGATCAGCTCATCGTCTGGTGCCGTGACAATACTGCGGCATTGCGTGCGCTCCGCAGTGCGGGTATCGAACCTGTGATCTACGGTATCGGCACGTCCTCATACACCAACTGGAAACCTTACAAAGATGACAAAGCCACTGCCGATGCGGTCCGCAACCCCTGTTTCTCGGACCCTGCCGTGGCAAAGAAAGCGGCGGACTCCATCAAAAAGATGATGACCTCCAACAAACTGGACTACTACGGCGTTCTCCACCACCTGATCGGTGATGAACAGTATGTCGGCAGCACCGTCTGTTTCTCTGACCACTGTCTCAAAGAGTTCCGCAAGGTGCTTCAGAAGGAGTTCAAAGATATCGCCGCTTTGAACAAATCCTGGAAAACCGCTTTCAAGAGCTGGGATGAAGTCACCCCTGTTCAGGTGAAAGATATCCGGGACAGGAAATATCTCGGCAGATGGCTGGATCACAAGATCTTTATGAACAATGTCTTCGCCCATACCTATGTGGGCGGCGTGCGCCAAGCCATCCAAAGCCTTATCCCCGGCTCCCATACGGGACTTTCGGGGACCTATAACCCCGGTCCCACCTATGAGTGGAGCCAGATCATGAAACAGGCGGATTATGTCGCCTATTACGGCGGGATCCAGCGGAAACTTGCTCAGGATCTGGGCGGCAGCAATCTTTTCAGCGGTCAGTGGTACGGCGGCTATGTGCTGCCCATTCCCAGCGAAGGTTATGCCAGTTCCCACTTCTGGCGCGGATTCCTCATCGGTGCCAATCTTTCCCCCATCTACGCTCCCCGTGCCGGTGTTACAGGTGATTTGAAACTCACCCCTGTTCTCCAGTGTTACGACAAACTTCTCAAAGAATCCCGCAAAGGTCTGGGCAAGATCATTCTGAGTTCCAGAGAGATGCCTGAGATCGCCATGCTTTACTCCCAGCGTTCCCTTTTCGCCTGCTCCGGCACCATCGGCGCCAACGAGTGGCAGAACGCCAATCTGGGGTGGCACGCCCTGCTGGGGGATCTGGGCATGGATTACCGTTTCATCGACAAAGAGATCCTTGAGACCCGGGGCGTGGCGAAACAGTTCAAAGTCCTGATACTCCCTGCCGCCATCGCTCTTTCGGACAGAGAGATCGCCGCCATTGAAGCCTTTGTCAAAAGAGGCGGAACGGTCATCGCCGACATGATGCCTGCGATCTATGATGAACACGGAGCCCTGCGCACCAACAGTGCCTTTGCCGCACGTTTCGGCAGCTCCGTTTCAGGCGTGCCCGCTCTGGTCCAGACCAAAATCGACTTCAAGGGCAACAGTTCCGGCGTTCCTGCGGTCAAGGGTGAGTTCCGCACCGTTGCCGGGGCGAAGAACTTCTTCCACGTCACTCCGTTTGGAAAAGGAAAATATGTGGGCATCAATCTGCTGCTGAGCGGATATCAGACCGTCACCCTGGGCGGCGTGGGCGGGGAAACCTCCACCGCAAGCACCGGTGCCGCCGCTTTCTGCCGTGCATGGCGCAACATCGCCAAAGGAGCTTTGCTCAAGGCGGGCGTCAAGCCCCACCGGATCATTACCGATGCAAAGGGCAATGAAGCCTTTGCCGAAAGCTCATGGCGTTCCAACGGCGGCAACCATGTTCTGGGTCTGCTCCACTTTGACACCTCGGTTTCTGTCATCAAACCTGAAACGGGCAGAAAACTTACCGTAAAAATGCCCGTCAAAGGACATGTCTACGATCTGCGTGCCAACAAATATCTGGGCGTGACCGACACGGTCAAGGTGAACCTTGTTCCTGCAAGAGGTGAATTTTTCAGCGTGATGAAAGAAAAGGTCACTCAAGTTGCTGTCACCGCTCCTGCCAGAGTCAAAGCCGGAAGCTGTATCGGATTCAGCGCCAAAGCTGTAACAGCTTCAGGAAAAGATGCAGGTCCTGTGATTTTCCACTGGGAGTTCACTTCGCCCTCCGGCAAAAAGTACGACCGCTACACCGGCAATCTGCAAAGCACTGCCGACGGCAAAGCCGCCCACCTTTTCCAGAGTGCCTTCAACGACGAAAAGGGCAAATGGCAGCTGGCTGTCACCTGCGCCAACTCAGGGACCGCGGCACAGCAAGCCATCGTCATTGAGTAAAGTCGAACGTCGACACCGAAGTAACTCGCAGCTGGTCGAACGTCGACACCGAAGTAACTCGCAGCTGCGACGAGCTGCGAGAACCGCAAATAAGCGTTTGCGGCGATAACTTTGCGATAATGTCTGGTCCACAGACCGGAACCACCATTCCCCCCCGTGTTCAACGCCACGGGGTTTTTTTATACCCTCGAGCCGGTTGACAGTCTGCGGGCGTTTTCGTTGTTTTGACACAGCCCGCTTGTATTGACCAGTGGACAAGGCGCCCGCTAGCTGAAACAGCCAACCACAGTGGTCGAAGCCGTGAGCC
>JAZONY010000019.1:0-51594 GCA_045654705.1 Victivallaceae bacterium
CAAGACTTTCTTCATTGTAATATTTTTTTCCGGTGTCCATGGCGGAGCAGACACACACGTTCCCTTCCCGAACACGGTAGTTAAGGGCTCCAGCGGCGATGGTACTGTACATTTGACTATGGGAGAGTAGCACGATGCCGGGAATTTTTCTTAGAACCTTTCAACGATTCGCACTCGTTTGAGAGGTTCTTTTTTTTGCCGAAACGTCGGCACCGAAGTAACTCGCAGCTGCTTCTAGCTGCGAGGATCGCAAAGTGAGGTTAGACGGTGCGCCATCAACCAGCTACGCCAAGCAGACGCCACGGAAGTAAAGTTATCAGTCGCCAATGCCTATAAGACTTATAAGACTTATAAGACCTATAACCAACCACCCAAGGCAAAGCGAGCGTCAAGTTATCGCCCCAATCGTCAATTTGCGGTGTAAGATCTCACAACCTCAAGTATGACCGATGACCAAACCGCTCAGTACTGGAAAGCCGTCTGATTTTGCATGAGTGTCTGGTGCGGCGTTTTTTTGCGGACGAAAACGGACTCTGACGGACTTTTACGGACTCAGGCGGTCGCCGCCACGCAAATCTGCGTTGGCAGTTGACAAATGTTTGTTTTAGGGGGGGCAGCTCGTCGCAGCTGCGAGTTACTACGAAGCCGACGTTCGGTCGCCGCATCGGAAAAATGGCGTGTGGGGAGAAGCGCCAGTATCTTGCTTGCCAAACATACGAAACTACCTGCAGAAATTTTTTCTTTGTATCAGCTTCAATATTTTTTCTTCAATTTACTCCTTGAATATAAATTTTTCTCTTGCTTTTTGGGCATTTTAATGATATATTTCATCAAAGAATAATCAAAATTGGAGTTTTTTATATGGCTATTCGTGGACGGACAATTTTACTATATCTTCTCAACGGCTCTGCTACTGGTACAATTAAATATACTCTTCCCAATTGGACTGGTGTGATTTATAAAATTCCCCGTACCGAACTGGAAACTTGTAAAACTCGTGAAGATTTGAAACAAAGCGGAGTTTATTTCCTTTTCGGAAAATCTGATGAAAGTGGCAAAAGCCTGGTCTATGTCGGACAGGCCGGAACCCGCAAAAACGGCAATGGGCTTTTAGGGCGAATTATAGAACATACTAAAAAGCCGAGCGAAGATTATTGGACTGAAGCTGTTGCTATTACTACAGCTAATAATTCTTTTGGACCAACCGAGATAAGTTATCTTGAAAATCAATTTGCTAAGTTGGCGATCAAAGCAAGCCGTTATGACGTTAAAAACGAAAATGATCCGAATCCCGGTAATATCACTGAAGAAAAGGAAAGTGAACTGGAAGAGTTCATTGACTATGCCAAGGTTGTCATGGGAATTCTTGGACATAAGGTATTTATTCCTTTAGACGAAGTCATAGATGATACCCCCAACACTAATGTTGTAAAACTTTATCTCAAGAAACGTAACGCCGAGGCAACAGGATTACTGACCAGTGAAGGAATCGTTGTTTGCAAAGGCAGCAAACTTACTTCAACGCCGGTGCAAAGCTGCCCGGATTGGTTGAAGAATTTACGTGTGCAATATGCAAATAAAATCACAGCAGAGTTTGTGTTGACAGAAGATATCGTTTTCAGCAGTCCTTCTGCGGCAGCCGGCTTTTGTGTTTTGGGTTCAGAAAACGGTAGAATCTCTTGGAAAACAGAATCCGGCAAAACATTAAAAGAACTTGAAAGCGAAGTGTTATAAATGCTTTTTCTGCCGAAATAATTCAAAAGTCCTGTGCAGGACTATCGCCATTTTAATGCCGTGAAATCCCCGCAGGGCAGATTTTCTTTTAGGAAGTGAAAAATTACTTTTTTTCAGCTGGTTCCCATTCGTTTTTTAAGGTTCCGCTGCAGTAGGACTTTATGGTGAAAATCAGGATACTTATTCCGATAATGATAAAAATTGTACACAGAATGAATGCCGTAATTGAAAAGTTGCTTTCTCTTGAAATGACTGATTCTGACGGATTGGCAGGATTGATATAGCATGTGATTACTTTTCCTTTGGGCGTGCGCCGGATTATGCTGTGCAATTTGGCTCCGTCAGATGTATCGGGCCAGAACCAATATCTGTTTCCAATGTATCGGGTTTCTTTCCAGCGGTATTCATAACGCAGATCAATGCTGTATGTCAATCCCCCTTTGTGATGGGAGCGTGTGTTGACTTTGCCGCTGAGAACGACGGCTTTGACCGGATGCCATGACGCACTTTTTCTGACTTCCCACCAGGGTTTCAGGCAGAGAAAATAGTTCACGCAGCTCCCGATGGTAATTGTAAAAATCCCCATTCCGATCAGCACCCATACGGGACCCCAGGAGAAAAATTCTTTTAACTTTTGTTTGTTCATAGTGAAAAACCTTTTTGCAAACTTGTCCTTATTTTCTTATAAGATAATACGACTTTGAGACAATTGCAAGAAAATGCCGCCGAATGAGGGAGAATTTGTTTGCAGAACCTTTTGAAGTGAACTATATTAAATATGTGTTTCAATAAAAAGGTGTTTCCAATGAAAAAATATAAAAGTGCTGCTCTGAATGATGTTTGTTTGAAGGACCCTGTGTTCGCTCCCCGGGTTGAACTGGCTGTGGGACCTATGCTCCGAGCCGTGGTGGAACAGACGGAAAAAACCGGGCGTATCGGCGCTTTTGATCTTAAATGGAAAGTGGGGGAACCTTTCAAACCTCATGTTTTCTGGGATTCCGATGTGGCGAAGGTTCTTGAAGGCATGGCTTATATTCTCGCTCTCAAGCCTGATCCCGAACTTGAACGGCTCTATGATTCATGGGTGGAACGCATTGTCGGCGCCCAACAGTCTGATGGATATCTCAACGTTTATTTTACCGTTGTTGAACCTGAAAAACGGTTCAAATTTCTGAACTGGGCCCACGAACTTTACTGTGCCGGACATCTTATCGAAGCCGCTGTCGCAGGCTTTGAACTTCTTGGCAAACGCAAACTTCTTGATGCCATGTGCCGCTATGCCGACTATATTGATTCTGTGTTCGGTCTCGAAGCCGGGAAACGACGGGGATGGCCCGGTCATCAGGAGTTGGAATTGGCTTTGATCCGCCTTTACCGGGTGACTGAGGAAAAACGCTATCTCCGTCTGGCAGCCTATTTTATCAATGACAGAGGAACTTTTCCCAATGTTTTTGCAGAGGAAGGATGCTCCGACACGATCGATCTTGTCAACCGGCAGGCGGAACGCCCCATAAAAGAGATGAAGGAACTCAATGGTCATGCCGTCCGGGCGATGTATATGTGTGCGGGCGCTGCAGATGTGGCTTGCGAAACGGATGATGAGGAGCTTTTTGCCCTTTGCGAAGAACTTTTCGACAATGTTCTTCAGCGCAGGAGTTATATTACCGGCGGCGTTGGTTCAACGGCTGTCGGTGAGGCATTCACCGCAGATTACGATTTGCCGGAGTCATCTGTTTATGCTGAAAGCTGCGCCGCCATCGGATTTGCTTTCTGGGCTTCGCGGATGCTCAATTATTCAGGTGATGTCAAATATGCTGAAATTCTTGAACGCATTCTTTACAACAACGCTTTGAGCGGCGTCGGCAACTCCGGAGATGAATTTTTCTATGCCAATCCGATCCAGATGAATTCTGCAAAAAATTCTGCTCCGGGACTCGGGGCGAGGCAGAAAGGTGTCAGGCAGAAATGGTTTGACTGTTCCTGCTGTCCGACGAACTACATCCGCTTTCTGCCGGCTCTGGGGCAGTATCTCTGGTCCTTTGGTGAAAATCAGGTCGTTTTGCATATTCCGGCTGCGTGTGAGATTTCAACGCCTCATTTCGGAGCTGTTGTCTCGGGGGCTTATCCCGCTGACGGAAAAATCACTGTCACCATGACCCGGGATTCTGATTTGGCTCTCCGTATCAGGATCCCCCTCTGGGCTGAAGATTTTTCTCTCAAGGTGCGGAACGGAGATTTCAAATGTGATGCCGGGTATGTGGATCTGCCGGGACCATGGAAAAAGGGAGAGCAGGTGGAACTTGATATTGAAATCAAAGCGCAGCTTGTTTTTCCCCGTGCTGAAGTTGCGGACTCCGCAGGCAGGGCTGCCGTCATGCGGGGACCTCTGGTTTATGCCATTGAAAGTTGCGATAATCCCGGAGGTGTTCATAACTGCCGTGTGGAAAACGGTGTGACATTTGAGGAAAAACCTCTTCCGCCAGAGTTGAGATCCTCTTTGCCCGCCCTTGTTTTTGACGGGGCATTCCGCATTCAGGATGAAAAAGCTCCGCTGTATTCCTCTGCCGTTCCCCGGTGGCAGGAGGGAAAACTTTTTGCGGTTCCCTATTATCTCTGGCAGAACCGGGGCGCAACGGATATGAGGATTTTTATTCCTTTTGTTTGAGAGGTCATTTCAAAACTCCATCAAAAATGGCAGGGGTACCCAACGCAAAAGGTTGAATTCCGGGCGTTTCGGGTGTATATTAGGAAAGTGTTTCTCTTCACGGAACGGAAGTGCGGTGAGAATCCGTCGCAGACGCGCTGCTGTAAGCTGAACGCTCCCTCCGGGGAACGGAAAAAAGGAGTTCCTTTCAGGTCACTGTGGTATCATGGGAAGGCTTGAATGTTTTATATATGGCTCCTGTCGGTAAGCCAGAAGACGACGTGGATGAGAATGGGTTAATTGTCTCGCGAAACAGACATGAAAGGAACCATCGTCAATGAGACCCCGTTTCTATCGCCGGGGTTGCGGAGCTTTGTCCGCAACCGTAATACGCAACTTCACTTGGATCGAACTTCTGGTTACTGCTGCACAGCAGAACTGTCTTTCTGAAACAAAAAACAACACATCCTTACGCCCGGCAGGGCGCACTTCACGCTTGACGCAGTCAAGCTCTTCACACCTTCACATCTTCACTCAATCAGCGTTCACGCTGATTGAACTTCTGGTCGTTATCGCCATCATCGCAATATTGGCGGGAATGCTGCTTCCGGCTCTGGGACATGCCAGAGAAAAGGGCAAGGCCACAAACTGTACCGGGAATTTGAAGCAGATCACTCTGGCAAATCTCCTTTACGGTGACGGCAGTTCCGGATATCTTGTCCCATACGCCCGGGATATGATGACCACCAACAGACAGCGGTGGTGCGGTACGGCGGACCAATCCAGCAATTCAGGGGATGCCGCTTACGATCAGTTTTCGTCGCCTCTTTCCCCTTTTATCGGTTCGCTCGCCGGAATAACTCACTGTTCGACTCTGGTTTCGCCTCCGAAAAGTTTTGAACAGAACTGCGGCGGATACGGCTACAACACCCTCGTCGGGACCCTTTTTCCCGGAGAGTATTCCATTGAGGCCTATTCTTCCGGATTTTCCCTCAAAAGGATGCGCTCCCCCAACTCCAAGATCATGTTCTCCGATGCGGCGATCATGGTCGATGACAACGGCAACTGGAGTCCCAACCCTACACGCCACGGATACAGCGCAAGTATCGAAGCTCCGGGGGGGGACTGGCAAATGAATCCCACCATGCACTTCAGGCACAACAAACGCGCCATGATCTCTTACTGCGACGGTCATGTGGGGAGTTCCACCCTGATCGACTCCGCTTACGGCGATGAAAAATATCTTCTCGGACATCCCTGCTCCAATAATGATGAGGGACGGGAAAAATACTTTGATCCCCGCTTTTGAAAAGGAGTGGCGCAAATGAAAAATATTCTTCTTCTGCTTTCTCTTTGTTCTTTTCTTTTCCTCTGCGGATGCGGCAAAAAAACGCCTCCAAAAGATCCCGCCTTTGAAAAGGAACAGCAAACCCCGGTCCGCTGTACCAAATGCCGCCGGGAAAATCCCCTGAAAAACTATGTGAGAGTCAATCAGGTCTTGGCGCGGTGTCCGGCGTGTCAAAAGGTCATCCACATCGCCGAAGCCCGGTTCGGGAAGAAAAATAAAAGGCGTTGACATTCCGTATTGGGTGTGTTGCAAAACCCGATGTTTTGTTGCAACCTCTTTTTTTGCACACATGGCGCCCCGCCTGAGTCCGTAAAAGTCTCTTTTTGTCCGTTTAAGTCCGCAAAAAAGCGCCGCACCGGACACTCATGCAAAATCAGAGCGTTTACCAGTACTGAGGGGGGTGTTATCGGTCATACTTTGGGGTGTGAGAGATCCCACCGCAAACAAACGCTTGGGGCGATAACTTGGCGCTCGCTTTGCCATGGGGAACTGGTTATAGGTCTTATAAGTCTTATAAGTCTTATAGGCATTGGCTGGTGATTACCTTGACTTCCGTGGCGTCTGCCCGGCGTGGTTGGCTGATGGCTCCCCTGCCAAACCTTACTTTGCGCTCCTCGCAGCTCGTCGCAGCTGCGAGTTACTTCGGTGTCGACGTTCGACCGCGCTCGGTGCGAAGTACCTTCGCCGGCTCACGGCTTCGACCACTGTGGTTAGCTGTTTCAGTTAGCGGGCACTTTTGCCACTGGTCAATACAAGTGGGCTGTGTCAAAACAACGAAAACGCCCGCAGACTGCCAACCGGCACGAGGGTATAAAAAGCCCCCCGGGCGTTGAACACGGGGGGAACGGTTGTTCCTGTCTGTGGACCAGACATTATCGGTAACTGATGTTTTGCAACATCCCCCTTTTTTTGTCTGCAGACTTGACTTTTGATTTATGTTCAATTATATTATCCGGGGATAGTTTTAATATGAAAGGTTGAACAATGAGCTGTAAATTGATCGTCGGTTCCTATAATTTGAGAACTCCCGGAGCGAAAGATCCATTCCCCAACGACTGGGAAAGCCGTATGCCCCGTATCAATGAGGATATCCGCCGCATGGGCTATCACATTTTCGGCGCTCAGGAGACGATCGATTTTTACGATCCCCACATCTGCCGGGGGAACTCCTTTGTTTCCATCGGTCACGGCAGGTGCGAAAATAGTGACGGCGAAGCGTGCAACATCTATTATGACAGGGAAAAACTGGAACTCCTTTCCCATGAGACCTTCTGGCTTTCCCCGACGCCTGAAAAGTATTCCATCGTTGAGGGGGCAATCTATCCCCGTATCTGCACCGCAGGGATCTTTGAAGAAAAACTCTCCCGCACACGGTTTATTTTCGCCAATACGCACCTTGAACACAGGGTCAAGGAGCTGCAGAAAGAGCAGCTTCAGCATCTTTTTGAAAGATTGAACAGCTCTTATGAAAAACTTCCCCTTATTCTCACGGGGGATTTCAACGCCTATCCTGATGCTCCGGCGGTGCAGTATGTGCTGACGCAGCTTAAGGATGCGCAGGCAATTTCGGCACTGCCCTGCAACTTCAGGGGGGCGACCTATCACGGATATGTTTCCGATCCGGCGCAGAGGAAACACACGGACCGTATCGACTATGTGTTTGTTTCGGAAGGTGTTGGTGTTGAGCGTTTTGATGTCGTTGATAACTTTGTGTCTCCGGATACTGCTTCATCGGACCACTTCCCGCTGCGGGTCGAGATCAGCTTCTGAAATCAATCCGGAGGCAATAAAAAAAGTTTCAAATGTGGAAATTTTGCTTTATTCCTGTTGACTTTCAAGCGGGTTTGCGTTATATTATAACAATTGTATTGTGAAATTGTGTCTTGATTTCAACTTATATATAAAAGGAAAAGCAAAATGAAGAAAATTGCAGAGTCCGTACTGGCTTCTGTGAGCAAGGATCTGGAAAGCATCAAAAGTTCCATGTGCCTGAAATCAGGCGATATTGAAATCTATCCTGCTTCTGTTCACAAGATCGGTGATGCCGCCGTTATGATGGGACGCAACAGCGAGGAGCGTTTCCTGCTGGTGGTCGCCTATTCCGAAAAGACCATGCCCGCAGGTTTCGCCGGTGAAAAGCTCGCCATCGCTGACGGCGGCGCCGCTCTGGTGGGTAAACTCGACAGCACCAACGCCGCTGCTCTGCGCCAGTATTTCCCCTGGTGCGCCCCCAAGAGCCTGCGCAATGTGAAAACCACCGTCGGATGCGGCGACCGTCTCGGTCTTGCCACTCCCGGACATGTTGCCGCGGCAAAGAAGTTCCAGGTTTCCCCTGTGATCGCTCAGCAGTCCATGCGTGAACTTTCCATGACCGGCCGTACTTTCCGCTCCGTGGTCGATGACACCGTTTTCGGCGTTTTCAAGAGCGACTATCAGCTGGGTTGGGGCGCTGACGGCGACCATTTGAAGACCATTCCCGATATCGATGTTGCTCTGGAAGCCGGTATGCCCATGATCACTCTGGACCTTTCCGAAGTGATGAACGCCGCCGCCGGTGACTGGGAAGAAGCCAAAGTCGATGCCGCTTTTGCTGACATGGCTGGGGATTTCCGGAAACGCATTGCCGAAGATTACTTTGATAAAGAGTTTGTCATCGGTGAAAGCTCCGTCAAGATCGACGCCGCCACCGCCCGCCGCTGCGCTGTCATGTACACCGCCGCTCTGGAATTCGCTGTCAAGGTCTACAACCACCTGAAATCCAAGCGGGGCGACGAGTTCGATCTGGAAATTTCCATCGACGAAACCACCAGCCCCACTCTTCCCTCACATCACCTTTACATCGTCCGTGAACTCCGTCGCAGCGGTGTGGAATTCTCTTCACTGGCTCCCCGCTTCATCGGTGAGTTCCAGAAGGCTATCGACTACATCGGCGACCTGGCTGAATTTGACCGCCAGTTCAAGGTCCACGCCCAGATCGCCAAGGCTTACGGCAACTACAAAGTCTCTGTCCACTCCGGCAGCGACAAGTTCGCCGTCTATCCCACCGTCGGACGGGAAACCGGCGGATATCTCCACCTCAAGACCGCCGGAACCAGCTGGCTGGTGGCTGTCACCGTCATCGCTGAATATGATCCTGCGCTCTACCGCAAGATGCACAAGGCGGCTCTTGCCAACTTCAACGACATGCTCAAGCTCTACCACATCACCGCTGATATCACCAAGATCGCCGATGTGGATACTCTCCCCGATGCGGAGCTGGTCAAACTGATGGATATGCCCGAAGCCCGTCAGCTGCTCCACATCACCTACGGTCCCATCCTCACCGGCGAACTGCGCGGCGAATTTTTCAAAGCCATGCACAAGCTGGAAAAGGAATACGAATTTGCCCTCGAAAAGCATTTCGACAAACATCTTTCCCTGCTGGGCGTCCCCGCACGGTAATCACTTCAACAATGTAAGGAGTAATCGATATTATGCTGAATCTTATTCTTGCCACTGCCGCAAAAGCCGCCGCTCCCGCAGCTCAGGGGGGCGCCGCCGCCGGACAGAACACCCAGACCAATCCTATGGGAATGCTGCTGCTTATGGGCGGTGCTTTCATCCTCATGTTCTGGATGATGAGCCGCTCCAACAAAAAACAGCAGCAGAAACGTGAAGAGCTGCTGGACTCCATCACCAAAGGTACCGAAGTCATGTTGGCAAGCGGTATCTACGGTACTGTCACCGCTGTTCAGGACAAGGTTTTCACCGTTGAGATCGCTGACAAGGTTTTCGTCAAGGTCAACCGTGCCGGTATCCACGACGTGATCCGTCCTGAGACCGCCGCTCCTGCCGAGGAGAAAAAAGAGGAAAAGAAAGAGGAAAAAGCTGACAAATGAATAAAAGACCTCTCATTTTAAGAACCGCTATCGTCGTCGTGGTGATGCTGGTCTTCTGCACGGCCATGTATCCCCTCGTTCCCCCGGATTTTTATGATGCCTATGTCTCTTTGCTCAAAGACAAGAAGGATACCGCCGCTCTGAAACTGGTGGATGAGGCCAAGGCACTTCAAGCCAAACAGCCCGACCTTTACCAGTCCCAGGCTCTGCTTCAGGCAGCCGACGGCAAAGGTATCGACCTGACCAAGAAGGTCAAGGGCAGCGATCTGCAGGACAACCGTGACGTGATGAGTCTGGTGCGTAAGGAGGCTTCAAGCTCCATCCGTCTCGGACTTGACCTCAACGGCGGTGTGGAGTTCATCCTGCAGCTGGTCCCCGATGAGGACTTCCTCAAACGTCTCAAATCCGACGCCAAGGGCGGCGAGACCCGTGAAGAGGTCGAAGCCCGTATGCGGAACGAATTCGACCGTTACCGCGACGTCGCTATCGAGATCCTGCGTAAACGTCTCGAAGGTCAGAAGATCTTTGAAGCTGAAATCGCTCCCTCCGGCGGCGATTATGTCGCCCTGCGCGCTCCCGTTGTCGCCAAAGATGAAAAGCTGAAACTCCTTGAACTTATCAAGATGAGTGCCAAGCTCAATTTCCGCTTTGTCCACCCCGACAATCAGAATCTGGTCCAGAAGTATCAGGAAGATCCCAAGAATTTCCGCATCCCCCGGGGCTATGAGCTGATGAAAACTCAGGAGTTCCGCGCCGGTGAAGCTCCTCTGATCCAGTATTTCCTCGTTGACCGCCACGTTGCCATGGATGGTAAAAATATCACCATGGCTATGGCGACCCGTGATCAGTTCGGACAGCGCAAGATCGCTCTCAGATTCAATCTTCAGGGTGCTGAGGAGTTCGGTCGCATCACCTCCAACAACATCGGCCGCTCCCTCGCCATCGTGCTGGACGGCAAACTCTATTGCGCCCCCCGTATTCAGGGTGCCATCACCGGCGGCAACGCTGAAATTTCAGGCTCCTTCACCGAAGATGAAGCCAAAAGCATCGCTGATGCTCTGGTTTCCGGCGGTTTCCCCTTCCAGATCAAGGTCAACGCCGTCTTTGATACCGATCCCCAGCTGGGTAAATCCAACGTCAAGAACGGTATCTGGGTGGGTATCATCGGTATGGTCCTGGTCTCTCTTTTCATGGTCATCTACTACCATGCCGCAGGTTTCATCGCCGTTTTCGCCCTGCTGCTCAATATCGTGCTGATTCTGGGCGCCATGGCGGCTTTCAACTGCACTCTGACCCTGCCCGGTATCGCCGGTATCGTGCTGACGATCGGTATGGCTGTTGACGCCAACGTGCTGGTCTATGAACGAATCCGTGAAGAACTTGCCTCAGGCAAGGGTGTGCAGAACGCCGTTGACCGGGGTTACGGCAAGGCTTTCTCCGCCGTGCTTGACGCCAACGTCACGACCCTTATCACCTCTCTGATCCTTATGAATGTCGGAACCGGTGCCATCAAGGGCTTTGCCATTACCTTGAGTATCGGTATCCTCACCAGCTTGTTCACCGCATTGTTCGTGACCCGTCTGGTCTATGACTACCTTTTCCGTTACGGCAAGATCACCGGTATTTCCATGATGAAACTCTGGGACAAGCTGAACATCGACTTCATCGGCAAATGGCGTATCAGCGTTGCCGCTGTGATTTTCTTTGCTGTTCTGCTGGTTGCCGTGGTCGCTGTCAAAAAGAGTGAGGTCCTCAGTGTTGACTTCACCGGCGGTACGGTGGTGACTTTCAGCTACGCTGAGCAGATCCCCCAGGAAAGCATCGAAAAGACGCTCCGCGACAACGGATTCAAACAGGCCCGTGTGACCTACAAATTCAACATCGGTGCCGGTGATGCCAGCGGCAAGATGGAAATCCTCATCCGCGGCGATCAGACCAGCGGAAACTCCGACTCAAGCCCCATGGACCGTCTCCAGAAGATCCTGAACAAGGCCTATCCCAAGGCGAAGTACTCCGACGGTCTTGAAAGCTCCATCGGCGGTCTTATCGGTAACGAATTCAAGAAAGCTGCCGCTATCGCCATCATCCTTTCCATGATCGGTATCGGTCTCTACATCTCTCTGCGTTACGAGTGGACCTTCGCTCTGGCGGCGACCCTCTCTCTGCTGGTCGACGTGATCATGGTTATGGCGGTCTTCCTCGCCATGGGAAGGAACATCTCCCTCTCTGTGGTGGCTTCACTGCTGACCGTTATCGGTTACTCTGTGAACGATAAGGTGGTTGTCTTTGACCGTATCCGTGAAAACATGGAACTGGGTATTTCCCGGAACTTCCGTCAGGTGGTCAATGTTTCCATCAACCAGTGCCTGAGCCGTACTCTTATTACCAGTATCACCACCTTTATCACCGTCTTTGTCCTTTTCATCGGCGGCGGCGCAGCCATCAATGACTTCGTGCTGATCATGATGCTGGGTGTGATCCTGGGTACTGCTTCATCCATCTTTGTTGCCGCTCCTCTCCTCTGCCTCTGGCACAAGAAGGAGCTGAACAACAACGCTCCCAAAGAGATCAAGCAGGAGGAAGCGTAATATGTTCGGCAACCTCGGTGAAATGGCTAAACTCATGGGTAAAGCCAAAGAGATCCAGAGCGGTATGAAGCGTTTCAAGGAAGAAATGCCCAATCTGGAGTTTTCCGCAACGGGGATGAACGGCGCCGTCAAGGTGGTGGTCACCGGTGATTTTTCAATCAAAGAGATCACCATCGCCCCCGGCGTCGAAGATGCTCCCGTTCTTGCCGCAGAGATCCAGCGTGCCGTCAATACGGCGCTTTTCTCTGCCAAACAGAATGTCCAGCAGCGCATGAATGAGCTTACCGGCGGCATCGGTATCGATCTGCCCGGCCTCATGTGATCAGACGCTGCCATTTGAAAAACAGTGTTTCACCATGAGCGGCTCCTATCCTGAATCTCTCGAAGACCTGATGAGTTCTTTGCGCCACCTGCCCGGCGTCGGCAGGCGGGCGGCGGAAAGAATGGCTCTGGCACTTCTGGAATGGGATGAGGAGGAGCTGCGCTTCATGGGAACACTGATCGCCTCTCTTCCGCAAAAGGTGACACACTGTCCCCGCTGCGGAGGATTGGCGGAACATAACGCCCTTTGTAAAGTTTGCAGCGACTCAACAAGAGACAGCAGCTGTCTCTGTGTGGTCGAAACCATGAGCCAGATGCTGGCTGTGGAATCCGGCGGACACTTCAAAGGGCGTTATCTCGTCCTCGGAGGGAAAATTTCTCCCCTGGACGGGGAAGACGGTTCCGGACTCAACTTTGATCTTCTGGAAAAAATCCTCAGAGAGGGGGAGGTCAAAGAGGTCATACTTGCCCTGAGTTCTGATGTGGAAGGGCGGGCAACTGCCGCTTTTCTGGCTCAGCAGCTGCAAGGTTTTCAAATCAAAATCACCCGCCCCGCTTCGGGACTTCCCGCAGGGGCAAATCTGTCTTACGCCGACGGCGCAACCATCGCCGCCGCTTTTGACGGAAGGATCTCACTCAATTCGTGAGCATTGAAAGAAGATGCCGAACAATTCATACACTGTTGAACTTACTCCTGACGAAATCAACGCTTTACAGGAGTTTCTTGAAGAAAGAGGATGGGCGCTCAGCGAGGCGCCCTATGCTGTTTTCAGGGCGAAAAAGGATAAGGTCAACGTCACCGCTTATGAAAGCGGAAAAACTGTTATCCAGGGCAAGGGGACCGATGAATTTATTGAATTTATCCTTGAACCTGAGATACTCCACACCACTTTGGAACTTCCCGCCGGGGAAGAGGATATAAAAAACGCTCTTCCGGAGATCATCACACCCCATGGCGGTATCGACGAAAGCGGCAAGGGGGACTTTTTCGGACCTCTGGTCATCGCAGGTGTCAGCGTCACAGCTGAAACAGGGGAGGCGCTGAAAAAACTGGGTGTCTGCGACTCCAAAAAAATCACCTCCGACAAAAAAATCGCCGCTCTCGCCCTTGAAATCAAAAAAATCGTTGGAAAAGAGAATTTCGCCATCTGCCACTTCAAGATGGAAACCTATAACCGCCTTTACAACCGTTTCGGCAACCTGAACCGTATGCTGGCATGGGGACACGCCACGGTCATCGAACAGCTGCTTGAACAGAATCCCACGGTCCCCCGTATGCTTTCGGACCAGTTCGCCGATCCCTCTCTCATCAACCGTGCCCTCATGGAACGGGGAAAACAGATCATTATGGAACAGCGCACCAAAGCTGAAAGCGATATTGCCGTCGCCGCGGCAAGTATCCTTGCCCGTGACCGTTTTGTCATGTGTGTCGCCCTTCTTGAACAGGAGTGCGGATTTCAACTTCCCAAAGGTGCTGGCGCAAATGTCAAAGCTGTCGGTGCTGAAATCCTGAAAAAGTCCGGCGTTGAAGGTTTGCGCCGCTGCTGCAAGAATCACTTCAAAACCTTTGAGGAGCTGATTGATGGGTGTTGAAATCGAAAGAAAGTTCCTGCTTAAAGATCAGAGCTGGCGGGATGAGGTTTCTGCTCTCCCCCGGACTCTGACTCAGGGCTATTTTCTCCGCGCCCCCGGCGGTCCCACCGTCCGGGTGCGGATTGCTGACAGCTGCGCCTTTCTCACCATCAAAGGGCGCACCAGAGGGGAGGAAAAACTGGAACGCAGCGAGTTTGAATATCCCCTGCCTGTCGCCGATGCCGCCGCCATGCTTGAGGAGTTCTGCGGGACACGGGTGGTCAGAAAACTGCGCTATTTTCTCCCCGCAGGCAACGGTTTTACCTGGGAAATCGACGAATATCTGGATGAAAACAAAGGACTTTTTACAGCTGAGATCGAACTGCCTTCGCCCGATACTCCCTTTGAACGCCCCGCATGGCTGGGGGAGGAGGTTTCAGGAGACTCCCGCTACGGCAACGGCGCCCTCAGTGTCAAACCCTATTCCCGATGGGAGGAGTTATGAACGACGGATTCCTTTTTGAACCCGAAGCTCCGGCACGCCCCCTCGCCGACCGGATGCGCCCCGAGACCCTCGATGAAGTGGCAGGGCAGGAACATCTGCTGGGACCGGGAATGCCCCTGCGGAAAATGATCGATTCAGGGAAGATGTTCAGCTTCATCCTCTGGGGGCCCCCCGGGTGCGGCAAAACCACTCTGGCACGGATCCTTGCGGGGAAATCAAGTCTGCATTTCACGGCACTTTCGGCGGTTTTTTCAGGCGTCGCCGATCTGCGCAAAGCCTTTGACGAAGCCGCCAAACGGCGGGAAAACGGTCAGGGAACGCTCCTTTTTGTGGATGAGATCCACCGTTTCAACCGGGCTCAGCAGGATGGGTTTCTCCCCTATGTGGAAAACGGGACTGTGGTCCTCGTTGGGGCAACCACGGAAAATCCCTCCTTTGAACTCAATAGCGCACTGCTTTCACGCTGCAAGGTCTTTGTGTTGAAATCTCTTAATAATGAAGCTCTTGAGAAAATCATCCGCCGTTCCGAAGAACTTATGGGCAGACCCCTTCCTGTCACCCCTGAGGCCCGGGCGAAACTCCTTGAATTTGCCGACGGCGACGGCCGCTATCTGATCAATCTGCTTGAAACCATTTACGCCCTCGCAGGGAAAAATGAGATCATGGATCCCGCTGCCGTGGCGCAATCGCTTCAACAGCGTTCCCCCATTTACGATAAAGACCGTGAGGGCCATTACAATCTCATCAGTGCGCTCCACAAATCCCTGCGGGGCTCCGACACCGATGCGGCGCTTTACTGGGCGGCACGGATGATCCAGGGGGGGGAGGACCCTCTCTATCTGCTCCGCCGTCTCACCCGGTTCGCCGCCGAAGATGTGGGGCTTGCGGACCCCATGGCGCTTCAGCTTGCCATCGCCGCATGGGAAACCTACGAAAGGCTCGGCTCACCCGAAGGGGAACTTGCCATTGCCGAACTTGTGGTCTTTCTGGGGACAGCCCCCAAATCCAACGGGGTCTACAAGGCGTGGAACAGTGCCGTCAAGGCGGCGAAAGAATCCGGTTCACTCACACCCCCTGCTCATATCCTCAATGCCCCCACCAAACTTATGAAGGATATCGGTTACGGTGCCAATTACCAGTACGACCACGATACCCCGGAAGGATTTTCTGGACAGAATTATTTCCCCGAAAAAATGGGACGGCGCAATTTTTACAAACCCGTGGAACGGGGCTTTGAAAGAGAGATCGCAAGAAGACTTGCTTACTGGGAAAAACTGCGTAATGAGAAGAACAAGCCCCCCTCCGGGACTTGAAAAAATCTTATTCAATGATATCTTATAACAAAGACAATTTTTACATAAAGGATGAATGACTATGAAACGTATACTTTTTCAGGGTGACTCCATTACCGATGCCGGGCGCAACCGTGAGGCTCTGCCCGAATCCAATGCCGGTTACGGCGCAGGCTATCCCGGACTCGTCGCCGCACGGATCTTCGGCGATCACCTGGGCAATGGATATAATATCATCAACAGAGGTATTTCCGGCAACCGGGTGGTGGATCTTTACGCCAGATGGAAAAAGGATTGTCTCAACCTTGAACCCGATGTGCTGAGCATCCTCATCGGTGTCAACGACACCTGGCACGAGAAAGCTGAGATCAGAAACGGCGTGGAAGTTGAACGTTACGCTGTGATCTATGACATGCTCCTTGAGTGGACCGTCAAAACTCTGCCGCAGATCAAGCTGGTCCTCATGGAGCCCTTTGTCCTTGAGACCGGCGCCGTTTCCGCCGATTGGCTCCCCGAAATCGCCGCAAGAGGTGCCGTGGTGAAAGAACTTGCCGAAAAGTACAACGCCGTTTTCATCCCCTGTCAGCAGATCGTCAACGATGCCGCCGCCAAAGCCGGAACCGCTGATTTGATCCTGCGTGACGGTGTGCATCCCTCTCTCATGGGCCATCAGGTCCTCGCCGATGCCTGGCTGAAGTACGCAGGGCATCTCATCTGATCAAAGGAGTTGGAGTCTTATGCAGGAATTGATACATGATCTTCTGGTCAAGATCGGGGAAGACCCCACCCGTGAAGGGCTGGTGAAAACTCCGGAACGTGTGGAACGGAGCTGGAAGTTCCTCACAAGAGGTTATACCCAGGATATCAACGCCGTGGTCAACGGCGCCCTCTTTGAGGCAGAGTCCGACGATATGGTCATCGTTAAGGATATCGAGTTTTTCAGTATGTGCGAACATCATCTGCTGCCCTTTTTCGGCCGCTGCCATGTGGGATATATCCCCCGGGGCAAGATCATCGGCGTCAGCAAAGTGGCACGGATCGTGGATATGTTTTCACGCCGTCTTCAGGTTCAGGAACGGTTGACCCGTGAAATCTCCTCTGCCCTTGAAGAGATCCTCGATGCCGAGGGTGTGGGCGTGGTCATGGAAGCACGCCACCTCTGTATGCAGATGCGGGGGGTGGAAAAACAGAATTCCGTTATGACCACCAGTTCCATGCGGGGCAGTTTCCGCAGGGAGCTTGCCACGAGAAACGAATTTACCCGACTTATCCGCTGAAAAATAAAAAAAGGAGCTTCTTATGTTCAAAATCGCTGTTGGCCTCATGGGAGTTCTTTTGCTCCTTGCCGGATGTGCCGAACCTGTGGTCTTTTCTGAAGTGCTGCAGATGAAAATCGATGACAAGGTCTACACCGCCTGCAACCTCTGGTATGAAGATGCGGAAAATATGGATTGCCGCAACATCCAGCGGGGGGCATTCCTCCCCGTCGGGACGGAGATCATCCCTGTTGAAACCACACCTTTCTCTCAGAAAATCGTTTTCAAAGACAAACAGGGCAAGCGTTACGTCATCAACTTTTCCGAAGATTACCGCCTCTGCTCCATGTCTGATTACATCAGCACCACCTTTACGGTCAAAAACCGTGAGGAGCAGCTTAAAGGCATCCCCGCAAAGGTCCGGGCAAGGATCCTGAGAGGGGAAGTCGTCCCCGGTATGACTCCGAAGCAGGTGCAGCTGGCTTACGGACTCCCCCCCGCCATCAGGACCCCTGATCTGCGGAACGACAGCTGGTTTTACTTTGTCAACAAAAGCGACACCATCCGGGTTGTGTTCCGGGGTGGATTTGTCCGCAACGTGCTGAATTTCAATGAGCCTCAGTGAAGTGCGCTTTACGGCGGAAGAACTGCGCCTTTCAGGTGCAGGTCTCTGGGAGCAGGGCGAAACTTGTGTGACAGGGATCTTTACCGATACCCGTGTTCCCTCTCCCGGTGCGCTTTTCGTGGCGCTGGCGGGGGAGCGTTTTGATGCCCACAACTTCCTTGACAAAGCCGTTGCCGCAGGTGCCGGGGCTTTGTGTGTGGAGCGGTCCAAACGCCATCTCGCCCCTGGAGGGATTCCCCTGCTGGTCACTGAAAACACCCTCGATGCGTGGCAGCGTCTTGCACTTTTCCACCGCCGCCGCTTTGACAAGGTGACGGTTTTCGGAATCACGGGCAGCGTGGGTAAAACCAGCGTCAAAGAGATGCTCCGTGCCATTTGCACCGCCGCCGCAGGAGCCGAAGAAAAGGTGCTGTGGACACTTGAAAATACCAACAATCAGATCGGAGTTCCCCTGAATCTCTTCCGGATGAACGCCGCGCACCGTTACGCCGTCCTTGAGGCGGGGACCAACCATTTCGGCGAGATCGCCCCTCTGGGACGCTGTATCGCCCCCGATGTGGCACTGGTCAACTCCGTCGCCCCCTGTCATCTTGAGTTTCTGAGGGACCTTGAGGGGGTCGCCGAAGAAAAAAGCCATATTTGCGATGCCCTTGCTCCGGGGGGAACTGCCGTTTTTCCCGCAGAATCTCCCCAACTGGAAATATTGAAGAAAAATGTTTCAGGCAAAGTCATGCTTTTCGGTAAAGAAAAGGGGGATGTGCGCTGTGAATATCTGGGGGGGACGCTCCGGGGCAGTCGTGTCCGGCTTCACTTCCCCGATGGTCAGACGATCACCTTTGAAATGCCCCTTTCAGGCGCGCATCAGGCGATGAACGCCGCCGCCGCCGCAACCGCCGCCTTTGCCGCCGGGATCACCCCCGCTGTCATCGCCGCAGGACTTGCCAAAACGGTTCTGCCGGGGGGGCGCAGCCGTATCTATACTTCAAAAGGCGTGACCTGTGTGGATGATACCTACAACGCCAATCCCGCCGCCGTCACCGCCGCTTTGCACAATTTGAAAGAGTTCGCAGAGCCTGAAAAACTCATTCTTCTTCTGGGGGAAATGCGGGAACTCGGCGACGCTTCAGAAGCCGCCCACGCAGAGGTCCGGGCTGCGGCAGAGCAACTTTTCCCCGGCGCAAGGATGATTTTTGTGGGGGAAAACTGGGGCGCAGATGCTTTGCCCGATGCCCTCAGTGCCAAAGCCGCCCTCGAAAAAATACTCCGGCAGGGGGATCTGCTTTTCGCCAAAGGTTCACGGGGCGTCGCCCTTGAAAAAGCTCTGCCCGAAGCGGATAAGTGATGACCATGACACTTTTTAAGGATATTCTGGGGGATTTGCTCATCGAAGCACGCCATGTGGAAACTCTGCCTGAGTTTTTCACCTCCGACTCCCGTCAGGTCCGTTGCGGCGCAGGGTTTGTCGCCATCAAAGGAAGTGCGGCGGACGGACACGATTTCATCCCCGCCGCCCTTGAAAAAAAGGCGGCCCTTATCGTGATGGAACGCAACATTCCTCTGCCCCCCGGCACACCTTATCTGCTTGTGAAAGAAAGTTATGCCGCCTTTACGCTTCTGGTCCGCCACGCTGCAGGAGAACCTGACAGAAGTATGAAACTTCTGGGCGTTACGGGGACCAACGGCAAGACCACCACCGTTTTTCTGCTGGAACATATTTTCAACTTTGCCCAACGCCCCTGCGGATTGGTTTCCACCGTGGAATACCGCACCGGGAGCGAGGTCATTCCCGGTGACAGGACCACGCCTGATCCCCGGACTTTGTTTTCCCTTTTTTCCTCCATGAAAGTCAATGGCGTAAAATTTGCCGCCATGGAGCTTTCAAGTCATGCCCTTGTCCAGAACCGTGCCGCAGGCATCAAACTCCACGCCGGGATCTTCACCAATCTGACGGGGGATCATCTGGATTATCACGGGAACATGGAAAACTATTTCCAAGCCAAAAAACGGCTTTTTACTCACTTTCTCCATGAGGAAGGCGCCGCCGTCATCAACGTGGACGACCCCTGGGGCGTGCGACTGGCGGAGGAAATCGGGGACCGCTGCCGCTGTGTCACCTTTTCAACGGAAAACAAAGGGATGTGCGCTATTTCAGAGATTTCCCTTGAAAAAGAGGGCGTGCGTTTCAAACTGCACCACCCCCGTTCCGGTGAAATTTCTTTAAGTTCCAATCTGACTGGGTTTTACAATCTCCAAAATATTGCGGGTGCCGCTGTCGCCGCTTTGGAACTGGGCATCCCGCCCCAAACCCTTTGTGCCGCACTCCGTGAAAAAATACGGGTCCCCGGCAGGTTGGAGTCCTTTCCGCTCCCCGGAAGCGGTGTCGCCTTTGTGGATTATGCCCACACCGACGATGCCCTTGTCAATGTGCTGAAAACGCTGCGCAGGATCACGCCCGGCAGAGTCTGCGTCCTTTTCGGCGCAGGCGGCGACCGTGACCGGACCAAACGCCCCCGCATGGGGGGGGCCGCCGCAGCGTTTGCCGACAAACTCTTTGTCACTTCCGACAATCCCCGCAGCGAAGAACCGGAACAGATCATTGAAGATATCCTCAGCGGTATTCCTGCAACGGCGGCGTTTTCGGTTATCCCCGACCGGGGCGAAGCCATCCGCCGGGCGCTGGAGGAACTCAAAGAGGGGGAGTCGCTCCTTATCGCCGGAAAAGGACATGAAAATTATCAGGAGATCAAAGGTGTCAAATATCCTTTCAGCGATACGGAAGAGATCGAAAAGTTTATCAGGGAAAGAGATCGAAAATGAGTTTGCTTTTGAAAAATGTTCTCCTTGAGGGAAAAAACACCGATATTCTTATCAGAGAGAGAAAAATCGTCCGTATAGCCCCATCCATTCAGGAGAACGCTGAAAAGGTTCTTGAGTGCGGCAGCCATCTTGCGGCGGTCGTCCCCTTTTACAACACCCATACCCACACGGCAATGACGCTCCTGAGGGGATACGCCGACGATCTTGCCCTTTTTACATGGCTCAACGAACACATCTGGCCCGCCGAAGCTAAAATGGATGCTCAGGATATTTACGCAGGCACCCGGCTGGGGATATTGGAAATGATCAAGTCCGGATGCTGTTTTTTCAACGAAATGTACTGGTTCCCCAAAGAGGCGATCCGGGCGGCGGGCGAAATGGGGGTGCGTGCCGATATCGGACTTGTCCACCTGGCACTCCCCGGCAGTACCACCGCCCGCAGTGCCGCCCAGATCAGGGAGGATGCCCTTGAACTTGCCGCCAATCTGCCGCAGGGTGTCCGCATTGCCCTTGCGCCTCACGCCATCTACACCGTCTGCGAAAGCGCCCTGCGTGACGTGACCGCCGTGGCGGATGAATTGCAGATGCCTTTGCACATCCACTGTTCCGAAACATTGCGCGAGGTAGAGGACTGCCGCCGTGAACATAACGGCATGACCCCTGTTGCCTACCTGGATTCAGTGGGGCTGCTCCGGGAAAACACTCTTCTTGCCCACTGTGTCCACCTGACGGATGAGGATAGAAAAATCATTGCCCGCAGGGGGGCTGTCATCAGTCATTGTCCTGTTTCCAACATGAAACTTTGCAGCGGGACCTTTGATTTCCAAAGTGCGCTGGGAGCGGGATGCCGTGTGACCCTTGGAACCGACGGCGCAAGCTCCAACAACAATCTTTCCATGGTGGAA
Source organism: Victivallaceae bacterium (assembly GCA_045654705.1). Classification (GTDB taxonomy): domain Bacteria; phylum Verrucomicrobiota; class Lentisphaeria; order Victivallales; family Victivallaceae; genus UBA1784. Next base: position 21,486 of record JAZONY010000019.1, read on the forward strand.
GAGATGAAGTTCGCCGCCCTTGCCGCCAAATTGAAAAGCGGCGACCCCACTGCGGGAAAGGATGAGGATATTTTTCGCTGTGCCACCGTGAACGGAGCTTCCTACGCCCAAGTCAACGCCGGGATCGCCGAAGGCTGCGCCGCCGACATACTCCTTGTGGAACTGGACCACTGCCGCATGGTGGGGGACTACAATCTCACCGCCAATCTGGTCTACTCCGCCGACTCAAGTGTGATGCACACCCTGATCTGCAACGGCAGAGTCATCATGGAAAACCACCGCGTCCCCCACGAAGAAGAGATCATCGCCGAAGCCCGCCGTTCCTGCGACAAGTTCCGGCGCTGAAAAAAAGTTGTGTAATAACTTGTATTTGACATGAATATATGTTATATTATGTGATAAGATGCAGTGAAAGAAAGGAGCTGTCTATTTGATTTAACAGTTTTGAAACAGAAAAATTGAAGAAAAAATTCGGCTTGCCGCACAATCTACCACATTGTTTTTCAGCCGATTTACAACGCTTGGCCGGAATGTACCCCAAACAAGGAGTACATCCCGTTTGTCAGCGTTGTGTCTGTGGTAGGACGTGCGGCAGCAAAGTCAGGGATGTACTTTTTTATTTTTAATCAACAGAGGGGAATTTTATGAAAAATGACGAGCAAAGGTACAATTGTCCACACTGTGGTGGACAATTGACAGTTGAATCTTCATGGAAAGACATGCAGGTGGTGTGTCCCATGTGCAACAAAGAGTTTACAGTTGCTTTACCTGATGAACCGATTGAAAAAATGCAACAGTCTCCTCCAGTCGCTTCTACTGGTTCAGGGAAAAGACCTGAATCGAAAAATAAAGATTATTTTTGGGGAAGATTATTCATCTCTTGGGCACGTGCTTTCGCTTTATTTCAGGTTATCTCGACACTGGCTTTGATCATATATCTTTTATGGCAACCCTTCTCGGATCGCAATAGGGAATTGAAAGTACTTGCGAAATATAAAGTGCCATCACTGGTCAAAAGTCAGAAAGAATTTGAGGAAGACTATTTGAAAACAGCCCGCTTGATTATGGCTGGCAGATACACTGATGCAAAGATCAATTTTCCGTTGGATCTTGAAAAAAAGGGGGGCAATTTTAATGAAGAGCTTCTTTCGCATGATGATACGGTTGAATCACTGCTGACTCTTTCGCAGTATAACACAAAAATTGAAAAAATGTCAAGCGTATTGAGAAATTTCTTTCTCGAAGAGTGCCAAAAAATTAAGCGAAAACTCAACAAAGGAGATGCTATCAAAATCAGTTTCGTAAATCAAAAAAAATTAACTGCAAGTCGGTCATTAATGCTTGCATTGGGAGAAAATGTGAATTTTTTCAATGCAGATATCAATGTATATGTCAAAAATATTGATATATTATCACGGATACTGATTGATAAGAAAAATACGAATAAGTTGTCTTATGGGGCAGAACTTAAAAAGATCGCAGATGGTATCACATTTGTGAATGGCTTTCTGAACGCAAAACGAAGTGAAAAGAAATTAGGGAAGGATCAGGAGGTTGCTTCCGGTAAGTCCTCTGTAACTGTTGGACAAAATCAATTTGAGTTTGAAAAGTATGTCCTTAACTTAATGATTCTTCAGATTAAAGATATCACTTCTCCAGAATATTGGCGAATTGCTGATGCTGCGGGAAGCCTTAATGGAAAGTTATTAGAACATCAGAGACATATTAACCGGATAAATGATGATTTTAAGAAAAATTTTATACAGGCGGCAGTGTATGCGAGTGTAATATTTGTTTCAGGAATATTTTTTGCTTTTCTGTTAATGGTCTTGGCTGATTATCTCTGTGCCCATTTTGATTCATCCGTAACCTTAAAAAATATAGTTGATAAAATGAAATCTTTTTTGCTTATTCCTCTGTTGGTACTCACCCTTTTTTCCGGATGCAGTAATGAATCTCCTGATGAAAAGTTGAAGCAAGAGCTGGAGTCATTGAGGCTTTCCGTGCTTGAAACTCTTTTTGCAGAGAAAGTCGCAGACAATCCTGATGCAACAGCTTATGCTGTACCAGGTAAAGAATTGGTCATCGTCGCTGGCGGGATTAAAAAAATTACCGGGACTGAAATTTTGACTGGTGCGGCATACTATCAAGTCATTCGCCTGGTTTGTACTGCCAGTGTAGCATGTTCAGCTGTCCAAAAATATGATAAGCCTCCTTTTACTCATAAGGCAACATTGCAGGCCTCTGTCCAATTTAAGACTTGGATGTCTGATACTGGAAAAGACCCTGACGGGACACCGGGACTTGAGTTTAATTTTTTCCCTCCTGATTTTACAGAGACAAAATTTAACAAAGAGAAATGGATGGATGGAAAGATTAAGATGATTCCTCAGAATCAGCAATTAGATCATGCGGTTGCTCTGCATAATATTTCAACCAATCAGCCTCAGAATTATACAGATAATAAAATTTATGAAATTTGTTATAACGGTTCAAGCCGCAAATGGGAACTTCAAGAGGGAAAAATACTGGTTTCTCTGCCGGTTCCACCTGCATATTCTGAAGCAGATGTTGAACGGGCGATGCGGGGGTATCACTACAAAAAAATGGAAATAACACCAGATTTTGAAACAAAGATTTTCTGGTTCAATGTTAAAGAATATGACTCCGCAGACAAAATATACAGGCAGAATTTGATCAAAATCAATGGTATCTGGAAAAAAAAGAGTGTTGTCTTGAACACCCGTAAATTGGGTGCCGAAATAAAAATCTGGAACGATAAAAATCGTGTTTCTCTCGCTGATCTTGAAATTCTGATGCGTGCCATCAAGGAAAATCCTGAGGCTGAAAACAGGCAGGACGCCGTGGCGCTTGCAGAAAAAGCTTTTCTTGAAATATTCTTGAAAATATCTGAAGAGCCGGAAGAAAAGGATCGTGAACGAATTCTCCGATATTTGAACTTTGCCAAAAATTCACCTTATATGGATGTGCTGAACAGACAGAAAATGATGGAAGAATGTCAGAAAAAACTAGATATTCTTTCGGCAGAGCGGGAAAAAGTTAAAAAGTATTTTATAGAAATCTCAAAAGTCATAACAGAATTTCATTCGGATTCGGAAGTTGATAAGTTGCTTGAGGGTTTGAAACAATTTCCTCAATTGTTGGGTTATAAACCTTACAACGACCTTGTAGAACAGTTGGAGCTGATTATCGCATTGAGCAATGGCGATGAGGTTGCAATGGATAAAGTAATCCGTATGAGGGGATATCTCGGCTCATATCAATTATTGAGTCCGTGTGACGAGTGCAGAGGATCCGGCTTGAAGAACTGCAGATCATGTAATAATACCGGTCGTTGCCCATTTTGTGGCGGTTCCGGAAGCAAATCTTATACGCCGCGATTTTCAATCGGTCGTTCCGGTCCCCGGACAATTACAACTTCTTGTGTTACGACATGTCGTGACTGTGCTGGACGAACTGAAGAATGCCGGCGGTGCAGAGGCTTGAAGTATCAAGTCAGAAGCCGTCTGGTGAAAGATGCTTTCAGAGATGTTTTGAAAAAGATAGAAAGTTTTATCGCTGAAGGTAAAGCCGTATTGTGATTTTTGCTTTGTAACTGAAGAGAGGTGATTTTCAAAGTTATTGGGAAACTTGGGAAATTGCCTCTTTTTTGCATCCGGGACTTGATTTTTTGAGTCATCGGAGTTACGTTGTACAGATGACATTTGATAATTTATGGAGCTGTACTTTATGTTGATGAAGATAATCGTGGTGGGGAAGCCCAAAGACAAGGTGCTGGGGGCGAAGGCGGCGGAGTTTGTGAGCCGGTGCGGCGCTTATGGCAAGGTGGAGTGTGTGGAACTTCCTGATGCCGATGTGGCGAAAGAGGGCAGGGCTTTGATGAAGGAACTTGAAAAAGAGAAAAACAGTTTTGTCTTTGTCCTTTCAGAAGAGGGAAAACTTTTTTCCACCGCACAGTTTGCTCAGAAAATCGCTTCTCTCGACCGCAAGATGGTCTTTGTCATCGGCGGTCCTTTCGGACTTGCTCCCGAAGTCAAACAGCGTGCCGATCTTCTCTGGTCCCTTTCCCCCTTGACCTTTACCCACGAAATGGCACGCTTCCTCCTTTGTGAACAGCTCTATCGGGCTTTGAACTTCAACGCAGGCGGTTCTTACCACCATGTCTGATTTGCGGCGCACTCCGCCGCAAGACGGGGCAGATCGTCGGCGATGACTGCCCCTCTTCCCATGTCGCCCGCAGCTCCGTGAAGAAAGACCGCAAGACGGGCGGCAGCACCCAAATCTTCCATTTGCGCCGCAAGCCCCGCTGTGATGCCTGCAAGGACGTCTCCTGAGCCTGCCATGGCAAGTTCGGGACCTCCGGAACCGTTGACACTCACACTGCCGTCAGGCGTTGCCACGCAGGTGTGGAACCCTTTCAGGACGATGACCGCTCCGAGACGGCTTGAGAGGCGCGCTGCAAACTCTTCACGGCTCCCTTTGGTGTCTATGCCGAACCCCTGCGCCAGACGGAGCGCTTCGCCGGGGTGGGGCGTCAAAATCACATCCGAACGGAAATTCCACAGACCGGGATTCCGTGAAAGCAGGTTGAGTCCGTCCGCATCAAGGACAATTTTTCCGGGGAAATCCAGCAGATCTTTGAGCAGAGCCGGGGAAACATGACTGCCCCAGCCGCATCCGGCGCACACCACCTGCGAAGCCTCAGCCGCAGGGGCGCACCGTTTCAGGGCATCGGGGGGAAGCTCACCCTCCGGACCGGGGGGAAGAAGCTGCGGGATCAACGCTGCCGGCAGGGAAGGCATGGCAGAACTCTGCACCGAAACTGTCCGCACGATGCCCGCAAAGTGGAGTGCCCCTTTTGAAGCGAGGAGCGCCGCTCCGGGATATTCGCAGCTGCCGCAGAGCATCAGCACCCTGCCGCGGCTGTTTTTGTGGGCTTCAAGAGCCGGACGGACCAGAAGAGCTTCCGCATCGTGGGAGGTGAAAAAAGTGTAAGGCAAAGCGGCGGGGGCGGGAAATTTTTCAACGCCGATGGGAGCGGCAACGATCTTTCCGCAGTAACGGGGTCCTGCGTTGAAGAACATCCCCTGTTTGGGCATCCCGAAAGTTATGGTCAGCTCCGCAGGGCGTGTTTCAGGTGCGGCAATTCCGCTGTCGCCGTCAAGTCCGCTGGGAAGATCAAAGGCGATCACCGTTTTCCGGGCATCAGCCATGATTTTCAATGCCGCCGCAAGTTCGGGACGGATGGCCGTTCCCTTGAAGCCGATCCCCAGCAGGGCATCCACCATAAGATCCCCCGGGGCGGGGTCGTAATTTTCAGGCGCAAGGATGTTGAGGCACCTGCCGAAACTTCTGTACGCCATTCCGGCTTCACCTTTCAAGTTTTCAAGGGGACGGAAAGGCAGGATGAGATGAGGAAGTTTCAGCTCCTTTGCGCAGACCAGTGCGTCGCCTGCGTTGTTGCCGCCGCCGCAGAAAAACACCACCCGGCGGAAACGGTTCGCACAATATTTTTCAATGATCGCCGCCGCCGCAGTTCCGGCACGGCACATGAGGCGGAATCCCTGAACACCGGCATCTCCGGCTCTTTGCTCAAGGCGGCGCATGGTGTCAACAGAGATGATCTTCATGAGGCACTTTGTTCTTTTTTCGGCTTGCGCACGATATTGGAAAGAATGAATATCCCGACACCGATGCAGATCGCACAGTCGGCAATGTTGAAAACAGGATAGTGGTAAACGTCGTAATAGTGAACGTGGAAAAAGTCGATCACAGAACCGTACCAGAGACGGTCGATACTGTTGCCGATGATGCCCCCTTCAATGAGGGCAAGGGCGCAGTAGCGTTCCGGGAATCCTTCGCTCCAGCGGCGGAAAAACAGGAGTATGAAGATCCCTGCCGCAACGCCGAATGCCAGAAGAAGCCAGGGGTAGCCCGAAAACATGCTCCAGGCGGCGCCCGTGTTGCGGACATAATAGAGATTGAACCAGTTGGGGATGATCTCAATGGCACCGTGGAGCGGCAAAACCGCCTGGATCGCCAGTTTGCTCCCCTGATCAAGGATCACAGAAAAAAAGACCAGCAAAGCGCACCATATCAGCAGGCGCTTTTCGGTCTTTGTATGAGGCGTAATAAGGGTGGACACTTTCTTCAGCGTTCCATTTCTTCACGTTTGGTTTTGCACTTGATGCAGAAAACGGCGTAGGGACGGACTTTCAGACGGGCTTCGGAAATCATCTCGCCGCAATCCTGACACTTGCCGTAATCCCCTTTGGAAAGTCTTTCAAAGGCATCTTCGATAAGGGTCAGCACATCGCCGTCCTCAGAGAGCTGGCGCAAGCCGATCTCGTGGCTGGCGTTGTCGCTGGAAACATCTGCCATGTGGGTCGTAACGCCCCGTTTGTCTGCCCCGCTGCGGTCAAGAACTTCACCGGCACGGATCCGCATGTTGCTGCTGACCTGATTGTAGGCTTCCATCAAGGCATTGTAGTGTTCAAGATCTTTCCCCGTATAGTTGAGAGGGGTTTTCTTCTTCGCCATCAGTTTCATCTCCTCATTCAGTTACGCTATACTATAAATCAGTTCGAAATTACGTCTATCTTTATAATATAGCGCACATTCTGCAATTTGTCAAACTGAAAAACGAACATGTATCACATCGCCGTCCTGAACGATGTAACTTTTTCCCTCGATCCGCAGTTTTCCCGCCAGCTGGGCTTTGTTCCATGAGCCGCATTCGACCATGTCTTCGTAGGAAACCGTTTCCATACGGATAAAGCCCCGGCACATGTCGGTGTGGATCTTGCCCGCCGCCTGAGGAGCCGCGGCACCTTTGATGACGGTCCAGGCACGGGACTCCATGGGACCTGCGGTGAAAAAGGTGATGTAGTTCAGCAGCCGGTAGCCGGTCTTGATGACACGGGAAAGTCCGGACTCGGAAATACCCATTTCTGAAAGGAATTCAGCGGCTTCTTCGGCAGAGAGCCCTGAAAGCTCCTCTTCGATCTTGGCGCAGACGGGGATGACCTCCATGCCGTGGGAAGCGGCGCACTCAATGAGCCGTTTGGCATCGGGATCTTCCGCAAAGGCGTCCCCCACCTGATCGTCGCCCACATTGGCGCAGACAAAGGCGGGTTTGGTGCAGAGAAGTCCCAGAGACTCCACTACTTCCACCGCTTTGGGGGATTCTTTGTCGTAGTCGGGACGCTGACCGGCATTGAGCTGGTCGATAAAGGTGCGGATGAGTTCCAGTTCGAACTTGGCATCGGCATCTCCGGAGCGGGCGGTTTTGAAAGCCCGGTCGCGCCGTTTTTCAAGAACTTCGATATCAGCGAGCATCAGCTCGGTGAGGATCGTTTCAAGGTCCGCCACGGGATCACATTCCCCTGCCACATGGACCACGTCGGAGTCCTTGAAAAGGCGCACCACATGGACGATGGCATCCACGTTGCGGATGTTTCCCAGAAACTGGTTGCCCAGTCCCTGACCTGTACTGGCACCCCGGACGAGACCGGCAATGTCGATGAACTTCAAACTTGAAGGCACGATACGACCGGAGTTTTCCATCTTTGCCAGCACTTCAAGCCTTTCGTCGGGGACAGGCACGATACCGGTGTTGGGTTCAATGGTACAGAAAGGGAAATTGGCGGCTTCGGCACCGCCCTTGCACAATGCATTAAAAAGCGTGGATTTGCCCACATTGGGCAAACCCACGAAACCGCAGGAAAAACTCATGGTAAATTATTTTCTTTCAGCAGATGAAAACCGGATCAATAGGTGGGGGCGGGAATGGAGTCGCGGTCAAACACAAAGCTCCACCAGTCGTTTTCCACATCGACGACCCATGCGGGGTACATGATGGGACCGTAGCCGGGACCGTAGCCGTCGGGCGTCTCAGGACAGTTGGGCAGGGGGATGGGGAAGGTGACGATCTCTGCAACGCCGACGCAGACACGGGCGATGAAGAATGCCGCACCACGGAGAGTTCCGTAGGTCAGACCGGCGATACCACCGGCACGGTTGGTGACTTTGTGCATCTGGATCGGCACTTCAAGGACGCCGAAAGCCACGTTGGAAATACCACGGCCGAGTTTTTCCAGGGGCTTGAGAATGATGGCACCCTTTTCGTTTTCGGGAGCGGCGGAGAGCTGCTGACCCTGAAGCGAAGTGACTGCAAAGACACCCATGACCATAAGTGCCGCCAACAACATCTTGGTAACTTTCATAAAAAAATCCTCTGGTGTTTTCGCTTTCATGACAAGGAAGTGTCAATCAGCTGTGTTTTACTTCAAGAATAAATATCCAATATGAAATATAAGTTACAAACAGGAAAATTGCAAGGCTTATTTTGAAAAAGTTCCGTTTTTTTTTGAAAAAAGGCTGATTTTTCTTTTTTTTCTGAACTTTTTCACTGTCGGAAGATAGAAAAAAAGGGAACAAACGTTTCATTGAAACATCTGTCCCCTTGATTTTTCGAGATTATTTTGCAGCGGGACGGGCGATCTCGGCGAGGGGATCGTAATCCTCGGCGCAGAAACCGCAGGGGTTATGACGGATCCAGCCTTCGGCAAAGCTGCAGAAGCCGGAGAGTTTACCCATGGATTCGCAGCGCTGCTGCATGTCATCCAGATAAGCATCAAGTCCCTGAGAGGCATCCAGCCACTCTTTCTGGGAGCGGTGGCAGGTCAGGAACGCACGCTTTTTCTCGATGACATTTGTGACATCCACAAAGACATCGGGGATCACGGGCTTGTTCAGCTGATCCTTGAGGCTCAGGGGCAGGGAGTGATAAACGGCGATCTCGTCGCTGAACATGGGTTCGGTGACGTTGCGGAAGTTCATCATGCCCCGGCAGAAAGCGGCACTGGTGGCGAGACGGCCGGCGTTGACATGGTCCTCCATGTAGTCATAGGGACCGTGGGTCAGGACGATCTGGGGTTTCACCTTGCGGATTTCGGCGACAACTTTGGCAAGCTGTTCGGAGTTGTAGAAAACTTCAAGATCGTTGGTGATGGACTCGTGATAGACCGCACCCATGAGTTGGGCGGAGTTCATCGCCTCTTCACGGCGGATCTTGATGAGTTCCTCAGCCTTGTAAACTTCGCTGCCGAGGGATCCGTTGGCGATATTCATGTAGTGGATCTCGTAACCCAGATCCTCTTTGAGGCGGGTCAGAGTTCCAGCCATCATGAATTCGATATCGTCAGGATGACAGGCAATTGCAAAAGCAACTTTTTTCATGATCAATGCATCTCCACATCGCAGACGCCGAAGCCGGGACGGTAGAAGTTGAAGACCACGTCGTCATGCTGGGCGAGCAGAGACATGGGAACAGCACTGTCGGCGATCTTCTGGGAGATCATGAAGGTGGTCAGGCGCATACCGAAGGGGTTGTCGTGATGACCGGGGTGCCAGATGGAGACACGGTCGCACATCCAGGTTTCCATGGGGCCGACGGTGAAGGCGCTGGAGGGAACATTCTGGACTGTGCCGCCGCCGGAGGTACGGGCGTTCTGGATCAGAGTGATGGGGTGGAGTTCCACATGACGGGTCCCCAGCTGACGGTATTCTTCGGGGGTGGGGGGATTGTCTTTGTATTTGCCTTCGCGTTTCACGGGGTCGTTGAATGCCCAGTGTTTGGTTTCTCCCTGACCGCCCTGCATGATGAGGCATTTGGCCTGTTTGTAGGTGTCGATGTACTCCTGAACGTTTTCAGAGGGGAAGTGCATGTTTTCTTTGGGCATACGCAGTTCGGGGCGGATGCGGTTGAAGCAAAGTTCCATATCGGCTTTGGCGAAGCCCAGGGGGAAGTCGATCCCGGCGGCTTTGTCGCCGAGAGCCCATTCATCCATGCCCCAGAAGTGGGCATTCTTCAGGCTGAGACCGGTGGCATTGACGATCTGGGCGACCAGAGGCAGCTGCTCGGTGGGACCGATGGGGCCGCAGATACCGCAGGGATTGTCGGGCGTGGCTTTTTTCCAGGCATCGATGTATTCCAGAGCCTCAGCGCAGTAGAACTCCTGATAGGTGTCGAAGATGTTGATCTTGAAACCGGGGCGTTCAAAGGATTTCAGGTTGTCGATGTTGATTTTCGCCGCTTCGTCGAGGATCTCACGGTCAAGAGTGGTGTAATCCCACCAGTCGGGGGAAATTTTGGAAAGTGCGCGCATGGTAAAACCTCCTGCTTGTTATTTTTGTTTATAGGGACAACTTCTCCGAAAATTTTTAAAATAAAGCTGTCTGACACTTACTTTACACCTTTTTCCTTCAAATGTCAAGTCACTTGCTGTTTTTTTATGTCAATTTTAAAAGCAGCGGTTGACTTTTGAATGAAATGCAGTTATATTTTGACACTATACATCAACTCTTGAAAATATATTGACACAACTCTTATGGCAAAAGCTCCTGTAATCGTTTCTGCAATTGATATCGGGACCTCTCAGATCAACGTTCTGGTCGGCGAGGTAACGGGGGACTCTGTCGAAGTCATCGGCAGAGGTGTTGCCTCTTCAGGCGGCGCCGTGGGCAAAGGGGAGATCCGCAATATGGATCAGGCCGGTAAAGCCCTTGAAGCGGCACTGAATCAGGCGGATGACTCCTCCGGCAACCAGCTGCTCCGCAGTAAACTTGTGACTCTGCTTGTTTCAGGCGGCGGGATCCGCTGTACAGGCGGCGTCGGCTCCGCCATGGTACGCAAAGGCGTGGTGGGCGAGGAAGAGATGAATGAAGCCCGCACCAATGCCCAGGTCATCGAACTGCCCTCTGACTGGCAGATCATCAATACCGACGATATCTACTGGCGCCTTGACAACCGGCGGGTGGGATATCCCCTCAATCAGCGGGGGCGGAAACTTGAAGCCAAGGTCCTGATCGTTCAGGGCCATGTGCCCCGGATTGACAACCTTTACAATCTTGTCAAGGGATTCGACCTTGAAAATGCCGATGTTTTCCCTGTCTTTTCCCCCATCTGCACCAAAGTCGGGATCATGACCGAAAGAGAGCTTGACGAAGGTTCCGTGCTGGTCGATCTGGGGGCGGGCTGTACCGATTATCTTTCTGCCCATGACGGGGGTGTTCTTGATGCGGGAACGCTTCAGCTGGGCTTCGACCATGTGGCGAACGACCTTGCCATCGGATTGAAACTCCCCTTTGCCGGATGCCGCAAACTCTTTGAAAACGGCACTCTCAATGAGGCTTTTGCCCGGAATCAGAGTACGATTTCCATTGAAAAGCCCATGGGGGGATTCCGTGAGATCCGGCTCTGCCACTTTGAGACCATTATCAAAGCCAGACTCCGTGAGATCTTTGAAGAGGTGGAGCGCAAGATGCCCAATTACAGCGGTGTCCGGCAGGGAACAGGGATCCTCACCGGCGGCGGCGCCCTCTATGCGCCTGCCCTTGAGGTTTTTTCCGAGGTGTTCCAGATGCCCTGCCGTGTGGGCAGCGTTGCGGATGCTTCAGGCTCTCTGACCAATCTGGACTCCCCCCGTTACAGTGCCGTCTGGGGCGCACTCAAAGTCGCCGCAGAGTACTACCGTGTTTCTTCCGGGGGGCGCAATGAGGGGGCGATACAGGGATTTATCAACGGCATGAACAATATGTGGTTCTATCTGCCCCGTGAGATCGGCAAATTATGGAAGGCGTTCAAGTTGTGACCATGAAAAAATTGACTGTTCTCGGCGTCGGTTCTGCCGGATGCCGTATTATCGGATTTCTCAATAAACTTCCCGGAGCGGAGCATTTGCAGCTTCTGGGATTCGACTGCGACGCCCAATCCCTGAAAAATACCGGACTTCCCGAAGAGGCTCTGCTCCTTGCCGGCGAAAAGTGGCGGCAGGGCAAAGGGTGCGGCGGCAAAGTCAACGAAGGCAAATCCGCCGCCGCCGCCGAAAGGGAAACGCTGGCAAAGCTCCTTGAGGATTCCCGGATGCTGGTGGTGGTTTCCGCCCTCGGCGGAGGATTCGGTTCAGGGGCGATGTCTGTGATCCAGAGTGTCGTTTCCAAACTGAAACTGCCGACCCTTTTTCTGCTCAACACCCCTTTTCTCTTTGAGGGGGCGAGCCGCAGAAAACTTGCGGAACAGACCATCGCTGTGGATCTGCTCCCCCTGGCAGGTGCAGTGGTGACGGTCCCCAACGATCTTCTTTTCTGCACGCTGGACCCCTCGGTGCCTCACGAAGAGGCTTTCGCCCTTGCGGATAAGGTCATGGCTGAGGCGGCACGGGCGTTGGCTGTCACCCTTTGTTCGGGGAATTATCTGACGGCGGATTATGACACCTTGAGCGCACTTCTGAACCGTCAGCACGCCCGGTGCAGTATCGGGTTTGCCTCTGTGGCAGCTGATGAGGAGGATAAAGAGCGCAAACTGATAGAAAATCTCCTTGATTCGCCCATGCTGGGGGGGGGGTCCAAGCTCAAACAAGCCGATGCTGTTCTGCTGATGCTCAACGGAGGCAGCGGACTTTCTCTGGGGGATGCCCGCACGGTGTTTGAAAGTCTCCAGAAATATACTTCGCCTGAGTGCGATCTTTTTGTCGGCGCCGGAAGCGACCCTTCATGGGGAAGTGAAATGCAGCTGATCGCCGTGACCGTCAAGTTTGAAGGCGAACAGCCGGAAAACGGTCATGCGGAGGAGGTCCTTGTTGCCACCCACCGGAAAAACCGCCGCAAAAAGAGTGAGTCCGCCGATGAGTTCCAGCCCGATCTTTTCACCGCCCAGACCCACGAACTGGGGGTGATGGAGGGGACTGCCCCTGTCATCGTTGACGGTGTCAATCTGGATGTCCCCACCTTTTTACGGAAAAACCTCATCGTCGATCCCGGCAACTGAAAACAGTTCTCAAACACTCCTGACTGCTGCAAAAATCTTTGCAGCATTTTTTTTGTGGTAAAAGTTTAAGAAAACAGAATTCTGCCATAGCCTTGTGGAGTAATTCATATCCCTTTCAGGTGAATAAATTCCCATTTGTGAGGAGCGAGTGTGAGAGGGATGCCCTGTTTTTTCAATTCCAGACCTGTCCGGGGGATGCCATTGATATTCCCCTGCCATTTCAGGGGCGTTTCAGGATTTATGAGGGTGCAGTTGAGGGGCGTTGAGGTGAAATTCCCCGCAAGGAGCAACGTCTCTGCGCCTGAACGGAACACCAGAAGTTTTACGCTGTCGGCAGATGAGGGCAGATCAAGGGGGTACTCCGCCGGACCGGGAACGGGAGGAAGAGGGAGCTTTTTCTGCGCCGTGCGGAGTTTCCACGGGTGTTGAGAAAGCGCCCCTTTGAGAAGAAATCTTTCATGTTCCCGCAAAATCAGTGCGCTCTGTGCCACCGCCCGGCGGTATTCGTATCCGGAATCCTGGGGCAGCACGATCCAGATGCCGTTGAATCCGCTGAGAAAATAATTGAGAATGGCAAATTGCATCTCTTGCTCTGACAGTTTTGCAGGGAGCTGAGGGGTAAGCTTTGCGGTGAAAACAGTCCGCTTGGGGAATTTCATCCGTGCTGTTTTGAGAATATGTTCGCTGACGGCGAAATCCACTTCAGGCGTGTATCGGGAACTTTCAGGATTTATTGCGCCCGCACCGAAATCTATGACCGCTTCAGGCGTTTTGCCAACAGTCTTTCTGTGAAGGATATCGTGAAGCGTATAAAGGGGAATAAGACGGGGCGCACGCTGAAAATGGCGGCTGTCAACAGGCAGATGGAGCTTTGCACCTGCCCGGAGGGCATTGAGACGGGCGTTGCGGAATGCACGCAGTTCCCGGCTCATACGCTGTTCCATGATGCCTGTTGAAAGGTTCATCACATCTTTTTTGGGGAGCTTGGGGGCAAATTCCCCGAACTCCATCCGGCAGAGGGAGCAGAGACAGTGGATGGCACGCCGCTGCCCCAGATAGTTGTCGCAGATGATGGCTTCCGGGCGGCGGCAGCCGAACTTGAGAATGTAGCGGCGCAATGAGGGAATATAATGGCGTTCCCAGAAACTTTCAGTGCGCAGCATACTGTAATAGCAGTGATTTTCAGCTTTGGCCGCCTGAATGGGCAAAAAGACATGACGGCTGATTTTTGCGACTTTCAACTGCTTTTCAGCAACAAGGATGCGGGGAGAAAGAAGTATGTTGGCACCGCTGCGGAGCAGTCCGTTTTCCGCATCCTGAAAAACCTCCCTGAAGGGGACCTGAACAGATTGCTGAAGGGCGATCCTGTAATGGCGGGGCGGCAGGGCGGGAAGATCTTTGACCGTTTTGAGCTGGAACGAAGCGACAGAGGTCCGGAAACGGTTTTTCTGTTCCAGAACGGCAGAACCTTCAAGGGGAGGAGCGGAACTTTTCAAATCGCTTGCCAGCAGAAAATAAATTTTTTTTGTCTGCTGGAGCTGTGGAGAAAGTTCAAAGCTGGTGACCGTGGCACTTTTGACCCGGACATCCACATGACTGAGCTTTGCCGCCGGGGAAAAGTTCACAAGGCGCACCCCCCAGGGCAGCGTGAGTTTAAGCAGGTCGCCTTGGGCATAAGTGTAATGGGAGGGGAGCTTGACGGAAAATTCAACCGGCGTGCGTTCAGGCAGAAGAATGGACTCCGGGGAAATTTTCAGTTCAGAGGGAACTTGAGGCGGCGCACTCAACGTCAGAGTGAGGTCGGAAAAAGTGACTTTGCCGCCCCCCAGAAGTTTGATGATGATTTGCAGACTTTTACTCTTTTCGGGGATGAGAAGAGTAAGCTCCTTTTCCTCCGGAGTTTTCCCCACTGCAGCATAAACTGAGGCAGAGGCGTTGCGGACTCCGGTGCTGTGGAGCCGGAACCTGACCAACGCTTTTTTTTCAGCGTTATTGACCAGGCGTACTTTCAGGCGGCAGAGTTTTTTCTCTTTCGTGTCAAGAGAAAGCTGTCTGAAAATCATATTGACGGAACGGTTGACGGCAGGGTTTTCAAGGGTGACTTGAACTTTGCCGTCAACGGCAGTCACTTCCGCCTTGCGGGGGGATTTCCCGCCCTTCGGGGGACGGGGACCCCAGTCGCTGAAACGCCATTCGGGAAGCAGGTGTTTCCCCGGAACTGAGGAATGAGGAACACGCCACTTGGTCAGCAGATTTTCTTCTGCCGCAAGCGTCAGAATGAAGAATAACAGTATAAAGGGGGTTAAAACTCTTATTTGCATAGTGTCAATATGGCGGCACCCGCAAGGATCAGCAGCAGCACAGCCCCTTTGGGCAACAGAAGTTTTTCCCTGAAAATGCCTCCGCCCACGGCAAAGGCGACCACGACGCTGGTCCTCCGGAGCAGAGAGAGAATGGAAATCTGCGCATCAGGCAGACTTAAAGCGTAAAAGTAAAGGGCATCGGCAACGATGAGAAGAATACCCGTCACAACGATGGACCAGCGCCAGTAAAAGACGGGCCGCTGCCGGGTGAAAAGATGGCGCACCAGAAGTGCGGTCCCCAGAATCACCACCAGCATCCACGAGAAGTGGAACTGCACCGTGACCGGGGCAAAGCCTTTCACCCCCAGCAGGAATTTGTCGTAAAGAGCTGAAGCCGAACCCAGAAGCGTTCCCGTCATGGTGCAGAGCATCCCCCGGGAGTGCCATGAGAAGTTTTCTTTGCTGCCGATGAGAGTGAAAAGCAGACACCCCGCCAGTATGAACGCCATGCCCAGCCATTGCAGGGGCAGAGGCATTTCGTGAAAGATGAGCATGGCACCGCAGATGCTCCAGAGGGGCGCGGTGCTGCGCAGGGGGGAGGCAATGGAAACAGGCAGGTCCCGCAAACCGTAATAGACAAACGCCCAGCTTGCGGAAACAAGGAGAGATTTCAGAAAGACAAGCAGAAGCACTTCCGGCGTGGAAACGATGCTGACCGGGGAAACAAGAAAAGCTCTTGCCCCCGTCAACAGCAGGTAAAAAATGCTTCCCGACAGTGTCGCCAGAAAGAGGACCGGCATGACACTGTTCCCCCGGACCGCATGTTTTTTGAAAACATCGTATATGCCCAGAGTCAGTGCCGAGCCGAGGATCGGAAGTGCCCAGTCTGCCATGATATCTTACTTGGAAAGCTGATATTTGATCCAGCAGTAGAAGGTGTCGCCCATCTGATTGTATCCTGCAGCGGCAGGGTGGACACCGTTGGACTGGCGGATGATGATGTTTTTAGCGCCCTTGACCAGTTCGCCGTTGACCGCTTCTTTGCGGACAGGGTAGTTGTTTTCGCAGTCAAGGTTCACGTTTGTGGGAACGATGAAAACCTTTTTGTCAGGGTAGGAAGCGAACTTTTTCAGCATGGCGGCGTTGAGGGCGTGCTGATTTTTCTTGTACTGCCAGCGGGTCTGACCGTTGGCGTAGTTGCTGCCGAAAGCATCCTGAGTGCGGGCACCGGGGGTGACCAGTCCCACGCCGATAATGGCGTTGGGGGCATCTTTACGCAGGGCGGAAATCAGTTTGTCCGCATTGCCGAGGATGCGTTCAATGGTCTCTGCCTGATTGGCATCGGTGGCACCGAAAACGTCGTTGACACCCAGCTGGATGGTGATGAAGTCAGGCGTTCTGCCCTTGTGATTCTCTTTCAGGTACCGGGTGAGGCTGAATTTGCCGTCGAAAAGGAAGGGGCTGGCACGGTGACGGGGGAAGGATTTTCCGCCGGGAGCGACCTTGGTGGCAGCGACTTTGGTCATGAAGGTATCCCAGCGCCAACCGCCGTAACCTTCGTGTTTTGCGGTGGTATTGGCTCTGCCTGAAGTTCCCAGAAACTTGACGCCGGGGTGTCCGTTGGCGACCAGATTCTCTTGTATGCGCCTGGGATAGATGCTTGCGGCGGTCAGACTGTCGCCGATGACCAGAATGGCGAACTCTTTGCCCTTGGCAGTCTCAGCGGGGGTGACGATGAGCTGGGTTTTGCCCACAGCTTCGATACCGTTGTCAGAGATGACGGTCAGTTCCAGATCGAAAGTTCCTTTTTCTCCGGCTTTGGGGGTGTACCGCCACCGTTTCTGATCGTTGCGGCCTTTGACACACTTCACGTCAAAGACGTAGTTGTCGGGATTGATGACGCAGACGACATTCTCAAAGTAGAGGTTGCTCTCGATGCCGGGAACAGCGTAAATGGCTGGAGGCAGCTGGAGTTTGACATTGTGTTTGGGCGCTGCCGCCACAGCTTTGACTTCGGCTTTGGGAGCGGCAGGGGCGGGGGCGGGACCTGCTGCTGCCGCACAGGCGGAAAGCAGCAAAGGCATGACGGAAAGACAAGTTGCGATTTTCATCTTTTAGTTCCTTTATTTTAAGAGAGTTATCTTTGTGACAAAAGCAGATATCCATACCATATCCAGTTTCCGGCGAGACACCAGATCACGGCGGCGCCGCCGAGGAAAGGTCCGAAAGGAATGGCGCAGCGGCTCAGGGGACGCTTGCGGAGTTTCGCAAGGATGATGCCGTAGACCGTTCCCGAAAGTGAGCCGCCGAGAAGCACGAAAAGGGCTCCCGGGAATCCCAGAAGCGCACCGGTTGCGGCAACGAATTTCACATCACCCCAGCCCAGCACATCTCTGCCGGTGAGCTTCTGACCCGCCAGAGCGAAAACGCTCAGGAAGATTCCGGGGAGAAGTGTGGAGAAAAAGGCGTAAAGTCCTCCCGAAAGAGCTGTCGTCATGCCGCAGGATGAGGGCATGAGAGCGTGAAGCACGATGCCCACCAGCATGGCAGGGTAGGTCAGCACGTCGGGGATGATGCGCCATTTGGCATCGATCCAGGAACAGCTGATCGCAAGGAGGATGCACCACCAGTAAAGGGGGATCACCGACGGAACCTGCTGCGCCATCCCTACTTTGAGGAGGATGGCGGTGAAAAGAACGCCCGTCAGAGACTCCACCACCAGATAACGGCAGGAGTAAGGGGTGCGGCAATGGCGGCATCTGCCCCGCAGAACGAGGTAGCTTATGACAGGCAGATTGTCGTACCAGCGGATATCTGCTCCGCACGCCGTACAGTGGCTGGGAGCGGTGACGACGGATTCACCTCTGGGGATCCGCCAGATGCAGACATTGAGGAAACTGCCCAGACAGGCGCCCAGAGCAAAAGCGGCAAAGACAAATGTTCCCCAGACAACGGGGTAGTCGCAGCCGATACGCTGCCACCAGTCATAGGTTGCCAAAGGTAATGGACTCAACATGTGGAACGCTCCTGTGAATTATTCATCCTGACTGTATCCGTAACGCATAGCTTCGATGGAGGGCTTCACGCCGGTCCATATTTCAAAAGATGCCGCCCCCTGCCAGATGAGCATCTCTCTGCCGTCGGCGGCGGGAAGCCCCAGTCCGGCGGCTTTTTTCAGCAGGGGCGTGGGGCGGTAGATGGCATCGAAAACCCGCAGCTCCGGATTGACTTTGAGGAGTTCAAGGTCCATGGGGGCGGGGTCTTCATCGTGGAGTCCCAGACTTGTGACCTGCAAAAGGAGTTCCGCCTGTGAAAGGGCGGCACCGAGAGCGGAGCTGTCGTTCAGGGAAATGGCTGTAAGTTCCGTGTCTTGAGAAAATTGCTTCACCTTTTCAGCAAGGGTCTGTGCTTTCTCCACGGTGCGGTTGGCAATGGTGAGTGAAGCACATTTCTGCGCCGCCATTTCAAAGGCGATGGCGGTGGCGGCACCCCCTGCGCCCAGCATGACCACACGGCGGTTTTTCAGCTCCATCTTGAAGTTTTCGCGGATCGCCCCGGTGATGCCTGCGCCGTCGGTGGAAAACCCGTAAAGTTTGCCATCGACGATTTTCAGCGTATTGACACTCTGGCAGGCGGCGGCGAGGGGCGAAAGCTCATCCACAAAGGGGAGAATGACCTGTTTATGGGGAACCGTGAGGTTGACGCCTTTGAGATTGTGCCGGGCATATTGGGCAAATTCGCCGATCTTTGCGGGATCGACCCGGAGCTTCCCATAGGGACGCCCCATGCCCAAGGCTTCAAAAGCGGCATTCTGCATCTGGGGGGAACGGCTGTGCGCCACGGGATCCCCGATGACCAGATAATCGAATTTTCTGTTGTCTGTCATGGTACAGCAAAAGAAAAACGCCGCAAAGTTCTGCGGCGTTATGAAAAATTATTCCTGTTCCTGCTTTTTCAGGGAAATGACCACCTGCCGCATAGCGCCTTCGCCTTCGGACTCGGTGACGACTTCGGGATCTTCCTTGAGAGCCAGATGGATGATGCGGCGGTCGTGAGCGTTCATTTCAGGGAGCTTGATGGGGTCGCCCCAACGCTTGACCTCTTTTGCGGCATCCAGAGCCTGCCGTTCGAGCTGTTCTTTGGAGGAAAGACGCTGACCGCTTTCTTCTCTTTCGGAGCGTTCCCGTCTGCGGAATCCCTTGGCGGGACGGTTGCTTTCGTTGTCATCCCCTTCGGCGGCATCTTTGCGGGGGGCTCTTTCGCCGTCGGCGTAGCCGTCGATGTCGAGGAGGACCAGGGGGAACTCCTTGTCATCTCTGCCGACGATGCGGTTGAGGACCAGCTGGAGACTTTCAAGAGTCTGACCTCTGCGGCCGATGATGCGGCCCACGTCGTCGGAACTGATCTTCACGCCGATACGGTTGTTGGGTTTGCTTTCAAGACGGAACGTCCCGTTAAGTCCCAGAAAACCGAACATGGTCGTAAGGGTATCAACGATCCGCTTTTTTTGTTCTTCAAAGTTGGCTTCAGACATGATTTTATACTTTCTGTTAAATTTATTTATTTGTTATTTGGCTGTCTCAGGGGAAGCGGCTTTGTCGGAGTTCCTCTTCTGAATGAGAAGCTGGATGATGCTGAAAATATTGCTGACACTCCAGTACAAAGTCAATCCGGAGGGCAGGTCGTAGAAAAGCAGCAGCATGACCACAGGCATCCACATCATCATCTTTTTCTGCATGGGATCGCCGCCCATGGGGGTGATGTGCTGCTGGATGACCATGAGGACGGTCATGATGATCACCAGAGGATTCACCGGCAGATCGTAGAAGTAAAGGGGAATGTGGCAAACCGTGTCGGGACCGGCAAGGTCAGGACTCCACCAGAAGGGAACCTGACGGAGTTCCACGGCACCGTCCAACGTGGTATAAAGGGCGATGAAAACCGGCAGCTGGAGCAGCAGGGGGAGACATCCGCCGAAAGGATTGACACCCTCGGTGCGGTAAAGCTCCATCATCTTGGCGTTCATCAGCTGGGGATCGTCTTTGTACTGCTCTTTCAATGCCTGAAGTTTGGGCTGGACAAGCTGCATCTTTTTCATGGGGCTGTTGGCTTTGGCTGGGGCAGGGTAGAAAAGCAGACGGACGATGAGGGTCAGGACGATGATGCTCCATCCGTAAGAGAGACCGAGGCTGTGGATCTTGACGAGGATCCAGAGCAACAGACGCGCCAGATAGTCCAGAGGTCCCCATGCCAGGTGCATGACTCTGCCTGCGGAAGGATTGAATTTCTCAAGTTCGGCGATGATCTTGGGACCGGCGTAGGCTTTGAATTTGAACTCTTTCGCCTCTTTGCTGTTGAGAACAAAGCCGGGGAGAAGTGCGGCACATCCGGCAACAGGGGTGCTTTCTTTGGTGTCGTTGAGGAAGATCCGGTTCGTTTTCAGGGGGAAGAACTCCTGACCTGAAAGGAGAACGCAGAAATATTTGTTGCTGACGCCCGCCCATTCGGTGAGTGTTCCGTTGGCGGCGTTGAAATCCTCTTCATCGTCATCGGCGGCGATGTCTTTGAATTTGCCCTTTGCCGTCATGTAGTCCAGACGGTGTGAGGGGGTGCGCACTTTGTCGCCTGAGACCTTTGCCCAGGTGCCCAGTGAGCCGCCGGCGAAACCGTATCCGTTAAAGGAGCGGGGCGTTGCAGATTCGTTGAAAACGATCAGTTTGCAGTTGATATTGCCGCCTTTTTTCTCAAGGACCCACTCATGGGTCAGGCGGATGATGCTGCCGTCGGGGTACTGGAGACGGCGGATGATCTGAAGTCCGTCGGCAATGTATGCCGTTTTGACTGAAATGACCACAGGTTTTCCCGTGAAAGAGACAGGATTGAGGTCAACGAAAGTCAAGGCGCTTCTGAGATTCTGAGAGAGTCGGATCGTTCCTTTGCGGTCAGCGTTCCGGTGTCCGGGAACGATAAAGTCCAGGACAGATGCTGAAACAGGATCGATGGAAAGCTGCAAGTCGGAGTTACCCACCTGAAGAGGAGCCATGGGGGCAACTCCCCGGACTTTGGGAACATTTCTGACTTGGGGCGCCGCTGCAGTTGGCTGAACAGGTGCGGCAGTTTGGGACTGGGGGGCGGCTGCGGCAGGTGCGGCAGCGGGGGAGGTCTGGGCTGCCGGGGCAGGTGCCGCAACGGGGACCTGGAACCAACCCATGTATTTGCACACAGGGTCCCAGCCCAGCAATATGGCAATGCCGACAACCAGCACAATGATCTGTGCTTTATCTAACTTCATCGTGTTTTTTTCCTGATTTGGGAGGCGGTACGGGATCATATCCACCCGGACACCACGGATTGCAGCGCAGAATGCGCCAAACCGTCAGTGCTGAACCGCGAATGAATCCATGAGTACGGAGAGCCTCAACGGCGTATTGGGAACAGGTCGGCTGAAACCTGCAGGAATCAGGCAACAGGGGGGAAATGGCTTTTTGATAGATCTTGATCAGCAGGATCAGGAATCCTGTTGCAAAGGCGCTGATGTACCGGCAGAGCAGGGCAGCAAAACATGGGCTGCGGTGAGGATCTCTTCGAGTTCCTTCATCACAGCTGTCTGGTTTGCATTTTTTATCCGTCTGCGGGGTATCAGCACCATGCGACACGGAAGGATCCGCCTGCTGAGCAGGCGGAAACTCTCCCACATCACTCTGCGGGCGCGGTTCCGTTCCACGGCGAGCAGGCTGAATTTTCTGCTGCAAATGACCCCGCACTTGGCAAATTTTCCTTCACCGGGTATGACGGAAACCGCCATAAATGCCCCTGCGCGGCGGAAGGGCGCACTTTTCAGGCGCTCAAACTCCGATTTGCGCTGCAGTTTGGAGCTTTTACGCAGATGTAAGCGTTGGAGCGCCAAGATCCGTTCCCTGAATTAAAATATGGAAAAATGATCAGGCGGTCAGTCTCTTGCGGCCTTTCTGACGACGGCGCTTGATGACCAGGCGTCCGCCATGAGTGGCCATACGGGCAAAGAAACCGATCCGGCGTTTGCGGCGCCGATTGGAGGGCTGAAAAGTTCTTTTCATCTTCGTTTTTCCTTTTAGTTTACTGAGTTATATGGTGTTCTGCATTGTAAATCTCAATGCGGAAGCTGTACTTTTACAGTCTACATTTGCATAATATAGCACGGCTCTCTTGATTTTTCAAGGGATTCTTTATAAAAAACTCCCCATCAATGGAGCAATTTTTTATTTGTGCTGCTCAAAAAGCCACTTCCAGCTGGCATCATCACGGAAGGCGGGTGTCCAGGAGTTGTGGTCACAGTCGGGGATCTCGACGTAAGTGACTTTACAGCTTCCTGCTTCTTTCAGGGCGTTTACCATGTCCCGGGTGCGGCTGGTGGGGACAACGCTGTCGATGGCACCGTGATAGGCGAGGATCGGCATGTCGGTCAGTTTGGGTGCCTGTGCAGTGTCGGCTCCTCCGCAGACCGGGAACGCGGCGGCGAAGGTTTCAGGGAAACGGCTGATGATATCCCAGGTGCCGTAGCCCCCCATGGAAATACCTGAAATATAGATCCGTTTTCTGTCGGCGGCAACTTTTTCGCACTCACTGTTGAGCATGGCGTATGCCAGAGTCAGAGCTTCTGAAATTTCAGGCAGGGTGTGGCTCAGGGCGTTCCAGGGGGTGTTGACCCACTGCTGATTTTCGGGACACTGGGGGAAGAGAAGCAGGACTTTTTGCTTGTTCCTTTCGCACCATGAAATCACTTCAGCAGCACCGTGGACCAGCTGCAAATCGTTGTCGCAGCCTCTTTCCCCTGCGCCGTGGAGAAAGAGAAGAACGGCAGGATCGCCGGGAAGTTCCGGATTCATCATGCGGCGGCAGTAGTTGAGCGTTTTGCCCTCGTCTGAGGTGAAAACACAGGGCTGCATGGCGTATTGTGCAGCTCGTTTTTCCTTGAGATACCATTTGAAACAGCGTCCTTCGGCACCGGTCGTGCCGGGAATAAGAACCTCTTCATACCTGACCATACCGGCACTGATGAGCGCTTCGATGGTCCGGTAGGTGGCGAGGCAGTGATAATCCAGATGCCCTTTGGGGTATCCTGCGGGGCGGACGGCTTTGTCGCAGAGCTGTCCCAGATAGAGACCGGGATTTTCTTTGAGGCAGGCGACGGCGGCGGGGAGAAGATTTTCGGGGATGTGGGTTTCGAGGGGGAAATTACCCAGGGCTTCACGGTGGAACACCCCCTCGGCGGTGACATAGCCCACGGAGTTGCCGGGGATCTCCATGAAGTTGCCGGGGAAGACGTCACGGGTGGTCCCCATGTAAACTCCGTCCTCTTCAAAGCTGTAACAGACCCGCTGATTCATATTGATAAAGCCGATGACACCGGGTTTGTCCGCAAAGATGCAGATGGAACAGGATTCCTCAAGCATATAGCCGCTGGCGTTCCGCATGGCTTTGACGATGTCGCCGTGTTTCATGTATTCCGCTTCGATCTCGTTGACCACCACGTCTGAAAGTGAGACCTGATTGCCGTCGGGCATGACGAAAGCCGGATTGGGGCGGGCACCATCGGTGGAGCTGCCGCTGCGCATCCGTCTGCCTTCATTATAAAGACGGTGGGCGACTTTTGAAAAGGTTTCCACCTGATCGCTGAAAACACCGATGGTCCCCTGGGAAACAAGAGCGACTTTTCCTTCCGTGCCGACAAAAGGATGAGCCCGGTTGGCGCCGCCGCCGGAGTTGGTCCGGCTGTGGGCGATGCCGGTGAATCCCGGATAATCGGCGATGTTGAAAGTTTTCTCAAAGATGCCCGTGTGACCGGCGCATTTGTCAAAGTAAAGTTTGCCCTCGTGACAGGTGGCAAGTCCGGTGTAAAATCCCGCCCAGAAGCCTTCGGTTTTTCTGAGGGCTTCCAACATGATGGGGGCGGCCTGTTTTTTGCCTGCGTAGGCACTCCAAACGCACATTTTTATATTCCTTTCAAATCAGTATCCCCGGTAGTCCCGGAAAAATTCGTTGGGGTCATAGGTGGTTCCAAGTTCGGTGTGGAGAGGGATCTCAGAGTATGACATAAGTCTGATATGTCCGTCAACAAAACCCACGTTGGTCTGACGGTTGTGGCGGTAGCAGAATGAGGCACGGTTACAGAGCGAGGAGGCTCCGCCGGAACGCGAATTTTCAACTGTGGGGAGCGGCTTGTAAACGCCGTCATAACCGATTTCGCCTGAAAGCATCCGTGAAGAGGGGTTCCGGGTCTGCTTGATGGTGGAAATAAGATCCAGCTTGGACTTGTATCTCATGCCGGAAGCGGTGGTGTTGTTGTGCGCCACATACCAGGAGGAAAATGCGTAGCTGAAATTGGGATTGTTCGGAGTAGGCTGCCGATAGATCCTCTGTCCGGAAGGGCAGATGCTCACGGGGGGAGCGATATGCTGTTTGGTTTTCCAGACACCATATTCCCGGTCGACTCCGATGTAGTTGGCAAGACCTCCTTCGTTTTGGGCGGGCGCCTCATCGGAAAAGCGGTTGAAAATGTAGTTGGTCACGGCAAGAGAGTTGGGGGAGGCGGGAAATCTCCCGTTGTTGTTATCGGTGTACTGGAGCGCGCCGAAAGTGACGGTTTTGAGGTTATTCTGGCAGAAGCTGGTTTTGGCGCGTTCCCGTGCCTGCTGCAAGGCAGGCAGCAGCATGGCGGCAAGAATGGCGATGATGGCAATAACGACCAATAGTTCAATCAGCGTGAACGCTGATTGAGTGAAGATGTGAAGGTGTGAAGAGTTTGCCTGCGGCAAACGTGAAGTGCGCCCTGACGGGCGTAAGGATGTGCAGATTTTATGAATTTTTTTGAGGCAATACAACGGTAAAATACCTGTTTGACAAGTAGCACTCTCCAGAAGTTCGATCAATGTGAAATTTTGTTTTTTCATGATGTTCTCTTTTTCCGGTTTATTACAGCAGTATATATAATATACATTGTATAAAAGTGAATTGCAAGCATGAAAAAAAGGAAACGGACCTTGCGGCAGGGCGTTTCCTTCTTTTGCGTGGGGGATGTGTTTTTCAGAGAATGGTGCGGGTGTCTCTGAACCAGTTCCAGAAGTTTTTGAGATATTCGACCTGTTCTCTGTGGTCGAGGCGGCAGAACCATCCGCTCTGGAGCGCGCACCATCCGTCGATGCGTCCTTTGTCCAGTTCGATGGCGATCTTTTCGCACT
Organism: Victivallaceae bacterium; assembly: GCA_045654705.1. Classification (GTDB taxonomy): domain Bacteria; phylum Verrucomicrobiota; class Lentisphaeria; order Victivallales; family Victivallaceae; genus UBA1784. The sequence goes on from JAZONY010000019.1 coordinate 46,856, forward strand.
GGAGCTTCATCTGGTCCATGGGCTGGGGCCCGCTGCCGTCGCCGTAAGCGTGGATGAACTGTCCCTGGAGGATATCTTTTTCCGGATAGGTACGGCGGATGAGGCGCACCTGATCTTCATAAAGGGCGTTCCAGAAGTAATCGGTGGAGTGCCACGACCAGATGCTCAGACCGTCAAAATCCTTGCGGCAGCTTTCGAGTTGGGTGAAATCCTGAGTGGTGTGATAGTGGACGATGTAGAGTTTCAGGTCGGGATTGACATCTTTCATAGCGGCGTTGATAACGTGGAGTTCTTCGTCGGAGAGATTTTTGCTGGGACCTTCGGGGGAGCGGAAATCGTCAAGGATCGCCCCTTTGATATTGGGGAATTTGCGTGAAAGTTCGGCGATTTTAGCTGCGGATTCTTTGTAAAGGAGTTCCCAGTTGCCGGAGCCTTCGCCGCCGTGTTCGATATGAGTCAGACCGCAGAAGACGGTGTCGAACTCCGCAAGGCGTTCGCAGTTTTTCTCATTGAGACAGTTGATATCATGGAGCGGGTTCATCCAGCAGACATTGGAACAGTCCAGATAGCGTGCTGCGGTTTCAAGGCTGCAGCTGGTGGGACCTTTGACAAAATAGGCAGGGCCGGGGACCTGATCGAGAGTATATCCCCAAATCCAGAAACGGTTATCTTTTTTCATATTGAGTATCTCCTTGAGTTTTGATGAGTTTTGGAACATACTATACATCCGGATAGTGAAAAAACAACCATAAAACAGAAAAAATCCAAAAATATTTGAAAAACGCCTTGAAAAACAAAAAATCGATGCTATATTATTAAACCGAAACATCGCGGAGAGATGGTCGAGTGGACGAAGGCGCCACATTGGAAATGTGGTGTGGGGCAACTCACCGAGGGTTCGAATCCCTCTCTCTCCGCCATTTTTTTTGCCAAAAAAATGGCGGAACGAAGACGTAAGTCTTCTCTTCACGCTTTTGTGCCAACAAAAGCTCTTCACTCAAAACCGAAGGTTTTCTTCACATCTTCACCGAACTCCAGAGAAGACTTACTTGTGAAGACGTTTCATTCCGCTAACGCTCCATTTCACTTGTGAAGAGGTCGGCTTGCGCCGCCCGTGAAGTTTTCTCCCTTCGGGAGTAAGGATGGTGTTATCTTTTACAGCGCTTCGCTTACAGGTTGGCAAGCCGCCTTGAATTTTCTTTTTGCAATGCTATATTAAACTCCGAAAGGAGAACTTCTTTATGCCTGAAAGCAAATTGCGTACACTTTCCATTGACTTTGCAGTGCATATACTCAATCTGGTAAAATTCCTGAAAAGTCAGCACGAAATGATCGTTTCCAATCAAATCGGCAGAGCCGGAACCAGTATCGGAGCAAACATACACGAAGCCCAATATGCCCACGGCAAGCCTGACTTTATCGCAAAACTGCAAATTGCCCTCAAAGAAGCCAACGAAACAAGTTATTGGTTGGAACTTCTGCTGAAAACAAATTATATTGATGAAGCAAAATATCAGGAATTAGATAATGTTTGCTCTCAAATCCGGGTCATGCTGATAAAATCTATCAATACGGCAAAAGGGGATTGAAATGAAAAAATTTTTATTGGTACTGTGTGGAGCTATTCTATCATTTAACGTTTATGCACATGGGAGCTTGCAAGTTGATCTGTTGGGTGAAGTTTCTTGGACGCCTGTGAATATTTCTATATTTCCGATACATCTTTTTTCCCCTTTGCATACAGATATTCGTGGAGTATATTTGGTTCCCGGATTAGTGGGACTTGCTCCAAATATCTATGGTATCAGCTGTGGAATATTGATTGTGACAAAAGAAAAAAGTTGCGGTATTGCGGCAAATGTCTTTTCTTTGAGTCAAAAGCATTATGGTATTTCTTTGGGATTGATAAACTTTTTTGATCGCTGTAATGGTTTGGCTGTTGGAATTGTTAATTTAATGACATATAATAACGGCGTTTCTGTTGGTGTTGTCAATTTAGCGCCCCACAATATTTTTCAGTTGGGCTTGTTCAACAGCTCTGAAAGCGGTTTGCAAATCGGTTTGCTCAACTATAACTCAAAATCATACATTCCGTGGCTGCCGTTGGTAAACTGGGATATGGGACGGGAGGTGGAAAATGACAGCAGCAAGTGAAATCAATAAAATCATTGTCCGCCAGTTGCAGCGGCATAAGTTGGAATACGAAATTGATCTTGACCCCAATCAGGATAATCAGAAAGTTGTTTTTTGTGATGATGAAAACTTTGGGCAACAGAGAATTTTTAAGGAATGTTCCGAAGAGGAATTGACTTTGCTTTTCTCTGCTTTGATTGAAAATAAAGCACTGTATTGGGATATTGCGCTTGAAATTGCCAAACTTCTGCCGGAAAAAGGGTATTTGATAGAAGATAAATTTTCCATTGATGATTGGGCTGCCAATCCTTTTTATGGTTTCAATCAACTGCTTCTTGCCGCTCTGGGCAGCGATCAAAAGTATGAGTCTGAAATCATCAAGCTGCTGGATGCAGTCCCCGTCGATGCCCGCGATGGCTTGTTTATGGCTTGCGAAGCACTCAACACTCCGGAGATCTTCTGTAAATTGATTGAAAAGTTCACGCTATGGATCAAAGCCGATCCGGATTATGGCAATAGCACCGGTGAAGGCAGAGATCTGGTAAATTTTATAGCATTATGGCAAAAAACGCAGGATAGAAAGTCACTTGATGATTTTATCGCTTTCTGCCGGAAAAATTGGTGCAGATGGGAGGAAAAATGAAAACAAAACGCATTTTACAATATCTTGGAGTTGTGCTATTTGGTGTACTTACGTTTTTTATCGGCTTTTACTGCGGGATAGATGATTATAAATCTGATTTGATTGCAGTAAAGCACATTGACGGCAAATACGGTAAAGCATTTTATGGCATAGAGGTTTGGGGCAAAGAAGTCGGAAACCGGATAGAGATATATGCAAGAATACACATCGGCGGTGTTGATAAATTTTATTATCACGATTGCGGAAAAATCGGCATCGCTTTTAATTGGCAGGATGCTAAAGAAAAATTCGGAAACATCAGTTTTGATGGCTCTGTCCTTTCGATAGGAAACACCTATTCTATTAAGAAGGAAAAATATGAGAATCACCGGTAAAAAATTGTTTTTGGCTTTTGCGGTTATTTTGGCAACAGTTTTTACAACCTCATGCAATGTCGCTCATCCTGATCCGAACGCCGTTTGGCTGGAGTTGGAGTTTCCCCACGCGAAATATCCTTTCATACAGTATACAGGCATCTTGCGGCAGATAACCGAAAAGAGTGTCGGCGAATGCCGTCCACTTGACCAGGAACATTTTGCCGAACTCATCAAAGAAGGATACAAAAAGGTTTATTATTACAAGGCGGCGCTGTCGCTTTTCGCTTCAGCAGACGGCAACAAGTGGCAGCCGGTAAAGTTTTATTACTTGAGTTACGGATTCCCGCCAAAACGCAATGAAAGTTACGATTCTCCGGATACATATTCTTTGGGCTTTGACGGCTTTGAATCATGGGAGGGGCGTCCGGTGCTTGACTTCGGCAAAAAAAACACAATCTACCTGAAAGTTATGGTTCGTCCGCACGATAAAAATCTGCCGGAAAAATATTGCGTTATACAGCTCAAACGCCCCCAAGAAAAGCGTTCAACCGGTGATAAATATCTGCTGTTTCTGAACTTTGCACCGCGTTATCCTTATACAAAAATCTCCCTGCCGCCGTGGGAAGAGTGGAAGGTGATTAAATGAAGAATTTATTTTTTACCAATAACTATTTAATTGGTGCCATTCCACATGAAAAACTATCTATAAAGAGTTTATAATTAAATTATTCGCTTTTTCGGTTTTTCCGGACGCAAAAACAACCGCACGCTTTTTTTTCGTTCGTTCACTTGCCTGTCACGGCGTAATCTGCGGAGCAGATGAAGACGGATGAAGTTTTCTCCCTTCCTCCTTCGCACAAGGCTATGGAGGACAAGTCGGGAGTAAGGATGGTGTAGTTTTTTTACTGCGCTTCGCTTAAAGGTTGGCAAGCCGCCTTGATTTTTTCTTTTTGCGGTGATATATTTATTCCCATAGGAATTGCAATATGGAAAAGACTTTCAAAAGAAATATACAAAAACTTGTAATATTTGTGCTGATCGCGGCGATTATTCCGCTATTTGGGTTATTGGTGCCGTTGTTGCCGCATATGATCAGTGGAATTGTTTTTCTGTTGCTGATTATTGGCTGGGTACTATTTTGTTTTTTTATCCTTCTTTTGGGTAGTGCGGTAATATTGGAGTTGCCTTGCCAAAAGTTGTTCCGGCTACTTATTTTGATTGCATGGTTTCCTTTCTACACGCTGCTGTGTTGGCGATGGGCAACTTTGGTAATCCGGGTTGGGATGCAAATATTCGGGCATGTTTAATATAATTCGGAGATAGTAACTCTTTATGACACAGCAAAACGCAATAAAACTTTTTGAACAGAAACAAGTCCGTTCTGTTTGGGATGATGCCACTGAAGAATGGTACTTTTCGGTAGTGGATGTGGTTGCGATACTGACCGATAGCGATAATCCGCAAGTATATTGGAGAGTGTTGAAAAATAGGCTTCTGGCAGAAGGAAATCAAACCGTTACAAATTGTACCGCTTTCAAAATGCACGCTCCTGATGGTAAAATGCGAAAGACCGATGTGGCCACTGCTGAACAACTTTTCCGGATTAT
>JAZONY010000020.1:0-15178 GCA_045654705.1 Victivallaceae bacterium
ATTTTTACCGTTTTCCTGACTGAATCCATTGAAATACCGGTAACACATCTATCTCCGAGATAGATCGTTTTAAGGAATTTTAAGGGATCGGAAATATTTTTGTCAGCATTTTTCTGCATTGATTTTACCCCTTAATCTTGGCAATTCTCAACTGATTGCCCCGAATATAATTGGTACCATTCCATGTAATTGATTCTTGAACAATGAATTATAAATAAATTATTTCTTTTACCACGGTGACATTTGACTATTTGATATGCTGGTGATATATCACTGACAGTAGCGGGCAAATTATTGCGTCTGGGAAGACCAAAAAATGGAACAATTTAACTATAAGTATATAATGAATAGTTATTTGTATAGAATGGCACCAATTAATAATTTGCACTGCATTTTGAGAATTGTCAAGTTCACATTTGCTGTTTTTGTCACTTTTTATACGATTTTTTGAAAAAAGGTCATATTTTAAGGAACCGTCCATAAGTCTTGCGGCATGAGGTGAAAATTCTTTTTGAAGATAATCATAAAAGCACACCTTGAAAAACAACTTTGAGCAGATTATATTACATGGTATGATGATTTTACCAGACTGTCGATAAAAATAAGGAGTTCTCTAATGTCTTCCAGAACCTTCGGTAATGCTTTGCAGTATTACTTTATTTCCAGATTCCGCCGCCACAGTGCGCTTCGCAAAAAACGGATCGCGGAACTGAAAACTTTTGCCGATGCCGAAAACTATGTGCGTTCCGTCAGAGAAAAAATCAAAAAATCCCTGACTCTTCCTGCGGAAAAAATCGATCTTGACCCTCAAATCACCGATAAGGTCACTTTCCCCGGATTTGTTATGGAAAAACTTTTTTTCAAAAGCCGTCCGGGATTTACTGTGACCGGCAATTTCTATCTTCCCGCTGATGCAGGCAATGAAAAACTGCCCACTGTACTCTGGCTCAGCGGACACACCTACGGCGGCAAAAACAGTTCCATGTATCAGCATTTCTGCCGTTCTCTTGCCATGCGGGGCTTTGCGGTTCTCATGGTTGACCCCATCGGTCAGGGGGAGCGCAGACAGTTTTCTGCTGCCATGGCTCCTACAGAACAGCACACCATCATGGGGAAACAGCTCCATCTGATCGGTGAAGACCTTTTTTCATGGCGTATATTTGATGCCATCCGCTCAATGGACTATCTGTTGACCCGCCCCGAAGTTGATGCTGACCGGATCGCCATCTGCGGAGAATCCGGCGGCGGAACTCTGACCACATGGAAGGCGGCCGTTGAAGATCGCGCCTGCTGCTTCGTGCCCTCAAGCGCTGTAACGACATGGCTGCATAATGTGGAAAATGAAGTTGCCATTGATATTGAACAGGTTCCTCCCGGTGCTGCCGGCAGAGGTCTGGATTTTGGCGACTTTCTCATTGCCGCCGCCCCCAAACCCATGCTGCTGCTGGGGGGCGACAAAGATTTCTTTGATCCCCGGGGATTCCATGAAATCAAAGATGAATTGAAAAAAATATACACTCTCCTGGGGCATCCGGAATATCCTGATTACATGATGGGTGAAGATCACCACGGCATTTATCAGCCCCTGCGGGAAAAAGGGTATGAATTTCTCTGCAATCTCATGGGCGTTCCCAATCCGCAAAAAGATGAAGGCGAAGTCCCTGTCAATATTGAAGAGGAATTTCTGGCAGCCACCCCCGGCGGGAATGTGCATAATCTCCCCGGCGAAAAATACTTTTATGAATATATCGCCGAAAGAGTTGAGCAACTCAAAGCAAAACGGAAAAAACTCTCTCCTGAAGTTCTGCGCAGCCGCCTGAAAACAATGCTGGGCCTGACTTTGCCCGCAGAAGCCCCTCATTACAGAGTGCTTCCCCACCGTTATTACCCCGACGGCACTGAATTTCAGAATTACACCCGTTTCGGACTTGAGACTGAACCGGGAGACGTGATGTGCGTCCTCAAACGTCTGAACAGGAAGACGCTGTATTACAACTTTGAAGCGGTTCAGGGAACGACCACCCTTTACATTCCCCACGTTGATTCAGTTGATGAGCTGAAAGTCCGCAATCCTGCCGACGGCGATGCTCTTTATGCTCTTGACAGCCGCGGTGTGGGAGAGTGTACATCGACCGCCAATGATCTTTTCCCCGGGCATGACCGTTATTATTATTACGGGATCAGCTACCATTTTCCCTCGCTGCATCTGCTTTTCGGGGAAGAAATGACGGCAAAACGTGTGTATGATATTCTGAGTGCCCTCACACTTATTGCTCCTGCTTCATCCACGGGCAAAGTGGTTCTTGAAGCCAAAGGACATGGCTGTATTGACGCCATTCTGGCTGCGCTCTTTTCATCTCAGGTGTCGGAACTCCGCCTTGAGTCCCTGCCCATGAGCTGGGAAGAGATCGCCAAACACCCCTGCCCTGCTCATAAGGACTCCCCTTTCGCCATTCTCCCCCGTAAGATCCTTTCTCTCACGGATATCCCCGAACTGCTCAGTGCGGTTCATGAATCAGGTATTCTTGTTTCGTACAAATAAAGTTAAAAAAAAATGCTCCCTCCTGATAAAATTTCAGAAGGGAGCTTTTTCTTATTCAGAGACTTCTTCAACCGAAACGTCATCCACCCAGAGTGTTCCTTTGGCGTTGTGAAGCCATATATTCAAGTAGGAACGGGGAGAACTTGCAACTTTGGAAGAGGTCTTGTGGAGAAAACTCAATAAAGTCCACTCCGCACTCCCCGTAAGGGAATTTTTGGGGAACCACTGGTTCCTGTCGTCCCACAAATTGATGATCAATCCTCCACGGTTCCTGACAGGGACAACATCTTTGAATTTCACCATGCAGCTGATCCTGTAAGTGGTGTCGGGCTTGAACTTTTTCCCGTAAAAATATTGTGTCACAACGCCGCCTTTGCCGTCAACAGAGGTGATCTTCATGGAGTTGGGCGCGCTGAAAAAAACTTTGGAATCCAGTTGGCAGCCGGATTTCCCCTTTTCTGCGGCGGTGCCGATCCAGCCGTGGAAGATACCTTTTTTGTAATATCCCCAGTTCTTTTTGTTCAACTGTTTGATATCGTCGAAGTTGCCTTCTGAAATCATATCATTGCTGTCGGGAACCATCCAGCCGAAGTTTTCAATGTCGTGGAACCCGGTGATGTAAGGCGACCAGGTGTAAAGCATGTGATCGGCTCCGTGTCTGACAATGCGGTTCCGGCTGAAGTTGACCGGGAAGCCCTCTGCGGGGATCTGCCCCAGATTCTTTTTCGGAATGGAAACCTCAACAATAAAGCCGCTGCTTCTTTTCACGACCTTGACCTTTGCCCCGGAACTCCATTTCAGATCCTGCAGGGATTTTTGTCCGATCACCGTGTAAGCGGCATCGAAAACATTGCCCAAAGAGTTGATGATCAGCTGATAATACCTCTTTCCTTTCCCCTCGGGCGCAAGAAAGATCTCAATGGAGTTATCTTCCCACATCCGGGGATCGTCATGGGGACGGACCTTTGCAACGATCCCCCCCATGGCAGGCTCTTCACAATCAAAAGTAAAGTGCAGTTCTTCCGCCGTTATGCGGGCGTTGATCCTGGTCTGAACGATTTTCCCTTTGACCGGTGCTTTTTTGCGCCCCGCAAAAGGAATAAGGCGCAAAGTCGCTTTGGGAACATAAAACCTGAGCCCCCTGACAGCGCTGGTCTGTTTGAGATAGTCGGCTGAAGCCTTGTAGAGAGGATCAAGAAACTCTTTTCGGAAAAATTCGATCCTCCGGGATTCGAGAGAGTTTTTGCTGACCATACGGGCGGCTTTTTCAAATTCAGCTCTGATATCGGCAAGTTTTTCCGGTGAGTAGATCGTGTTCCAGAGGGCGTGATTGGAAGGCACCGAAGCCACAGGACCGAGGGGAGTATTCACCGTTCTTCCTGCGATTTGAGTGATCCAGATCTTTTCAAAATCATCCATTATCTTTTTCATAACGGGACCGGCCTTACCGAACATCAAGGTATAATATTCATCCATCAGGGCATCCACATCGGTTTGAGCGTTCCACAGAACTTTGCCGAAGACATAGTAGTTCATGGCAAAGTAGATGAATTTGTCACATTCCGTTTCCATGAAGGAGCCGTAGATCCAGGGGGCAACTTCTTTGTAAAATTTCCCTACTGACCGGGGCGTGAAAGAGGGAACGCCGGGAATCAGGGTCGCGCCGTGCTTGTTGACATAGGTCCAGAGATGGATGGGACGGCGGAGTTTTTTGTTCCAGTCGCGGATGAGCTGCTTCTGTTTCTGCCACTGTCCGGACTCGCACACCCAGGGGCCTGTCACACAAAGCTGCACCTCCACATTATCCGGGATATCTTTCCGGGGGATATCGGTATAAGGATAATAAGCCGACATGGAAAGAATCCCATCGATCTTTTCCCTTTTGAGTCTGTTGCCCCAGTCGATCACATTGTTCCAGACCATTTCAGTGGCATAGTTTGCCTTGTTGATGTAGGCTGCCATGCAGTTTTTGCAGTAGCATTTGGCGAAAGAGTCCTGGGGCATCACATCGACAAAATATCCCCGGAACGTGGGGAACCACCAGGTGCTTCTGCCTTTGTAAGTCATGCCTCTTTGGGTGGGAGGTTCCTTTTTGAAATAGGAACGGATATCCTGATAGATCACCTCTTTCACAGGGCTTGTCCAGCAGAGTTGTCCGGCAAACTTTCCTTCGGTGCCTGTTTCCCGGAGTCCGTGTTCGCTCATCCTGAAATACTCGGGGTGCGTTTTCCCGAAACGGCGGGGCAGATCGAACCCGTTGATACCGTGACAGCAATTCATGTTTTCAGTGCCGAAACGGACACGCATCATGTGGAGCGATTTCTGAGGATGACGGACCTGATTGCGGTTTTCGCCCTCAAAGTATTCGCCGTCAGCCCAGCCGTAGTAGAAGCGGCGTCTCATATCCGGCTTTTCCACGATGTTGAAGCCGGGAATGGCAAGAGTTTTCTTTTGGGGAACGACGGTGCCGAGTTCGCCCGGGAAATAAAACCGGACTCCGCAGAAACGCTCCAGAAAATCATAAACGCCGAAAAGCGTCGCCCGCTCATAATCAAAGGACCAGTAGCCGCCGGAACGGGCAATGACATCGGTTCTTTCGGTTTTATGATTCCGCCCGAGAATATAGATATTGCTGCCCCCGGTCCGCAGATAAAATCCGTCTCTGGCAAGTTTTGAAACATCAAGACCGAGCTTTTCAGAAGCGGCACAAACGCCGACAAAAATATTGTTTCCTTTACCGGGAGTCTGAGTGACAGGGATCTTTTTGCCGAGAATGGCAGAAAGAAACTCCTGCAGCTCGGAAGCGGCAAATCTGACCGTCGGATCAGCTTTGGGAGCAATCACGATCCGGCAATTATCTGCCGACAGGGTCAGGGCGATTTTCTGCCCGATTTCCACCGACCGTTCCAATCCGGAAGAAGCCGCAGAAGCACAAAAGATCAAAGCCCCAAAAGCCAAAAGAAAGAATAATTTTTTCATATCAAAATAACTTCTGAATATTTGTTGATGTTCCAACTCTGAAAATTTGAAATTTCACCGCCACTTTGTTGTTATCAACAACGCTTTACCGGATTTGATAATAGCACAATTTTTTATATTTTCCATCCGGATCTCGGTATCATCATCACAGAAAATCAAATTCTGATCTGCTTCATCAAGCTGCAGTCTGCCCTTGGTGCTGATGGCGTTTTCGTGAAAATCTTTCATGGTGATCTCATACAACGCTCCCAGAGTTCCCAGATCGTTCCACTGGAACGAAGCCTGTTTGACAGCCACATTGTCCGCTTTTTCCATAACGGCATAATCAATGGAAATTTTTTCACAGCTTTCAAAGTCGGTGCGGTAATCTTTGCCTGTTGCCCATGCTTCAAACTTTTCGTGAAGTCCGGGAGCATATTTTTTGAAGGCTTCAGCAATTGAGTTGACCTGCCAGACAAAAATGCCGCAGTTCCACCAGTAGTTGCCGTTCATCATATAATGCTGGGCAGTCTCAAAATCAGGTTTCTCTTTGAATGCGGAAACCTTGTAGATCCCGGGAGCGATCTTTTCGCCTGCGTTGATGTATCCGTAACCGGTCGCAGGCTTATCAGGCGTAACACCGAGGATGGTCAAACTGCCCTTTTGAGCTTCTTCGATGCAGTCGAGAAGATCTTCCTGAAAACGTTTCACAGGAGCGATCCGGTGGTCGGCAGGCAGCACGATCATCGTGGCATCGTCACACTTTCTTTTGACCAGAGCCGCCGCAAGAGCGATACAGGGCGCCGTATTGCGGCGGCAGGGTTCGGCGATAATATTTTCTGCCGGAAGCATCAATATTTCACGGGCTTGAACGGCTGATTTTTCATCGGTAATGACAAAAATATTTTCAGCATTCAAAAGGGGAAACAATCTTTGGACCGTATCTTCCAGCAAAGTCTGCTGACCATTGAGGGAAATAAGGGGCTTGGGCCGTTCTTCTGTACTCAACGGCCACAGCCGTTCCCCTTTGCCCCCAGCCATAATGACGGCGAAAACCTTATCTTTGGCAATACTCATTATTTTATTCTCCTGATTCCGTGCAGCAATTTTGTATGAGGCAGCAAGCGGCATCTGATATTCAATTTATGGGGCAGATGGACCGCTTTTCCGGCAATGGAGTTGATCAGCTCCTGCACCAGTTCTTTCTGGGGATTTGCCAATTGCATAAAGCCGTTCCGGATCTCGGCGGGATCCATGGGATTCTGCACCCAGTATTCCACATTCTCTGCCACGCTTTCGGGGGTATCGTCGGCATAACGGACGGCAAATTCAGGCAACAGCGTATCCCTGCCCCCCTGATTGCGGGTATTGACCACCGGCACACCGCAAAGGGTGTATTCGCCACATGAAAACATGGCGCCTTCAATGGCGGAAAGAGCAAGACCGCAAGCACTTTCGCCGATCTTTCTGCCGATGAAAAATGAGGGAACTTTCCGGCTCCATCGGGCGTTGGGGAATTTGGCGATGGTTTGAGTAAAATACTCTTTTTCCCTTTCGGCATAGTTTCCGATCAAGTGAAGTTTTTTGATCTTTTCAGCCAGATAATGGCGTTTGAAAGGGGTTAGACGGGCAATGTAAAGGGCATCAAACTTACGCTTGCCTTTTGGGGCAAGGGGATAGCGTGCCGGATCAAGAAAGGCATTGTGGCTTGCCAGATAAACTTCACAGAACTCTTTGATGACTGCCACCTCTCCGGGCGCGTTGGCAAGAATGATGAATCTTGCTTCCGGAAAGGCATTTTTAGCTTCACCGAGTCTGTTTTTCAGTTCATTGGCAACCTCAGGCAGTTCTGCGGACCAGCCCAATTGCAAAAACATGGTAAATTTTTCCCCGCGGGGGATCGCTTTTTGAAATGCGGGCAAATTCCGCAGAAAATCCATTTCAAAAGATGCAATGATCTTTGGTGAATGATTCAGTATAAAACACGGCAGATAGTCAAAAAAACTCATTTCAATACGCCCCTTTCCATTCCCGGCTTTTGATTAATTTCTGAGTCCTTACTCTGGCATTGGCGGCGATATTTCCGGCAAAGATAGAGATACAGTTATTGGTAAATTTCCCCTTGATGACATGCAGCAGCGGCAGGGGACAGTTGACATTGAGAACGCCTTTTTCCACATCGATCACGGCACCGCAGAAATTCTTCACTTCCACCTTTCGCCAGAAAATATTTTTGTGTTCAGGCATGTAAAAGACCGCCTTGATATTTTCCTTTGCAGTTCCGGGAGTTGCATCCATTTTCCAATTGAGGGGATTGATGCAGTAAACGCCCTTTTTCAGTGCGGGGTCGGTAAGTTTTTCATTGTTGATACGGCTTGTCCAGCTCACGATCACGCCGTAGTCATCAGCTTTTGCAGCAGCTTTCAAATCTTTCCAGTAAAAATCATCAGCGATCTGCGCCGGTGTTTTGGGCTGCATATCGGGCAGATAAGCTGCAATGAAGCCGTTTTTGACGGTCACGCCACTGGCATCCTGCATCGCTGCATAAAGCAAGTCGGCGGCTTTCCCTTCGGCGAGGAGGACAAAAGGATGCCCCGGCTCATGGAAATTGTCAAGATAATACTGCAAAGCCTCTGTCACATTTGCCACATTGGGAGTCCGGATCTCAGGCGCAAAAACTCTGACGCCGCGCCCGAAGATGTCGTTGGTGTGGGTCTTTGCCCAGTTGAACTGGATCTCATGGGTGTCACCGTACCCCGCCGGAGCTTTGCCGATGTAAAACAGATCAAATTTGGAGTAAAACTGGGGAATATCGTTCTCCCGCAACAGCCAGTTTGATCCGTAATCATAGGGGGAGCTGGCACACCCGCCAAAGGTCAATGCGGCAGCTGCAGCCGCCAGAAGCATAAGAAGTTTTCTCATTTTTTTCTCCGTAATTTGTCGTGGAAGACCCGCGCAATAAAAAGCGGATTCCCGATGATATATCGTTTGAATAACCTCAGCGGCTCATTGTAAAGCCGGTAACACCACTCGATATTGCATTTTCTCATCCACAAAGGGGCTCTGGGGATCCGTTCAGACACGAAATCCAGCAATCCGCCGACACCGATTGCCGTACATCCGGGGAAAGCGTGCAAATGTTCGTTGATCCACATTTCCTGCCGGGGGACGCCCAGGGCAACCAGAATAAGATCAGGATGCAGTTCTTTAAGCTCGGCAAAAAGTTCCTCTTCGCTTTTTTCCTTGAAAAATCCATCTGCACATCCGACAAATTGTGCATTTCCCTTGATAGATTGGGCTTTTTCCAACGCCTTTGCCGCCACGCCGGGGGCGCCGCCGAAAAGATAAATGCGGTAAGGCTTTTGGGCAAGAAGGGGAAACATATCGGTCCCGTTGACATTTTCCTCAACCTTGTAGCCCAACATCTTTGCGCCGATCTTTGCGCCGATGCCGTCGGCAAACACCGCAGAACACCTGTTGAGGACCTGTTTGTATGCCAAGTCCTTACAGGCGATATTCAAACAATGGGCGTTGATAAATGCCGCATGATGATTCTGCCTGCTTTTAACGAGATTGTCGATTTTTTCCAGCGCCTCAGCCATGGTGCCGCTGAAGAATGAGACACCGAAAATCACCGCCTGCTTGCGGGCAAAAACATCGACCAATCCGGTTGCGGTATTCTGCCAACTGAATTTGGCGGATTTGTCTTTGCCTTTTCGGCTCAACTCTTTCTGATGCTCCGGATCCCCAAGGATCTTTTCCATGGCATCGGCGATCGCCTGAGGGGATGAGGGGTCGAAAAGCTCCGCCGCGCCCTCCCCCAACTCGCCCAGAGAGGAGTTGTTGGAACAGGCACAGGGAAGTTCGGCGTGCATGGCTTCAAGCAGAGAAAGTCCGAAGCCCTCGAAGTTGGAAGGGAATATATACATGGAACTTTGGGCATAGAGTTCAGGGATTTTTGCAAAATCCACAAATCCGGTAAACTTGAATTTATCAGCACAGGGGGAATTTTTTGCATATTCAAAAACATTTTCAGCCCCGTTCCAGGGGGCGCCCGGCATGACAAGAGTGTATTCGTTTCTCAACTTTTCCGGCAGAAGCTCAAAGGCTTTCAGCAAGTTCAGGTGATTTTTCCCGGGGTGTTCGATGCGTGAAATATAAAGGATCTGCTTGAGTTTCTCTGTCTCAACCTTTACCGGCGGCGTAAAACCGTTGTAGACCACGGTGATTTTCTCTTCGGGGATATGCCAATATTTGATCAAATCACTCCGGGTCGACTGGCTGATGGCAACGATCCCCTGTGCTTTCCGGACATAATGGGGCAGCACCTTTTTGATATAAAACATCCGGAACCGGTCATATTTCACCGGAACATGGTACTGGGAGAGATCGTGGACCACCGCCACCGTAAAAATCGGATAACGGCAGAAAACACGCCTGTTTGCAGCAAGCATGATGCAGAAATCGAACTTTTTCCAGTTGATCCGCCAGGGCAGAATGAACAAACTGTAAAGCATTGAAAACAAAGCGCGGCGTTTCTTTATCCGGATGAGTTCAAATCCTTCAAACTCTTTTGCGCCGTCATCTTCAACGATCAAAGTCAGTTCATGGCCCTGCTGTTTCAGAGCCTTGACCACTTCGCGGATATAAACTGAAATACCCGATTTTCCATTATCAAAAGGAATTGCAGAAAGGAGTATTCTCATTTCACACTCTCCATAAGGGTATTGAAATTATTCACAAAATTTTCCTCCGGAAACTTTTCTTTTACCGACTTCAAAGCCTCTTTGCCCAAACGCTCAAGGAGAGAGGGCGTCACTCCGCAAATTTCCATCATTGCGGAAAATCTCACTATTCTTTTCTCCGGTACGAGCAAACCGTTTTCACCGTCATTGAGCCACTCTCTGACTCCGCCCAGATCAAAGGCGACAACGGGGATCCTGTGTGCCATTGCTTCCAGACCGACCAGTCCGAAAGGCTCCTGCCAGCGGATGGGGAAACAAAAGAGATCACAGTTTTCCCACAACTTTTCCGGGTCGCTGACAAAACCTGTGAAGCTGACCTTGGAGCGCAACTGGAATTCATCGACCATTTGTTCCAACATGGCACGGTCTTTGCCGTCACCGGCGATGGTACAATGAAAAGGGATCGTGAAATGGGAAAGAGCTTGCAGCAGCAAATCAGCGCCTTTCCCCCGGATGAGCTGCCCGAGAAAGAGTATGCGCAAGACGCCATCCGGTAAAAACGTGTGTTCCTTTTCCACAGCCCTGATGAATGGTGGAAGTTTGAAAATCTTTTCAAAACCGTTTTTACGCAGGTTTTCTGCCATGAAATCCGACAGGACCAGTGCCGGAAATCTGCGGTACTCTTCCAGCGGCGGCGCAGGATTCCTGCCGAGGGAACAGAGCTGACAGAAAAAAGGATTGCGTGCCCTGTGACAATTGATCCTGCCAATGGGCATGTAATAGTGGTGCCGCTGGCAGTATATATTGTGATCGTGAGCAAAAAAGAAACTCCTCTTTTCCGGCAGAAATTCAAGATACTTGACATCAATAATATTATGAAGTATCACCATATCAGCACTTTGCAGTATCTCATCACCGGGAGTAAAACGCTTGATAGTGTCAAAGGCAAGCGCAAAGTGTTCCTGCTCTCTGCCTCCGTTTTCGATATAGCGGTAATGGAGTTCAAAGCCGTTTTTACGCAAAAGTTCAGCACTCTTTTGCATATAACGCTCAATGCCGCCGATAATACCGTTGTACTGACCGATGTAAAGGATTTTTTTCATTTTACCAGCTCCCGGTAAATACAGGTCAGTTTTGCGGCGATGTTCTGCCAGTTGAACTCCTGAGCCGTTGCCATGCCGCCTGCAATCAGATCGTCATGTAAAAGTTCGATTTTTTCGTAGGCTTCAAGGAGAGCTGCGGCATTGTTATCTTCAAACAAAAGGGCATTTTTCCCGTCAATAAGGAAATCTTTCAAACCGCCAACTGCCGAGGCGATGAGAGGCACTTGGGCATCCAATGCTTCCAAAGCGGCAATACCGAAAGGTTCATGACGGCTGGGCAGGATGAAACAGTAAGCGGTTTTCAACGCCTGCAAAAGTTCCACACTGTCAGGTTTCAACCCGGGGATCACGGTCAGACGCTCCCTGACGCCCATTTTTTCAGCCGCCGCAAGGATCTCTTCATAATACCAGTCGGCTGTTACAGGGCCGATGAGAAGCACCTGGGAATCCTGATGAGCCGTGAGGAGTTCCAATAAAATTTTCTGATTTTTCTGATAATCGATACGGGAAATACAGAGAATGACCTTTTTATCTTCCGGAATACCATATTTTTTCCGGAAATCCCCTGCTTCCGGCAGCTCTCTGTGCAGGATACCATTGGGAAAGAGTTCGATCCGTTTGCCGGGATAACGGGCTTTCAGTTTAAAAAGCTCCTCTTTGCTCAATGCCAGCAGAAGATCCGCCTGGCTTTCAGCCGCCTGCCGCACGTTGTAGAACCAGTCAATGATGCCGCCGTAAGAAAATTTGTATTTCAAAGGTTTCAGCATCAGCTCCATTTCTTTTTCAGGAATAGCGCACACGCCGCCGTGCAAGCTCATGATACAGGGGATATTCAGAGCTTTCCCCTGTTGGATGGCATAACTTGCGATCCGGCCTCCGGCGTGGATGTGGAATATATCAAACTTTCCATTTTTCAAATACCGCATAAGTTCCGGTGTCAGAGGATTTCCTCCTTTTTTATCCAGAAGAAGTTTATCTTTTTCCGGCATGGGGAAATAGGGATAAATGTAAGGGAAGCGTTTGACGGTTATGCCGTCGATCACTTCACACTCAACATGATCCAAAGCGGCAGTGCAAATGATTTCCGGAGAAAGTCCTTGCGATTTCTGCTGCAATGCGATATTCCAGACGACACTTTCAGTCCCCCCCCATTCCGAAAAGGTAAAGCGGCGGACAATATGAGCGATTTTCATTGTTGGGTCCCCCGGTAGTAACTGAATTTCTGTATATAACGGTAAACAGGTGCATAGAAAAATTCTTTGCATCTCCTGTGTTTGACAAGATAGAGCCAATCCCGCAGGGTTTCGGCGGCAATCGAGCGGAAACAATGCAGAAAACTCATGGGCTTTTTACCCATTTGTTTATCGGCAACGCCCTCGTTGAAAAAACGTTTTTTCACTTCTGGCAAGGTGTAGTTGTGAGAGTGTTCCACAACGGCGTTTGAAACATAAAAGATCTTTGCATCATTATGTTTCACCCAATGGGCATCTTCAGAATATTGTATCTGCTCATCAAAGGGTTTTGCAACCAAATCCCGTTTCCGGAATCCGGAGGAAACCAGCGAGAAAAAGTTCCCCCACTTTGCCGCGATCGAACCGTCCCCAAACGCCCGTTCATAATCTTTGCGGACCACATAAAACGCCTCTTTCCGGGGGATCTGGTTGCCGAAAACACAATCCACATTCCCGTCTTTCAGGGGCAAAGTGAGTTTTTTCAGATAATCACGGCTTTGGGGGATGGCATCACTGTTGTTGAAAACGATCGTTTCCCCCTTTGCCGCATTTACCATGTGATTCAAGGTTTTCCCCGGAACATATTTTCCTTCCGGAGGGGCGATCCGGCGGAGTTGGGGGAGCGCGGCAAGATACTCCGCCGTACCGTCGGTGGAGTGGTCATCGCAGGAAATGATTTCCATTTCCTCCTCCAGCTCCTGAGCAAGGAGCATTTCGACAGTTTGCCGGATATATTTTATATCGTTGTGAGAGCGCATCAATACAGAGATCATGCTTTTTTCTCCTGACAGCTTGCAACGGCTTCTTCAACAGTGGCATAAATATCGAACACCCGGTAAACTTTGGTGATATCCAGAACGATTTTCATATCGGTACTGACCCTTGCCAGCTTGATGAGGGAATCATGTTCCAGAGCTTTCTGCGCCATTGCCAGAAGAGCATCCAGCCCGTAATTGTCGATATTGACCAGTTTTTCAAGATCGAGGACGATCGTTTCGCCTGCTTTCATCCTTTCGCTCAAAACATATTTGAAGTTTTCCGCACCGACTTGATCCAGAAACATCTGCACATGAGCAATGAGAACGCCGTCGATATATTCAAAACGCATTTCCATAATTTACGCCCTCCGCAGTTTTCCGGTAAATTTGTGGATGATCCTTTTGGCACGGATCTTTTCGGCGTGGTCGAACATCATATAATAGAGCGCCGGGAAATAGATCAGCACACCGGAAATCCCCGCCAGAACCAGCAGGAAAAATTCATGGAGCTGTCCCCGCAGGAAATAATACTGCCAGTAACAGATCACACCTGTCAGCAACGCCAGCAATGCCGGTTCAAAGAGAGAAAACAAAAGCAGGACATGGAGTTTCATACCGGTCCGCCTGATCAGATGGGGCAGAATGAACCCCACGGTTCCGATCACCTTGGTCAATATCATTGCCCCCACAACAATAAGTTCATGAGGTTTGATCCAAAGACCTGCAAGTGAGATCACAATAAAGAAAATACTTTCAAAACTCTGCACTTTGGCAAGAAATTTATGTTCCTCAGCCATGGTAAGGAACTTTTCAGGAATGATCCGGCAGACCAGAAGAAAATAGACAAACAGAACCATCAAACGGCAGATGAAAGCCGCTTCATCGCTGTCAACATTGAAAAGCAGCAGAATGATTCTGGGGGCATAGATCATCACCATGATCGTTGCTCCCGCAGCAAAAAAGTTGACCCACCGGATGGCACGCAGCAGGATTTGAGCCAGATGCATGGTCCTTTTCCGGCTGTGGAGCAACGCTGATATGGGGGAAATGTTTTCCACATAGGGCAAGGCGATCTGCTGGATGAGAAAGGGTATCCGGCTGCCCAGCTGAAAAATACCCACCGGCGTCAGTCCGCAGAAAATACTGATCAAAAGGAACATGCCGCGCTCCCAGATCATACGCCCGATGGAAATGATGTAAACGGCACTTGAAAAATGGAAGATGCTTTTGAACACCTCTTTATCAAATGCCGGGCGTATGCGGAATCCCGGGATGCTTTTCCACACGGCAACCATCATTGCCAGCTGGGTGGCGCCCATGACCAGCATGACGAAAACCAGAAGTCTGAACAATCCCCAATCCATGGCAAAAATGCAGATAACTCCGGTAAATTCGATCAATTTTGAAATAATGATGATGTAGTTGCGCACATAAAGTTTCTGCAGTCCGATCAATATTTCAGGGAAAACGCCCAGGGGGAACACTATCGTTGCCGCAAGACCGCTCAACAGCAATGCTTCACGGCAGAAATAGATATATTCTTTTGTGGCATCCGGGGGCAGATGAAAAAGTTCCCGGACAAAATACATCCCGACAAAGGTCAGAGGCAGGATCAGCAGCGCAAGACTCACATGGCTTAAAAAGATGCTGGAAATGGTATGATTGTATTTGTTGATATCTTTTTTATACAACTCTGTGGCCGTGACTTTCTGCGCCGCCACGCCGAACCCCAGATCAAGGAGAAGGGCGTAGCTGAAAAAGCTCCACAACATGACCCACAATCCGTATTGAGCTTCGCCGAGATGGGTGATGAGCCACCGGGTGACAAGGATCCCCTGCACCAGACGGACGAACATGGAAAAATAGTTGGTGACAGTGTTTTTGAAAAATGGTATTTTCA
>JAZONY010000021.1:0-20844 GCA_045654705.1 Victivallaceae bacterium
CGCGCAAGGTTGGAGCGGAATAAGCCCCTGCGGTATTCCGCAGGGGTCGCCCCGAGTCATCTCGGGGCGAATGGAGTGAAACCTGAGCATCTAAGCCCCCCTGAGATCAGCCGCAGGCTGTCGACGGGGGGCGCTGTAATTGAGATGAAGCCTTGTACCACACTTGTCGAAGCCCCAAACCTTCCCAAAACCAGTATCACAGTTGCACCACAACAACACGCCCCACAGGTCGCAAAGAATGGGGGCTTGGGGGAAAGAAAGCGCTGGCGCTGTCTTTACCCCAACTCCGCAGACCAAAGTAAATCAATCACACCCAAAAGTATGACTGTCTCGCCTCGGACCTCACTAAATCAAGCACAACCCAAAGTATGACCGATAACCAAACCCCTCAGTACTGGTAAACGCTCTGTTTGTGCATGAGTGTTGGGTGCGCCGCAGATGCCGAAAACAGGGGGGAGGGCAAAAATCCCGGTTTTACCCGGGGTTTTCGGGATTGAAAACTTGATTTTTGCAAAATTCATACTATATTTTCAAGATGGAGAATGCAACTTCAATAAGGAGAAGGAGGAAGAGATGAACTTTATTGAGCCTGACCGGCTTTATTTATTGCTTGTTCCCTGTCTGCTGATACCGCTTTTTGCGGTGCTTGCTGCGGTGAAGCGCAAAAAGATCCTTGTTCAGCTGCTGGGGGAAAAAGCCGATTCCCCTGAGGCACTTCATCTTTCAAAGGTGCGCCGGGTGTGGCGTTACATCTTTCTTTTTCTGTCGCTGGTCTTTCTTGTCATCGCACTGGGGCGTCCTTATTTCCACGCCCGTCTGCTGCCTTTCAAAAACACGGGGCGTGACCTTCTTGTCCTCTGCGACGTCTCCCGGAGCATGAACAGTACCGACATCGCCCCCTCACGGCTCCGCCATGCCGCCTTTCTGCTGCGGGAACTTGCCGACAGGCACAAGGAGGACCGTTTCGGACTTATCCCCTTTGCGGGCAACGCCTATCTGAGCTGTCCCCTGACCTCGGACGGCGTGACCTTCAAGGAGTATGTGGACGAACTTTCCACCGACAGTGTCCCCCTCGGCGGAACCAATCTGGAACGCGCCCTCAAAACCGCCCTCAGAGCCTTTGAAGGCTCCCAGTCCGGCAGCCGGGGCATCATTCTGCTCACCGACGGCGAAGAATTGCAGGGGAAAATGGCTGAGGTCGTCTCTGAACTTGCCCGGAAGAAGATCCCCGTCTTTGCCGTGGGTTTCGGCGACCCCGCCAAAGGCTCCGTCATCCCCGTTGAACCGGGGAAAAGTGCCCTTCTCCGTGATAAAGAGGGGAAGATCGTCCTCACAAAGCTCAACGAAAAGGGACTTGCTTCCCTTGCTTCCGCCACAGGCGGCATCTATCTGCGCACCTCTGTTACCGATCCCGGCGTTGACACCCTCGGCCGTGCCATTGCCGGACTTGACCGCAGAAAGGGGGAGCGTGTCACAAGCCGTCTGCCTGTTGAGGAGTTTCCCAAGTTTCTTGCTGCATCCTTGTTTTTCCTGCTTCTTTTTCTGCTGATTTCCGAAAGGGGGAAAGCAAAGGTACAGCTCCTTTTTCTCGTGGCGGCTCTTTTTCTGGGGCAGGGCAGCGGTGAGGTGAAAAGAAGTGAAAATGCTTACGATCTTTACAACCGGGCAAGACAGCTCCAGCTTGAGAAGAAGTCCGGTTTTGAGGAGCTTTACCGCAAAGTGATCTCTCTTGCGGAAGCTCCTGATGCCCTCAAAAGCCGCAGTTTCCACAATCTGGGGGTGGAACTCCACAAAAAGTGCCTTGCTGAAAGTGCCGCAGGGAACGGCGAGCTGAAACAGGGGAAATTGCAGGAGTCCCTCAACAAGGTGAATGAGGCACTCCAACTTGCCGACGGCGCAGAAGAACTTTACGCAAGCTGTGCGGCAGGGAGCGGAAAACTCCCCTCTGAACTTGCTTCAAATCTGGACCTCCTTGCCCGGGAACGCCAAAAACTTGAGGAACTCCGCAAGAAGATCGAAGAACTCCTCAAACAACAGCAGAAAGCTCAAAATCAGACCTCGCAGGCGCAGCAGCAGAACCGTTCCGCGCCGCAAAACCGTCAGCAGCGTCAGCAGCAGCAGCGTTCCATAGATCAGGCGCAGAAAGAGGCGCAGAAACTTCAAGATCAGGCGCAGCAGATGAAGCAGTCCGACCTTGCCAAATCCGCCGCCAACGCCGCAAAGGAGTTGCAGAAAGCCGCCGATGCCAAAAAGAAAGGGGCGGATCAACAAAGTTCACAGCATATCCGCAAAGCCCTCGATGAGCTGAAGAAAAACAGTTCCGGCGGCAAATCTTCTGAAAATAAGGAAAAGCACTCCGGCAAGGAGGAAAAGATGCCCCCAAAATCTGATGCCCCCAAAGGGCAGGGCGCGCCCCGGAACTCCGGAACAGATGATAAGAAAATGGGCGCAGAACAGATGCTGGAACTTATGGGCGAAGAAGAGAAAAATTTGCGGGATGCCCTCAAAAAACAGATGCGTATGAACAGACCTCAGATCGAAAAAGATTGGTGATATCCTATGAAAAAATACATTCTTTCCCTTTTCTTCCTCCTCAACTCCATCTGCCTTTGCGGCGCTTTGGAAGTGAGGATCGAACCTGTCAGGCGCAATGTGGCGTCAGGAAGCTTCATTCAGCTGAGGCTCCTTTCAGACAAACAGATCACCTCCATAGATTTTCCCGAAGTCAAAGGCGCACGGTGGGAAAAGGGGTACTCTTCAAGCGGAATGCAGAGCATCAACGGCAAAGTCACCCACACCCGGGTGCTTATGCTCGCCCCTTCCGGAGAGGGCAAGGTGGTCATCCCCCCTTTCAAGGTGACGGCGGGCAATGAAAGCGCCCGGACCCAGGAGGTGGAGTGCAACGTCCTGCCCCGTGAAAAAAACAGCGGAACTGAGGTGAAACTCAGCGATGTCGTCAAAGGGAAAATCTCCTTTGCCGGTTCTGCAAAAGAGGTGTGGGCAGGGGAGGAAGTGACGATTTACTGCGATCTTTTTGTGGAAGAGAAGTATTCTTCCCAGATCCGCATTTCCTACTTCCCCGAACTTCTCAACACCGGCAATGCGGTTTTCAGGACTTTCAACTACCGGAACGGCAGGGTGAAGTTCCAAATCTCCCAACGCCCCGATGAGGTGGTGGAAAACAAAAAGGTGTTTCTGCGTTACCGTTTTACAGCACAGTGCCGTGTCCTTGCGCCGGGGAACTTTGCTCCGGCGGCAGTCATGCAGATCGGAGTTGTCCAGCAGAACGCCGCCCCCGATGAAGATGACTTTTTCGGCACTTTCGGCAGCAGTTTCTTCTCTTCCGGTCGCACCGTGCCTTACAAGGTGGAGTTCGCTCCGGCTTCCCCTCTCACGGTCAAGGCACTTCCCCCGGTGCCGGAGGGGGCATTTTTTACCTCGCTGACAGGCATCTGGCAGATCAGCGGCACTCTTTCAAGCGGTACGCTCCATCAGGGGGAGGTGGCTGAACTTGTTCTGGAGTTCAAGGGCAAAGGGGGCGCCGAACAGTTCCGTGCGCCGGAACTCAAATTCCCGGATTTCCGTGTTTATCCCCCCGAAATCAGCCGCAAAGAGGGGCTGATCACCGCCAAATACGCCCTCGTTCCCCTGAAACACGGGGAGGCGCAGCTGAAAATCGCTCCCTGCTTTTTCGATCCGGTCAAGGGGGCGTATGTGGTGAAAGAACTCAACTTCAAAGCCGCCGTCACGAAAAGTGCTTCCCCCCTGCCCCCGGTTCCCGGTGCGAAAACTTCCGTTTTCCGGGAGACGGTCAGTGAGGGCGCAGACTCTGCCGCCCCACGCCTTTACTATCAGAAAGGACTTCCCGGCAAAGGAGTTTCCCCCACCCTTATTGAGAACAATCTGCTCTGGATCATCTTTTTCACCTTCCTCGTCCCCGCCGCCGCTGTGGGGCTGGAACTTTATTTCCGCCGCCGTGAAAAAGAGGCGAACTCCCCTGAACTCAGACGGAAGAAAGCGTTGAAAAAAGCTCTCGCCGAAGCGGCGGCGATGCTCCGGGAAAAGGGGGATACGCCTGAGTTCCGCAGCAAACTCATCCCCCTTCTGGGTGAGGCTCTGGGACTTTCCGCCGGAGCAACTGCCGGTGAGATCGCAGGAAAAATGGATGACAGTGTTCTTTGCCGTTACTTTTCAAACATGGAAAGCGCAAGTTTCCGCCCCGATGCGGAGGAAAAAACACTTCTTTCCCCCGCCGGACGCACCGCCTTGCTCAAACTCCTGAAAAAGCTCACGCTCTTTCTGGTCTGTACTGTTGTTTTCACCCTTTCCGGACAGGGGATCAACACCCTTTTCGACGAGGGCAACTGGGCGAAAGCGGCAGAAGTTTACAGCGGTCTTGCCCGCAAGGGGGGGAAGTTCCACCCCGCCATGCTCTATAACTGCGGCAACTGTTACTATTACCTGAACGATCTCCCCGAAGCCCGTTACGCCCTCAATCTTGCGGCACTTCTCGACCCTGGAGACGGGGAGATACGCGCCAATCTTCAGCTGGTCAACGACCGGCTCTTTGAAAACGGTTCAGGGGGAAAAAGTTTTTCCTCCACACTCAGAGAACTGCGGGACAGGATCCGTCCTGACCGCTATCTGCTCATGGCTTCATTCTGCTGGGCGATCATCTGGCTGCTGTGGGCGTTCCGCCGCAAGCTGGGGAACACCGCCGCCGCAAGCTGGGGGGCGGGGATGCTGCTGCCGGCATTGCTTTTCATTTTCTGCGCTTTCAGTCAGATGAAAAGCACCTACGCCCCCGACAGGATCATCGTCACTTCTTCAAAAGCCGAACTGCGGACGCTCCCCGGGCGGAAGAGCGGCAGTGTGGAGTGTACACTTCAGGGGGGCGGCGAAGGTCAAGTGCTGAGCCGTGAAAATTCAGGGTTTTACCGTGTCCGTATCAACGGCAGAGAGGGGTGGCTTGCGGCAGGATGCTTCAAGCGGGCATTCCCCGGAACTTTGTTCTGAAAGGAAAGCGGCGCAGGGTCCTGAAATATGACTCTGCGGCGCAAAGAAAACTTGAACTTGACACTTTTTGGTGCTATATTATGATGATCAACAACCTTTTGGGAACGGACCCCGCCTGACAACAGTGGTCTTGCGCTGCACGTTTCCCCCTCATCGGAGAAAATTTTCCCTATGAAACTTTTTTTTGTTTTTTCAGGACAGGGCGCCCAGAGTGTCGGCATGGGCAAAGATCTTTGTGAAGCCTTCCCCGTGGCGAAGTCCTTTTTCGATTGTGCCGACAAGGTGCTGGGTTACAGCCTGAGCGATGTGATCTTCAACGGCCCCGCCGAAAAGCTCACTGAGACCCGCTTCTGCCAGAGTGCCATCTACACCATGAGCTGCGCCTCACTTGCGGCGTTCCGTGAAAAGTTCCCCGAAGCGCAGCCCGTCGCCGCCGCAGGTCTCAGTCTGGGTGAATATGCCGCACTTTTCTGCGGTAAGGCTTTCACCTTTGAAGAGGGATTGAAACTGCTCCAGAAACGCGCCGACCTTATGGATGAGTGCTGCCGCAATACTCAGGGCGGCATGGCGACCGCCCTCGGATGCGAAGCTGCCGTCATCGAAGAAGCGTGCAAAAACGCCGATGTGGATGTCGCCAACTACAACTCCCCCGGTCAGATCGTTATTTCCGGCGAAAAGGAAAAGGTCAAAAACGCCGTCGCCGAACTCAAAGGCAAAGGCTACCGCAAGGTCATCGAACTTCAGGTGGCAGGGGCGTTCCACTCCCGTCTCATGGCGCCCGCCGGGAAGGCTCTGGCAGGTGTCCTCGCCGAAACGGAGCTTTCTCTGCCTGAGATCCCCGTCTATCAGAACTTCACCGCCGCCGCCCCCGCAAGCGTGGAGGAAATGAAGCAGAATCTTGCTTCTCAGGTTTCCGGCTCCGTCCGCTGGGAGTCCTGTGTCCGTTCCGCCGCCGCCGCCGGTGCTGAAATGATGATCGAATTCGGTCCCGGCAATGTCCTTACCGGACTTCTCAAGCGCACCATCCCCGAAATGAAAAGCGCCAACATCAACAGTGCAGAATCTCTGGAAAAATTCCAGTTCTGAATCCATATCTGATCCCCAAATATAATCTTAGAGGAGATAAAATCATGGGAAAACTCGACAATAAAGTCGCTATCGTCACCGGCGGTGCCAGAGGCATCGGCGAAGCCATCTCTCTGCGCCTCGCCGCAGAAGGGGCAAAAATCGCTATCGTCGACATCATGCTCGATGTGGCTGAAGCTACCGCCAAAAAGTTCGCCGAACTGGGCTACGAAGCCCGTGCCTATGCCGCCAACGTCGCCAAAGTCGAAGATGCCGATGCCACTGTCAAACAGGTCATCGCCGACTTCGGCAGAGTGGATATTCTGGTCAACAACGCCGGTATCACCAAAGACAACCTCATCATGCGTATGTCCGAAGCTGAGTGGGACGCCGTGATCGCCGTCAACCTCAAGGGAACATTCAACTTCACCAAGGCTGTGATTTCCCCCATGGGCCGTCAGCGCGCCGGTAAGATCGTCAACGTGGCTTCCGTGGTGGGCCGCATGGGCAACGCCGGACAGGCGAACTACTCCGCTTCCAAGGCAGGTGTCATCGCTCTTACCAAGAGTACCGCCAAAGAGTACGGCGCCCGCAACATCCAGGTCAACGCTGTTGCCCCCGGCTTCATCGAGACCGAAATGACTGCCAAGCTGCCCCAGTCCGTCCGTGACAACTTCATGCTGGTCATCCCCGCCAAGCGTCCCGGCAAGCCCGAAGATGTTGCCAATGTGGTGGCGTTCCTTTGCTCTTCTGACGCCGATTATGTCACCGGTCAGGTGCTCAATATCGACGGCGGAATGCTGATGTAACGCAAAAAACGGAAAAAAAAAGAAAAAATACTTGACAAAATCAAGAAACGGAGCAATATTATATAAAGGACATTCTCTTTGTCCGAAAGATAATTAAGTCTTAAACGTTTCTTGACAAGAATAGAAACACTAAAAAATTCAGGAGTTTTGAAAATGGCTGAACTTACCAAGGAAGAAATCCGCGCAAAGATCAAAAGTATCGTGACCGAGAACCTCGGCGTTTCCGAAGATCAGGTCACCGATGATGCCCAGTTCTCCCAGGACCTCGGCGCTGACTCTCTCGATCAGGTCGAACTGGTGATGTCTCTGGAAGAAGAATTCGGCGCTGAGATCCGTGATGAGGACGCTGACAGTCTGAACACCGTCGGCGATGCCATCGCCTATATCGAAAAGCGTCTTGCTGACAAGGCTGAGTAATTTTCGTATTACTGCAGCTCTTTCAAGCGCAGACCCCGCCGTCGCCGGTCAGGGCAGATTCTGAAACTGTCCCGGCGGGAGCGGGGTTTTAATTTTTACAGTCAATAATTGTTGCTCATTGGAGTCCTTGAATGAATAAAAGACGAGTTGTTGTAACCGGATGCGGCGTTATCTCATGCGTCGGTAATGATGTGAAGAGTTTTTGGGACGCTGTGGTGAACGGTCGCTGCGGTCTCGGTCCTGTGACCCGTTTCGATGTGAGTGAATACCGCACCCGCATCGCAGGTGAAGTCAAGGATTTTGATGTTTGTAATTATCTTTCTTTCAAAGAGTCCAAGCGTATGGACCTCTTTTGCCACTACGCTATCGCTGCCGCCGACGAGGCGATGAAAAGCGCCGGACTCCCCACCAACGGCGAATGGGGCAATGTTGACCCCGACCGTGTG
Organism: Victivallaceae bacterium; assembly: GCA_045654705.1. Taxonomy (GTDB): domain Bacteria; phylum Verrucomicrobiota; class Lentisphaeria; order Victivallales; family Victivallaceae; genus UBA1784. The sequence continues at coordinate 7,754 of JAZONY010000021.1, forward strand.
GGCGTGCTGGTTTCAAGCGGTATCGGCGGCTTGGAAACCATCACCGAACAGTGCAAGGTCCTCCTTGAAAAAGGTCCCGGCCGTGTTTCCCCTCTGATGATCCCCATGATGATCTCTGATATTTCCTCCGGCAATATTTCCATCCGCTACGGAGCCAGAGGTCCCAACATGGCCATCGTCACCGCCTGCGCCACCGGATGCCACTCCATCGGTGAATCCTACTGGATGGTCGCCCGTGACGATGCCGATATCATGATCTGCGGCGGTGCCGAAGCCTCTATCAGCAAACTGGGTATCGCCGGATTCTGCGCCGAAAAAGCCATGAGTACCCGCAACGATGACCCGCTCCACGCCAGCCGTCCCTTTGACCGTGAGCGTGACGGATTCGTTATGTCCGAAGGTTCCGGTGTCCTTATCCTCGAAGAACTTGAACATGCCAAAAAACGGGGCGCCACCATCCTTGCCGAAGTCATCGGCTACGGTCTTTCCGGCGACGGATACCACATCACCAGCCCCGCCCCCGACGGCAACGGCGGCGCAAGAGCTATGAAAATGGCGATGAAACATGCCGGTATCAACCCCGCTGACATCAGCTATATCAACGCTCACGGTACCAGTACCGAACTCAACGACAAGTTTGAGACCCTCGCCATCAAAGCTGCCCTGGGCGATGCCGCCAAAACCGTCGCCGTCAGCAGCACCAAAGGTGTGACCGGTCACGGACTGGGCGCCGCAGGCGGTTTTGAATCCATCGTCTGCGTGCAGTCCATCGTCAACAACGTGGTCCCCCCCACCATCAACTACGAAAATCCCGACCCCGAGTGCGATCTGGATGTGACCCCCAATACCGCAAGGGAAATGGAGGTCAAAGTGGCACTCAACAGCAATCTGGGCTTCGGCGGACACAACGGAGCTTTGCTGTTCAAAAAGTTTGAAGATTGATCTATATCTGAAATTTCAGCAATATAACGGAGCAGGAAGATGAACAAAGTTTTGACAAGCGTATGCGGCGGTGCCGCCCTTGTGGCGTTTCTTACCGGTTGCGATCCTCAGTTGGCTCAGGTCCGGAGCGGATCTCAGGAAGAGGAGTGGTACAGACACCTCAAAGAAAATTACAGATCCTTTGAAGCGCCTCAGAATCCTGCTCCGGCAGTCTACAACGGCAATGCCGGCGCTGCCAACAGTGCCAGAACAGCTGCTGTCCAGCCTGTGGATGATCCCGAAAAGGCTGTTGACCGTGCCGCCGACGGCGAAAATGTGAGCGTGGTCCCCGTCAAAGATGAGAAAAAGGCGGAAAAAGAGAACGCTCCAACTGAAAAAGATGTGAAAGAAGCTCCTGAAAAGGCTGAAAACACTGAAAAAGATGCCCCCGTTCCTCAGGAGAAAAAGGAGGAAAATGCCGCTCCTGCCAAAGCTGACAGCAGCAAAGAGGCAACTCCCCTGCCCCCCGAAAGCGACAACACCGGCAAACTCTATGTGGTGAAACCCGGTGATACTCTGGGCGGCATCGCTCAGAAGTTCTACGGCAAAGCCAGTATGGAAGATGTGATCTTCAGAGCCAACTCCAAGAAACTCAAAAACCGCAACTCCCTGAGTATCGGTATGAGTCTGGTGATCCCTGAATTATGAGGGAGCCTTTCCCGGAAACAAGGGAGTCTGAAGCCTTTTCCGCCTCAGGGCAGGGAACGGGAAACCGTTTCTTCCTTGAGGGGAATCTGAGCGTCAATGAACTCTGCGCCAATGACGAAGTACGCAATTTGCGTACTTTGTCTTCTCTTTTTGGTGTCCCTGTCTCTGCAAGGGAAAATTGTGTCACGGTCAACGGTTCTGCTGAAACTGCCGCTCTGGTCAAGGCTTTTTTTGCCGATCTGAGCGCCCTCTGCAAACTGCGTAAATCCCCTGTCACCCAGCGGGATTTTGATTTTCTCTGCGGCTCCTACCGCAGTAAAAATCCCGGGGACCCCGTGAAGTTCTGGAAGAACCGCCTCGAAGTCAGTCCCAAAAAGCCCTGCGTCATGCCCCGTTCCCTGCGCCAGCACTCCTATGTGGAGCAGATGAGGGAGTGCGAAGTGGTTTTCGGCGTGGGCCCTGCGGGGACCGGCAAAACCTATCTGGCTATGGCAATGGCGGTGGCTTCATTTCTCAAAGGGGATGTGTCAAGGATCGTCCTCACCCGTCCCGCCCGGGAATCCGGAGAAAAACTGGGGTTCCTGCCCGGTTCAATGGAAGAAAAGGTAAGTCCTTATCTGAGACCGCTTTACGATGCCTTGTACGACATGCTCTCTTACGAAGAGGCGCAGACCTTGATCTCAAAGGGCGTCATCGAAGTCGCTCCCCTCGCCTTTATGCGGGGACGCACTTTGAACAACGCTTTCATCATTCTTGACGAGGCCCAGAACACCACCGTCGATCAGATGCTCATGTTCCTGACCCGTATGGGGTTCGGCTCCCGCTGCGTGGTCACGGGGGATCCCCAGCAGTCCGACTTGCGGGAAAATGAGCGTTCCGGACTGAAACACGCTCTGGAAACTTTGCAGAATATCCCCGGCATCGGCTTTGCCCTTTTCAAACCCTGCGACGTGGTGCGCCACAGACTGATCGAGACCATTATCACCCATTATACTTCAGGGGAAGGATTTACGGAAAAACCATGAAACCCATATTGAACTGGCTTTTCAATTTCAGGAAGAGACAGCTTCCCGATCGCTATCTGCTCCGGGGAACGCCTATGGATGAACGGCTCAATTTTTCCCCTGCGCCGTGGATCCTCACCATCGTCCTCACATGGCTCACCGCCTCGGTACTGCTGACCCTTTCGGTCACAAGCGCCCGCTCCGCCGAGGATATCACCCCCGGCTCCCCTGCGCTCCGGGATTTCACCGCCCCTGCGGACTTTGAATTTGCCAACAAAAGGGAAAATGAGAAACGGCAGAAACAGCTTCTTGACCGTGTTCCCCTTTTCTGCCGCATCCAGACTCAGCGGACCGGTGAGATCCAGAGGGACCTGACCGACCTTTTCACCTGTGTCGAAACCCGTGCCGATGCGGTCAATCACAAGCGGAAATATGAACTGCTCAAAGGTTCTCTTGCTTCCGAACTGACATTTTCCATGTCGGAGTCGCTGCTCATGGCGCTTTTCCTTGCCTATAAGCAGAACCGGAACTACGAAAATTTCCAGCGCAAGTGGAAAGAGATGCTCTCTGAGGGCATCATGCCGGTCAGGCTCCGTGAGGCGGGGCGTGTCTCCACCCTTGTCCGGACCATCGACAGCCGTGAGCGTGTCCGCGGAGCTGTCCGCATGGGGGATATGACCGATTCCCGTCAGGCGGCACGGCTCCTTACGGCTGAACTTTTCCCCGGCAGAGCGACCCCTGTTTCCCTTGAATTCCGCAGAATTCTGCTCCACATTTTCGGCGACGGCAATCTGCAGCTGGATAACGCCAAACGGGAAATCGCCCGGGCGGAGGCGTTGAAAACATTCCGCCCCAGGACACGGCAGATCCACCGGGGGGAGGTCCTCATCAAAAACGGCGAGATCGTTACCCCCGAACTCATGGAACTGGCTGTCGCCGCTGAACGCGCAAGCACCCCCGAACTGCAGCCTGTGGTCATCTACCGGACCGTGTTGAGTCTGCTGCTTCTGGGCGTCACCATCTTTTTCCTCTACCGCACCTACCCCGAACTGCTGGATGAAAACCGTCGCATCATGCTTACGGGGGCGATCATCTGCCTTTCGCTGGTCGCCAACTACGCCGCCATGAAACTTTTCAACACCGCAGTCGCCAGCCGTCTGGGGAACCCGGTGACGGCGCTTTCGCTCCAGCTTTTCCTGCCGATCCCCCTCTGCGCCATCATGCTGACGGTGCTGGCAAGTTACCGTGCCGCCATGTGTGCAAGTTTTTTCACGGTGACGGTGACGGTGCTGATGCTTTCGCCCGCCCATCCTTTTGAAGCGGCGCTGCGTTTTTTCACTCTGGCGGCACTGACGGGACTTATGGTGCGGAAAGTGACCAACTACCGGACCTTTTTCGTCCGCAGCTTTGCGGGGACCGTGCTGCTCATGCTCATATTGAACTGCGACACCATTTTGGCCGAACCCCGGTCATGGCGGGAACTTGCGGAAGTTGCTTGTGTGGCAGGTGTCAACGCCTTTACCTCAGCGGTTCTGGCACTGGTGCTGATCTTTCTCTTTGAACTTGTTTTCAATGTTTCAACCGATATGTCCCTCATGGTCCTCTGCGACTACAACCATCCGCTTCTGGAACGGATGAAGCGTGAGGCTCCGGGAACTCTTTTCCACAGCATGACCGTCGCCACTCTGGCGGAAGATGCCGCCAAAGTCATCGGCGCCAACCCCCTGCAAGCCAAAGCCGCAGCACTTTTCCACGATATCGGCAAGCTGGAAAAAGCGGCGTATTTCATCGAAAACAACGCCCGCAGCAGCGAACTCCACCGTCTTCTTGCCCCCTCCCAGAGTGCGCAGATCATTCTGGGCCACGTTCTCGGCGGACTGCGCCTTGCCCGCGCCCACCGTCTCTGCCGTCTGGTCCGGGATGCGATCCGCACCCACCACGGGGATACGCTGGTCTATTTCTTCTACGCCAAAGCCAAGGCTGAAAATCCCGACGGCACCGTGGATGAGAAGATCTTCCGCTACGGAGGTCTCCCCCCCCGCAAAAAGGAGCTGACCATCCTCAGTCTGGCGGATGCCTGCGAAGCGGCGGTCCGCTCCCTGGAGCATCAGGACCCCGCCGCCATCCGGAACAAGGTCAGTGAGATCTTTCTGGGGCGTTTCAAGGAACGCCAGATGCGGAACTCCATTCTGAGTCTCAGAGAGCTTGACAAAGTCAAGGAAAGTTTTATCGCCACATTGATAAGTATTCACCACGGGCGCATCGCCTACACTGCGGAGAGTATAAATGAAGCAGCTGCACAGCAAATGGAACAATCGAAAACATCCCGCCCCCAAGCGCGCTGAGCTTGAGAAATTTCTCCGCCGCAGTGCGCTCCTTGCGGGGCTGCCTGATACGGAGTGGGAATTGGAACTGCTCTTTACCAATGACCGTTCCATGGCCAATTACAACGCCGATATCGTCGGTCACGAAGGGACCACCGATGTCATCACTCTGTCATGGTTCGACGATCCCGAGGGACTCTTCCCCGGAGATCCCGAACTCATTCTCATCGTCAATCCCGATGCCGCCGCCCGTGAGGGGCAGGAAAGGGAAAATTCAAGCTATTCTTTTGAGCTGGCACTTTACCTCGTCCACGGTATGCTCCACGCCGCAGGTGAGGATGACCTTGAAGAGGAAACGGCACGCTCCATGCGCGCCGCCGAAAAAAGGGTCATGGACCAGCTGGTGAAAGAGTTCGATCTTACCGCACTCTTTCCGGAAAGCCGTTGAACCGTGAGCAGATGGGAAAAAATCTTTTTTGATCCCGGCGACAGAGAACTGGTCGAAAGAACTCTGCAAGCCGGAGAAGAAAACCGCAGCCGGAAACTTTCAGGCGGCGCAGCCGAACTCCACCCCAGGGGGATCCTGGAACTGGTGGAGCCGAGGTCCTGCCGTATCGTCCGCAGCGTGATGACGCTTCTCGAAGACTTTTCGCCGGGAAGCGAAGCGGTGCAGAGACGCCTTGATGCCATCGCACTTCTGAGAGATGAACTCTGCGAAGGGCTCAATGTGCCCCTCAAATACAACACCGCACGGGTCCTGACGGAACTTGCCAAAGAGCTGTGCCGTCTCCGTCACGACGGTGTCCGGGCGTTGCGTGCCGCCCACGATCTGCGTATGGCACTTCTGGGCAATCCCCGTTTCATCCGTCAGCAGCTCAAGCGGTTCCAGCTGGTTGAAATGCCCGAAAAAAGCACGCCTGTCACCTTTGATTACCACGTTCACGATGCCAACACCAAGGGGCGCAAATCCCCCTCCCACCTCATTATGGATGCCTGGGTCAAGGGGATCCAGAAACTTCAGGTGATCTTCTACAATCAGGTCCCCCCCGAGGGCGCATTTGAATTGATGCGCAGCGCCGCCATCATGGGGATCGATCTGCGTATCGGTATCGAGTTCCGGGTGATCCACCGGAACCGTTTCGCCGATCTCATCTGGACCCCCAGAGGATTCAGCGGTGCCGACGACTTTCTGGATTTCCTCAAATACGAACTCAACAACAGTTTCAAAAGCGGATGCGAGGAGTCTGCCCTTTACCACACTTCGCTGATTTTCGGCATACTCCACCGCTTCAACGCCGAGGGCAGAAAAAGGCTCAATGCCCTTTACAAGACGGAGCTTCCCCCCCTGAGCGACGGCAGTTTCAGTGCCTTTCTGCCTCCGGGGAAACGCCCCTCCGTGACCCATGCGGCGGAGTTTATTGAAAGCTCCCTGAGGGAACTCCTTGAAAAAGAAGGGCAGAGCCTTGAACTGCTCACACAACCGGATGAAGCGCAGCTCAAACGGCTGAAAGCTGTCAATGAACATCTCAAACGCCTTTCACCCGGCAATATCCGCAATAACTTCCTTGAACAGCATCTGTGCGATGAGGTCCCCGCCGATACCGGGAAACTGCCCCGGCTCATGCGCCTTTCGCCCCGTGATCTGGCGGGGGAACTGCGGAAACAATCCAGAAGTTTCCGGTTGACCTTGAATCTGACCGGACTTTCTCTTGCCGATGTCATCGCCATTCTTTTCGGATGCGAGGGGGGCATCACCACCCTTGAGATCTTCAACCTCAAGGACCATTTGCGCCACCTTGACGGAGGCAACGCCCAGGTCAACGAACTGCGCCACGCCCTCAACTCCGGGAACGTGGTGAAGCTCAAATCTCTGGTACTCCGTGCCATTGAGGAACTTAAAAGCTCCGTTGCACCCGACCGTGAAAAAATGATCGCCGACATGCAGCGGGTGTTGCGTCATCTGCCCCGTTTCATGAGTTTCTACGCCCGTTCCCCTCTGGGGGCGGCAGTGGGCAGCGATTCAGCGGGCAAGGCGGCGCTCCCCGGCGCAGGAGGCGGCATGGGCTTTGCGGTGCTGGACACCCTTGAAAGTTCTGTCAGGCGCAAGATCCGCAAAGAAAATCTCCGTCCGGTGCTGAATGTGCGCAGTACGGTTTACAAGCAGACAAGTTTTCTGCCCCCCAAATGGTTCATCCCCCGGACGGAACAGAGTTCATGGCAGTGCGCCGACATCGCAGAAACCCTTGACAAAGAGGGCAATCTGGTCTCTCTGGGTGTCTGCCGCCGCCCCGCTTCCCGGGGAAAGGGCAGCACGATTCCCGGGAAAATTGCTGACTTCTACCACTATCTCAACAGTAATTTGAAGATCGCTCTCAAGATATGTCTGGGATTCACGGCGGCATTTCTCACCTTTTTCCTTTCAGGTTCATGGTGGGTGCTTGCCTGGTTCGGTGCGCCCATCTGGCTGGGTATCACCTTGGTACGGAACATGATCCAGTTCCGTATCGCTTCGGGGACGTTCCGTTCCTCCCCCCTGTTGAAGTGGAACGAATTCATCTCATGGCAGCGTATTTCGGACTCCCTCTTTTTCACGGGACTTTCGGTGCCGCTCCTTGATTTTGTGGTCAAAAATCTGATCATGCGCCAGTGTTTCGGCATCACCACCGAAAACAATCCCATGCTCCTTTACAGCACCATGGGACTTGCCAACGGTCTTTACATCACCACCCACAACCTGCTGCGGGCGCTCCCCGCTCAGGCGATTTTAGGGAACTGGCTCCGTGTGCCGCTTGCGATCCCTATCGCCTTTACCATCAACGCCTTGCTCAGTGCGCTCCTGGGAATGTGCGGGCTTGCCGGTGCCGAAGCTCTGCTTCAACAGTGGGCGGCGGTGATCTCCAAATTCTCCTCGGACTGCGTGGGGGGCATCGTTGAATCCATGGCGGACCGGGGCGTTTATCTGCGCAGCCGTCTGGGAGATTTCAAACGCAAGCAGAAGGACCTTTTCAACCTCATCACCGAACTGGAACTCATCAACCCCGAAAAGGAACTCTACCAGCTCCTCACCGACAACAAACTCTTTGAACAGAGGAACGTGAAAGAAAGCTCCCTCATGGAAAGGGCGCGCCTCAACGCCCTGGACCTCATGTATATATGGATGCGCCAGCCCCGTGCGCCCAAAGTCATTACCCGGCTGCTTGAAACATCGTCGGTGGAGGAACGGCGTCTCTTTCTGGCGATCCGCCAGCTGCTGAGCCATGAAAAAGAGATGATGCAGCTCTTTGATTCAGGCATTTTCGGCTCAGGGACCCCCCGGGTGGAGAACTTCTACCGCCGGGCGTGGAAACTTTATCTTGAAGAAACCTCAGTTCTAAAGGAGTAAAATCAATGGAATACTTTATCGACACCCATGCCCATCTTTACCGCAACTACGACCTGAAACATCTGGACGAAGTGGCGGAATCCGGTCTGGTCAAACAGGTGTGGCTGCTGCCCCTCAATCTTTACGTTCCCGAATTTGATTTTGCAGGGGACGATGAGGTCCTCAAAGTGGGGAAACGCTACCCCGGCTTTTTCGTGCCTTTCGGCTTCATCGACTACTTTCAGGGCCCCGAACAGGTGGACCGCATGAAAGAACAGGGCTTTGCCGCACTGAAAGCGATCCGCCCCCCAAAACCCTATGATGATGAGAGCTATTTCCCCATCTACGAGCGCGCCGAAGCACTGGGGATGCCCATTCTCTTTCACGTGGGGATCATCTCGCACCGCACCCGTGAACAGCTGACCATGCCGGTCAAAACCGGTCCCGGCAACATGAAGCCCTCCATGCTCGACGGCATTGCCGATGCCTTCCCCAAGCTGAAACTCATTCAGGGGCATCAGGGTGTTCCGTGGATCAACGAACTCTTTGAATCCCTTTTCTACTACCGCAATGTGAGCTGCACCGTGACGGGACTTGTGGACTACGACTGGCTCATCCACAATCTTGACCGCCGCACCTGTTACGGGGAGACCTTTTCACAGCGGATGATGTTCGCCTGTGACGGCTTCTACGGACTTCCCCGCTTCTGGGACCGGATCATGGAAATCGCCACTTTTACAAGGATGTTTTTCAAAGAGGTGGGCAAAACCTACAACTGGAAGGATTCGGAAGAGGATTTCATGCACGGCAACGCCGAAAGACTTTTCCCCGAATTTACGGCACTCCTTGACAAATAATCGTGATTTTCTCACTCTTTGATTTGCAGAATCGGAAAAAGCGCATTATATTTAAAGAAACAACCGTCGTCATTATATGAAAGGAACGATCATGAACCATCTTTTCAAAGCTGTGCTGCTGTGTGCAGTAAGTTGTGTCTGTCTCAATGTTTCCGCCGCCGGCTGGTTTGTCCGGGGCAACAAATACGCCGTTGAGACCGTCGTCGTCACCGGCAACTACAAAAGCCCCCGTCTCATGGCTGAACTCATCCAGAATGAGAGCCGTCAGCCCTACATCCTCGTCCCCGCCGCCAACAGCAAGCAGAATTACTGCTATATCGCCATGCCCAAGACCGACGGTCTGGCGCTCAGCGAAGACAAGTTCGGCGCATGGGTGAAGTTTTCCGGCGCCCGCCGTGTGGTGATCCTGGGGGATACCAACTGCGTGCCTGAAAAGTTTGAGAGCATGATCGACAAAAATATCCCCGTGATCCGCATCAAAGGGGAGTGGGAACGGGTCGCCGAAGAGCTGACCTATCTGCTCAATCTGAGCAACCTCAAGCGGAACTATCCCAAGCTGCGCCGCGAACTTGACCGTGCCTATCAGCCGGTTTCCGCCCCTGCCGCTCAAGCTCCCGCCGCCAAGCCTGCGGTCCCTGCCGCTGAAGTTTCAGAGAAGTAAAAAGGTCCTTTGACTTATTCACACGGAGTATTCGCAAGATGTTCAATTTGTGGAAGATCGCCTTTAATGCGTTCCGGGAATCCCTGCGTGAACCTGTCTATTACCTCATGCTTCTTGCGGCATTGCTGCTCATTGCCCATTACCCTTCCGCCTCCATCTTTGTCTTTTCCGAACAGCTGAAACTTGTGGTTGACAGCTCCATGGCGACCACGCTGCTTTTCGGATTGATCGTTTCGGTGCTGTGCAGCAGCTACACCGTGGCGCGTGAAATGCGCAACGGCACGGTGCTGCTCCTCATGTCGAAACCCATCCAAAGGTGGAGTTTCGTGCTGGGCAAGATCCTCGGTATCGCCATGGCGGGAACTTTGTTTGTGGCACTCTGCAACTTTGCCACATTCATCTCGGTTTTCATCGCCACGGACCAGTTCCGCTTTGAAATGGCACTCTACTTCGGTATGCTGGGACTCCTCGTTCTGGGCGCCGTCGTGGGGATGTTCGCCAACTACCTGAAAGGGATCTCGTTCCCCGAAGCCGCCACCTGGGCGACGGCGGTGGTGATCCCCCTTTTCGCCATCTACTGCTACGCCACGGGGGAACACCCCGCACTGGGCTTGCGTGACCTCACCAAGGCACTGGTGCTGGTGAACTTTGCTGTTGTCACCATGTCCACCTTTGCGGTGGTCTTTGCCACCCGCCTTGACATTGTGCCGAACCTCTGCATCTGCACGGCACTTTTCTTCGCGGGACTGGTTTCCAGCTTCCTTTTCCAGAGGACGACAGACAATACGCTTCTCAACGGTGTTTTTGCCGTCTTTTACGCCATCTTCCCCAACTGGCAGTTCTTCTGGCTGGCGGATGCTGTGGCGGTGAAGCGGCATATCCCCAATCAATACATCATTGATGCCGCATTGTATCTGGTGATCTATATCATCCTCGGTTCCGCCTGGGCTGTGGCAACGTTCCAGAACAAGGAGCTGGCAGGTGACACCCGGAACTGAGCCTTTCATCCTCAAACTCGACGAGGTGGACTCCACCAACACATGGGTCAGGGAGCAGTTTGACACGCTTCCTGACCTTGCTCTGGTGACGGCGCAGTTCCAGACGGCGGGCAGAGGTCGGCTGGGCAGACAGTGGGTCGCCCCCAGAGGCAAAAACTTCTGCGGCACATTCTGCTTCAAAAGCGTTCCCGACGGATTCCATGCCGGAATGCTCTGCGGGGTCGCCCTTATGGAAACGGTGAAGTCCCTTTTCCCCGATGATGATCATTTCTACCTCAAATGGCCCAACGATCTCTATTACGGCAAAGCCAAAGTGGCAGGACTGCTGGGTGAAGGGGTCATCCGCAAGGGAAAACTTGCCGGGGTGGCACTGGGGATCGGACTCAATGTCAACACCTCTTCAGAGGAACTCGACGGCGTGGGCCAGAGGGCAACTTCGTTGAAGATCATCGCCCGAAAAGAATTTAATGTGGATTTTATTACAAATCTATTGGCAAAATCTTTGAATGGGTGCTATATTATGTATTTAAACTCTGTTGACACCGTTTTTGCCAAATGGCGTTCCTGCAACAGACTCATCGGCAGAAATATCGCCGTGACCGATGCCGCAGGGAAACGCTGGGAAGGGATCTTTTCAGATGTGACGCCGGAGGGCGAAATGGTGATGGAAGTTGTTTCCGCAGCGGGGGGCATGGAAAGAAAATGCTTCAACTGCGGGGATGTTTCCGTTGACAAGAGTTCGATTTGACGGTTTAATTGCTTGAAACATGAGTCATCATTAAAGTTATTGCCGGAAGGGTGGAAATTTCCGGTGCAAAAAACACAAGTGTTTCAGCCTAAAATAAAAGGAAAAAATTATGGACTATGGAGAATTGATGGCCGGCGGCTTCAAGCTGATGGTCTTCGGAATGGGCATGGTGTACGTCTTCCTCGTCATCATGATCGGAGCAATGAAGGTGCTTGAGGTGGTTCTGCGCCCCTTCGCCACGCTGCTGGATCCCCCCGCTGCCGAGAAACCCGCCGCCAAAAAGCCCGCTGCCAGCTCTGCTGATGCCCAGCTCGCTGCTGTCGCCGCTGCTGTTGTGGCAAAAATGATCAAGAAATAACATTATTATCAAATTTCAGGAATAAAGCAAAATGAAAAAAATCAAATTCATGGATTGTTCGTTCCGTGACGGATTCCAGTCCTGTCTCGGCGCCCGCGTCAAAACCGAAGACTTCCTCCCCGCTCTCGATGCCGCTGTCAAAGCCGGTATCAACCACATCGAAATCGGCGGCGGCGCCCGTTTCCAGAGCCTCTATTTCTACTGCCAGGAAGATGCCTTTGACATGATGGACAAATGCCGCGAAGTGGTGGGTCCCGATGTCAATCTGCAGACCCTTTCCCGCGGTGTCAACGTTGTGGGTCTTTCCAGCCAGTCCTCCGACATCATCGACCTCCATGCCCGCATGTTCAAAAAGCATGGTATCACCACCATCCGTAACTTCGACGCCCTGAACGACGTCCGCAACCTGATCCCCTCCGGCAAAAGCATCCACAACGCCGGACTGAAACACCAGGTCACTGTGACCATGATGGGTCTTGCTCCCGGACTGACCGAGAGCTACGCTCACACCCCCCAGTTCTACGCTGACAGCCTCAAAGCCATTCTGGACAGCGGCGTGCCTTTCGACTCTCTGGCATTCAAAGATGCCTCCGGCACCTCCACTCCCCAGACTGTTTACGAAACCGTCAAGATGGCACGTCAGATGCTGGGCAGCGACATCGAGATCCAGTTCCACACCCACGACACCGCCGGTATGGCTGTTGCCTGTAACTGGGCTGCCATCGAAGCCGGTGCCGATGTCATCGACCTTGCCATGAGTCCTCTCTCCGGCGGTACCTGCGAAGCTGACATCCTGGTCATGTACCAGAAGCTCCGCGGCACCGAGTACACCCTCGACGTCGATCCCGAAAAGATCCTCGCCGCTGAAAAGGTCTTTGAAAAGTGCATGGAAAAATACTTCATGCCCCCCGAATCCATGCAGGTTTCCCCCAAGATCATCTTCAGCCCCATGCCCGGCGGAGCTCTCACTGCCAATACCCAGATGCTGCGTGACAACAACATCCTCGACAAATACGATGCCTGCATCGACGAGATGCGCGAAGTCGTCGCCCGCGGCGGTTTCGGAACCAGCGTCACCCCGGTCAGCCAGTTCTATTTCCAGCAGGCTTTCCGCAACGCCGTTATGGGCAAGTACGCCGACGGCTCCTGGA
>JAZONY010000022.1:0-17060 GCA_045654705.1 Victivallaceae bacterium
AAATGAGCGGCTTCACAAGTGAGCAGAGCGAACGTCTTCACAAGCAAGGCTTACTGGAATTGGTGAAGATGTGAAGAAAACCTTCGGTTTTGAGTGAAGAGCTGCTGCCGCCGCGTGAAGTGAAGCCTTGCGGCTTCGTTCCACCATAAAAAATAAAAGCCGCTCAATGAGCGGCTTGAAATTTTTATGGTGGAGCTGATGGGAGGCGAACCCACGGCCTACACGATGCGAACGTGTCGCTCTAGCCAACTGAGCTACAGCCCCTTGTTACTACTTAATATAGCATGATTGCTTTTTTATTTCAAGCTGTTTTGACGTTTTTTTTTCGCTTTTTTCGGGTTTTATCCCAAATCTGACGATATCTCACGGACCAATTGACGCAGCCAATGAGAGACTTTTTCCATGGAGTCGATCTCTAAATACTCCTCCGTCGTGTGACAGTGGTGGTCCATGGGCGCAAATGACAGCATTTCAAGGTCGGGCGCAGCAAGCGTGAACATGCCGGGTTCAAGTCCGGCGTGGATCGCGCGCACGGGGATCTCTTTGCCGTATACTTTACGGCAGGCGTTTTCTCCGGCTTTGAGAAGTTTGGAGTCTGATTTGAATTTCCAACCGGGATAGGGGCCCTCCTCCTCAAAAATGCCTCCGAACTTTTGGAAATGTGCCTTGTTCGCCCGGCTGACCGACTGCCATTTGCTGTCGTCGAAAGCACGGGGATGACAACCGACTTTCAGCTTTCCGTCAGCGGTCGGCTGAACTGTGCCGATGTTACAGCTGGTTTCAACACACTCCAACTCGGCGGAGTATTCAAAAACGCCGTCCGGCAGGGTGACGAGCATGGTCACAAATTCCTGCTGGAACTTTTTGCTCCAAACCTTTTCAGGCAGTTCAGTTTCGCTGACTTTGATCCCGAAGCCCTCAGGCGCATTGAAAGTGGTTTTCAGTACTCCTGCATAACAATCCGCCATTTGCTGAACTTCGGCAAGATCGACTCCGGTCACGCCGACGGCTTCTGATTCACGGGCAATGGCGTTGACAACGCTGCCTCCGGCAAAAGAGACAACTCTGATGCGCTCACCCAGCTTTTCAAGGAATCCCGCCAGGAATTTGTGGGCGTTGCCCCGTTTCAGGTGGATATCAACGCCGGAGTGTCCCCCCTCAAGTCCTTCGATCGTGATCTTTACGCCCTTTCCGGCGGGAGTACTTTCATATTCGGGGGTGAAGATACCGTAGTTTTCCACGCCTCCGGCGCATCCTGCGTAGAACAGCTGGTCGCATCCGGAGTCCAGATTGATCAGATATTTTCCCTGAAGAAACTCTTTTGACAAAGCACGGGCGCCGTTGAGACCGATCTCCTCCTCTCGGGTGAAGACGGCGGCAAGAGGACCGCATTTCAAAGTTTCGTCGGTGAGAAGCTCCATGGCGAGAGCGACACCGGTTCCGTCATCGGCTCCGAGGGTAGTTTCGCCGCCGCAGTGGATACGGTTTCCGGTGATCCGGACTTTCAGGGGATCTTTCAGAAAATCAAAGGTGCTTCCCGGTGCTTTCTGGGGAACCATATCCAGATGAGCCTGAAAAATGATGCAGGGCACATTTTCGTATCCGGGGGAACCTTTGCGGTCGATACGCAAATTTCCGAAAGCATCTCGTCTCACCTGCAATGAAGATTTTTCCGCCTCTTCCGCCAGACGTGCCGCAAGTGCAGTTTCGTGTCCGGAGGGATGAGGTATGGAACAGATCAAATCAAAGAAATACCACAAACGGCTCTTTTTCGCCAAATCCTGAAGTGTTTTCATGCCAGTGCCTTGATGAAATTGAAGTTCTCTTCCAAAGTTTTGACTTTGCGTTCAAAAGTCCCCTCCTGCTGGCGGATCTCGTAGTTGAAAGGTCCTTTGTAGTCGATATCTTTCAACGCTTCAACGAAACCTTTCCAGTCGATGACACCGTTACCGGGGAGCCAGTGGCATTCGTCGATGCCGTTGTAGTCGGAAATATGGGTGGTGAAAAGCCGTTTGCCCAATTTCCGGGTGATTTCAGGGATAAGCGGGTACTGATTCATGATGTGGTTGACATCAAAGCAGACGCCGAAAATCTCTTCGTTCATCCCCTCAAGGATCTGGTCCATATCTGCCAGGGTATTGCCGATGCAGAGCCGGGGGAGAAATTCAAGTGCGACTTTGACATTGAGTTCTTTCATTTCGCTTTCGACTTCGAGCAGACTTTTGCGGAGCTGGTTGATCCTTTCATCCCGCTCGGCTTTGACATTGGTCCGGATCTCGCAGGAGGGGTGCAGAACGATGTATTCGCAACAGAACTCTTTCACCGTGGCATAATGGGCGCGGTATCTGGAAACCGCACGCACACGCACTGCTTCGTCGGGATGCGAAAGATCATCCAACCCGGCAAAGGGGATGTGGAATGAAATCACACGTTTGCCCGTCTCTTTGAGCATGGCTTTGAACTCTTCACGCAGAGCATGGTCGTAGTCATAAAAAAACATCTGGGCGTTGAGTTCAAAGGTTTTGACTTCTGAATCGCGCAAAGCGGCGATCAGCTCACGGGAAAACATATAATCGGTAAGGGAGGAAAGAGAAGTTCCAAGTCCGCAATCAAACATTTTTATCTCCTGATAGTTTTTTCTGTTTCAGAGGTCATTTCAAAAAATTTCAGAACGGCCTCTCTATAAAGGGCAACTGCGTTAATATAGCCTTTGTTCAGTGAATATTCAAGAGTTTTTCTGCTGAAACAGTTTGAATTTTGCAAACTTCGGCATTATCTTATACCCATGTATGAATTCGGATAACCCAATATTATGATCGGCTCTTTACTTATAAAAAATATCTGGCTGGCATCGGGAACAGATGCGCCCCTGAAAAAATGCGCCTGCCTTGCAGATCAGGAAGGCAATATCGCCGCTGTGGAAAAAGAGTTTTCCGCCTGTTCTGCTGAACGGCAGATCGACGGAAGAGGACTTGTTCTCGCCCCCGGCTTCATCGACGCCCACGGTCACTCGGATATCTCTGCTCTGGCGGCGCCGGAGTGTTTCAGCAAGATCTCTCAGGGCGTGACAACGGAAATCTGCGGCAACTGCGGACTTTCAGCATTTCCTGTCACTCAGGAAAACCACGCTCATCTGCAATCCCTTTACGGCAACTACGGCGTTGATATCACCTGGGGAAGCTGCGCTGAATATCTTGATTTCTGCGGCACGGGAGGAAGTTTCATGGACCTTGTTCCTTTGTGCGGTCACAACACGCTCCGTGCAGGTTGCTGCGGCTATGAAGATGTGGAGATCAGAGGCGCAGAAATCGACAGCATGTGCCGGCTCCTTGACAGGGAACTTGCTGCGGGAGCTGCCGGTCTTTCTTTCGGACTTCTTTACACCCCGGGGATCTTCGCAGGCGAAGAGGAGATCGCAGCTTTGATGAAAGTCGCCGCCCGGCACGGCAAAGTTTGTACCGCCCATTTGAGGAGCGAGGGTGACAAACTTATTGAAAGCGCCTCTGAAATGATCGAACTTTCCCTTGCAGCGGGGTTGAAACATTTTCATTTCAGCCACCTGAAAACGGCGGGGAGAGAGAACTTCGGCAAACTGGACGATCTGCTTGAACTTTTTGAAGAGGCACGTTCACGGGGATTGACCGTGACCTGTGACCGCTATCCCTACACCGAATCCATGACCCAGCTGAGCGTCGCCTTGCCCGGAAAATGGAAAAAACTTGACGATGAAACGTTGAAAAAAACTCTTGCTTCCACGGAGGAAAAAGTGCTTCTTGCTGAAGCGCTCCGTCAGGAAAAAGATGAAGAATACTGGAAACGGTGCCGTCTGGTCAATCTTCCCCATCCCCGCTTTGCCTCCTACCGGAACAGGTGTGTTTCAGATATTCCGGGGGATGCGGCTGAAAATGTGGTTGAGATCCTCGCCTTTGATCCGGTCAATACTCAGGCGGCGTTTGCCGTTATGAGTGAAGAAAATATGAAACGTATCGTCACGCTCCCTTTCTGTGTCGCCGGAAGCGACGGCAACGCCCTGCCCCCGGATCTGCGTTTCGGACAGACACATCCCCGTTCATTCGGAGCTGTTGCCCGCTTTCTGCGCCTCAACCTTGACCTGATTGGCTCCATTGAAAATGCCGTCAGCAAAGTTTCGGGGAAAACGGCTGATATCTTCGGATTGAAAAGCTGCGGCATCATCGCCCCGGGGAAAGTCGCCGACATGGTTCTTTTTGATCCCGATACCATTGACGGCAAGGGGGATTTTTCAGCTCCGGCGACCCCGGCTGCCGGAATCTCTGCGGTCATTAAAAAAGGTAAAATCATTTACAGCTGAAAGGAGTTGTTTTCTGATATCATGAACATAAGAGAAATGAATTTGCAGGATGCACTGCGCTTCTCTGAGCTTTCGGCTCTCGTGGGCTGGAACCAGACCATTGAAGACTGCCGCTTTATGATCGAAGTCCCCTGGTGCAAGATGATCTGCGTTGAGGAAAAGGGGGAAATCATCGCAACAGCAGGCGCCCCGGTTTACAATGACATGGGCTTTATCAATATGGTGATCGTCCATCCGGACTACCGGAAACGGGGGATCGCGACGGCGATGATCCGCCATATTCTTGATACGCTGCCGGTCAAGACTTTCAGGCTCCATGCCACACCTGCGGGGAGCTTTGTTTACAGCAAGATCGGATTTGTCACCACACGCACCATGAGCTACTTTGCCTCTGCAAAGCCCCAATTCCCCGCAAGTGACATTGAGATCACTCCGGCAACGCTTGCGGATCTTGATGCCATCGCCGCAATGGACTTCAAAAATTCAGGCATGGACCGGAAGAAACTTCTGGAAAACAATCTTCAGCGTTTCGGCAAATTTGCCCTCAAAATAGAGAAAAACGGCGAACTTGCCGGATTTTCTCTGGGAAGACGGGGGAGAAAACAGCGTCAGATCTCCGCCGTTGAAACCTGTGACGGCAACTGGAAAAATGCCTTTGCCCTCATCGGCGCCGCCGCCCCGCTTGAAAAGGAATTGCCCTCCAATATCGTTTTTTTCGATGCCGACAAAGAGGCTGTCAAAGAGGCGGAAAAATGGGGCATGGAACGGGTGAGAGAGCTTATTGAAATGGAATACGGCGTTCCGGGGACACCTCCCGGTGCCGGATATCATGCGATCTACGGCGGCGATTTCGGTTAATTCAACAGGAAAAAAAAATTATGGAACTCAAAGAATTTTGTTCGCAAATGGGACTTTCATGCGATGCTGAAAGCCTTTTGAAAGATCACTGGCAGAAAATCATTGAAAACTGGGGCGAAAAAGTTCCGGAATTCATTTCTGAAGAGTATCTGAAAAAGTATCTGCCCTGTCTGCAAATCCCTGCGGATGAAGAGGAGATCATCAAACGCGCCCGCAATGTCTTTGAAAAGTGCAATAACTCGAAAGCACATTCACTTTACATGTTCATCCTTTATTACGGGAGTTACGTGTTGAAACTCCGTCTCAACCCGGCATTGGCAAGCAAGGTGTGGGGCGAAGATGAGGGTATCGCCGCCTTGATCGCTTCACTGAGCTGCGCCCCCATGATCGCAGAAAACTGCAAAAAGCGGGATATCCCTGAACACTTTGCCACGGATGCGCTCCAATGGATCGGCGGAACGGTGCAGATCTATAAACTTGCACACAATAATATTCCCGGTCACTCTCTGCAGCAGCTTTACTGGCTCCAGCTCCACTGCGACGGCGAACTTTACCGTATCGGCAGGTTTGAATATCTCATCCACCGTATTCCGGAGTGGGCGCCCCTCATATTCCGCAACGACGATGGTGTTTTCGCCATTCTTGCTTCCCCGAAGATGAAATTCAACGCCCAAGGTCTTGTGACGTTGGGGGATGATGCGGTGATCGAATCCTTTATTGAGGAAGATGGCGACTTTATCACAGGTATTCCCTGCAATGTTGAAGGTCTGGCACGGGTCAACGAGACATTGACCATCGACCGCCGTGAATTCAAACCGGTCTGCACCCCCTGGGATATCGTCCCCAGCATTCACATCCCCGGCGGACAGCGTATGGGGTGGGATGATGTGCTGAGTTCCCTGAAAGAGGCAAAAGAGTTTTTCAAGCGTTACCTCAAACGTGAGATCCCCATGATCGTCTGCGGTTCCTGGATCCTTAATCCGGCATTGGAAAAATTCCTTCCGGAGGGTAATATGGCAAGATTCAGGTGTGAAACTTTCAATATTCCCATGATCCGCTGGGGGGCAGAGGGCAGAGACGGCATGTTCTTTGCTTTCGGCAGAGGGGATGTGGATCCCACTGAACTTCCGGCGGTCAATTCGATCCAGAAAGCTCTGCAGGAGATCTTCAAAGCCGAAGGCACGCTGCGGACCGGAGCCATGTTCGTCCTGTGCGAAGATCTGGAAAAACTGGGCAATATGTATTACAGGACCCAGGCAAAGGTCTTGTAACACAAAAAGTCAAAGTAAAAGTAAAAACTGCCGCAATCCCTCAAGGGAAAAGCGGCAGTTTTTTTTGCGAAAAATACAACTTATTTGAAGTGTTTCACGATCTCTTCGGCAAAGAGTTTGTGTCCCGCCTGATTGGGGTGGACACCGTCGCTGAGATACTTGCGGTACTCCATGGGCCCCATCTTTTTGATGCGCTTTTCAATGGGGACGACGGTACAGTTGTATTTGGCTGCGACCTCATAGACTGCCGCCGCCATATCGTCCTGAGCGTACCAGCGGGGGACACCGGGAACAGTGGGGATCAGCAGGATGGCACATTTGCCTCCGGTCCGCGCCAGAAGGTGTTTGACCCAGATCTCAAGCTGAGTTTTGAACATTTCTGCGGTCTGACCGCCGGAACGGTTGTTGTAGCCGATGAGCATGGTTGCCACCTGGGGGATCCCTTTGGTCAAATCGCGATCCATCCAGGCGATGGAATCTTTGGTCCGGGCGCCGCCCACGGCGACACACTCCGCCTTGATTGCGGGGTTCTTGAATTTGGCAGCCAGCATCTCGCCAACCAGAACGGCGTAACGCTTTTCAGTGCTTCTCAGTCCGGTTCCGGCGGTGATGGAGTCGCCGAAACAGGAAATCAGCACTTTTTCACCTTTTTTCATCTTTTGGACCACATCGGCAAGGAGCATGGCTTTGGTATATTTGTTGTAGTCATACTTTGCCGGAGCCTTTTTCAAAAGCGCAAGGTTCCGCACCTGATATGAGAAAGGTTTGCGTTTGGCGTTGCACCATGTGATGCGCCAGCTGTCGCCGAAAGAAATGGATGAAATACGGGTCACAGGCATCACCGGTTTGAGTCCGGAGGTGTAGTCCGTACCGGGAGCCATGTCGGCAAAGCTGAAGGTATATTTCTTCCACTCTTTGCTTTTGAGGGGGAAATAGACATGAGACTGGAAACCGCGGTTTTCGCCGATGGTAAAAGTTCCCCATTCATCGGAGCCGTCCCCTTTGACTTCAAACGTAACTCCTTCATAAGGCGCATCGATATCCTTGCCGCCGTCCATGGGATATCCCACATTGCCCAGTCCGCATGAGGCGGTTCCGGGGAGAAACTTGACGGCGACGATTTTTCCGTTTTCCTTGACGGGTTGTGCAGAACTCTGCCGTCTCCAGCAGCGCAAGTCAGAAAATCCCTTGAGGGGAACTTCATTGGCTGCCAGCAGAAATCCCGCAGCGGCAGCCGCGGCAAACAACAACTTTTTCATACTTTTTTACCTTATTATTGAATAATGGACCTGATTCGCCGGAACGCCCGAAAAGGCACAGTAAAAATTCTTTCCGGCAGATGTAATATAGCACGAAAGAATATTTTTTTCAAGAAAGAGGAATAAAAACGCCCTTTCTTTCCGTCAAAAAAGGAGCCTTCATCTTGCAAAAAAGTGCTTTTTGTGCTAAATTATGCAGATGTCAAATCTCAATCAAGAAAGGAAAGAAATTAAAAATGGTTCTGAACTGGTTCATTCAGATCGCCCTGGGGATCCTCGGCGGTGTCATGCTCTATTACGGAGCGGAGTTTCTGGTCAAAGGCGGTGTTTCCATCGCTCTGAAATTCAAGATCACCCCTCTGGTCATCGGTTTGACTCTGGTCGCTTTCGCCACCAGCGCCCCCGAACTTGCGGTGAGCATCGACGCTTCGCTCAAGGGACACGGTGACGTGGCAATGGGCAATGTAGTGGGTTCCAACATCTGCAACATCGCTCTCATTCTGGGACTTTCAGCATTGATCGCCCCCCTGCCCGTCAACAGAAAGATATTGAAGCTGGATATGCCCCTGATGCTTGCGGCAACAGCAGTGCTGATCCTTTTCTTCCTGCTCAACAACGGTGTGAACCGCTGGCAGGGGGCAGTGCTTTTTGCCGGTGTCGTCTTTTACACGGTCTGGTCCATCTATTCCTCACGGAAGGAAGGCGTTTCCGAAGATGACGGCGGCGACGAAGTGGAAATCAAAGAGGTCAACACACTTCTTTCCATCGGACTTGTCATCGCAGGTCTTCTGACTCTGGTTTTCGGCGCAAGATTCTTTGTGGGCAGCGCCACCTTTATCGCAAGACAGCTTTCAGTTCCCGAAGCGGTCATCGCCCTGACCGTTGTGGCTTTCGGAACGAGCCTCCCCGAACTTGCCACCTCTGTTGTGGCGGCACTCAAAGGCGAACAGGATATCGCTATCGGCAACGTGGTGGGTTCCAACATTTTCAACATCCTCTGCATCATGGGTATCGCCCCCATGATTAAACCTGTTGCCGCCCGGGGGATCTCCACCATCGACATGCTGGTCATGGCAGTTGTTGCCCTGCTGCTTCTGGTGATGATGCTCTTCGGCAAAAAGATCAACCGTGCCGAAGGTGCGCTCTTTCTGGGGATCAACTTTGCTTATGTGGGCTATCTGGTTTATAAAGTCCTCTGTCCTCCGACAGCCTGACCTTGGATTTTCTGCCGACTTCCTCTCCTGCGCCGCAGGGTGAGGAAGTTTTTTTATGCCGGAAGAAGTTGAAAAATATTTGACTTGACAACTGAAAGATGCTATGTTATAAGGTGTTCAAGTCAAAGATCCAGGAGTTGTTTTCCCTATGCTTCAGCAATCCGTCACTCCCCGCAGGGAGGTTTTTTACGCAGGTGAGAGTATCACCATCGAACTTACGGGAGTTCCCGCCGTCAGCGGCAGAGCGTTTTTCAGAAGCAATCTTCCCGGCTGCCGTCAACGGCGGCTTGAGATCATCCGTAATTACGAAGAAAGCTGCCGCTTTCAGGATCTTGACTGGCACGACATCCTCATTCCCGGAAGCGGGGCAAAGCGTTCAATCACATTGCCCCTGACGGAGATCGGCGTTTTTGAAGGGAAGTGCTGTTTTATTCCCGATGACGGCAGTGAAATCATCTGGTGTCAGGGGGAAAATTTCCGTTTCAAGGTCACTTCCGCCTCCTCCATTGCGGGAAACACCATTTATGCAGCCTTTGTCCGTCAGTTCGGGCGTCATCTTTACAAAGACCGGAGCCGTCCCGAAGAAAAAGAGACAGAACTTCTTGACGTTCAGCACTATTCCGTCATCCCCCCCTCAGGAACATTCCGGCAGCTGCAAAAACAGCTGGACCATATTTTCGGCACCTTGAACTGCCGTATTCTTCAGCTGCTCCCCATCCACCCCATCCCCTCGGAATATGGAAAAATGGGGCGTTTCGGCAGTCCCTTTGCCGCTTTGGACTACTTTGCCGTCGAACCCTCCCTCGGGGAATTCGACCCCAAGGTCTCCCCCATGGAACAATTTGAAGAGCTGCTCGATGCCGTCCATATCAGGCGGGGGAAACTCTTTCTGGACATCCCCGTCAATCACACGGGATGGGCCTCAAAGCTCCAGCAGGAACACCCCGACTTCTTTGTCCGGCAGAGCGACAACACCTTTGAAAGCCCCGGAGCATGGGGCATCGTCTGGGCGGATCTGTGCAAACTGGACTATTCCCGCAAAGAGGTGGCGCAAACCATGGCAGAGGTCTTTCTTTTCTGGTGCCGCAAAGGGGTGGACGGATTCCGGTGCGATGCCGGGTACATGGTCCCGGAAGCGGCGTGGAACTACATCGTCGCCCGTGTCCGCAGCAAGTTCCCTGACACCGTTTTTCTTCTGGAAGGACTGGGGGGACCTCCTGAAGTGCAGGAGCGTTTGCTGAAATACGCAGGGTTGGACTGCGGCTATTCTGAACTTTTCCAGAACTACTCCCGTTCCGGGATCGAATACTGCCTCGAAGTGATGAAAAAAAGTGCCGCCCATGACGGCAATCTGATCAGTTTTGCCGAAACACACGACAACGACCGTCTTGCAGCTTCAGGCAGGAGCTTTGCCCGTCTGCGCTTCATGGTCTGCGGACTTCTCTCAACCGGCGGTGCTTTCGGATTCGCCAACGGTGCAGAGTTTTTTGCAACAGAAAAAATCGATGTTCACGGGGACAGTGCCTTGAATTTCGGAGAAGTTGACAACCTCTCGCCGCTGGTGAAAAAAATCAACACCCTGCTGGCTTCACATCCGGCTTTCGGAGGCAACTCCCAGCTCCGTTGTGTCACCTCCGGCAGCGGCGAAGCCCTTGCCGTGCTGCGCAGCGATGCACAGGGGAACTCCAAAGTTCTGGTGCTTCTCAACCTTGAGTGTTCCAGTGCCTCACCAGTCCGGTTCCCCGGAACGCTCCCCGACTCCGGCAGAGACCTGTTGAGCGGCAAAAGACTCTTTTTTGACCGTGACGGCGAAGAACTGTGTTATCTGCTCCCTCCCGGAAGCGGCTTTGCGGTGGAGCTTGAAAAAACGACCGGCACCGATTGGAGTACGCTCCAGGAGATCAAACTTATGGAAAAACGCGCCTTTGCCGCGTTTCATCCTCTGGAAGATGAAAAACTCCCCCCTCTTTCTTTCACCGACTCCCCCCGTGAGTTCGCAAGTTTGATATCGGGCATGACGCCCCCTCCCCTGAGTGTCTGGCACGGAGAATGCGACCACAACCGTATTCTGCCTGTTCCTGCGGGGGATCTGCTTTTTGTCACCCATAAGAGCCCGTTCCGCTGTGCCGTTCCCGAAGTGGGGAGCGGCTTCATCAGCAGTGTCCCCATGAAAGACGGTTCATCAGGTGCTTTGCTGGTCCTTGAAAACACCCCCGTCAGGCGCAAACTCACACTTCTCTTTGAATCCTGTGAAAAGGGCAAAGTCCGCAAAAGCCGGGGCGAACTCTGCCAGCTGCCCCCGTATGATAAATTCACATTCCCCAAAGAGTATTCCCCCGGCGAAGTTCTTGTAAAAGGGGTTCAGCCATTCGGTTCAAGCAGCGGCAGTTCCTACGCTCTTTTCCCGGCTTCCTGGGAAAACTTCTCAAGCAAATACGAAAGTTTCCTTGCCGTCAACCCGGATCCCGCTGTTCCCGTTGACCGTTACTGCATGTTTACCGGACTCAATGTCTATCTTGTTTCCGAAGGCTACTCCAGAAAAATCGACAGCTCCTCTCTCATCTCCTTCACCCCCGGCAGAAACAGAGCCATGTGGCGTTTTCAGGTCCCCGCAGGTCAGGGGCGCTGCACGGAAATCGAAGCGGAGTTCCGTTTTGCCTTTACCGGCTGCACCTGCCAGCTCACGTTCCGCAGAACAAATTCCCGTAACAACGCAGAATTGAAGCCTATCGCCCTTATCCTGCGCCCTGAGGTGGAGGACCGGGTCAATCATCATGTGACCAAAGCCTGCAGCGGTCCCGAATGGCAGTTCCCCGCCGCCGTGGAAGATATGCCTCAAGGCTTCACTTTCGCCCCCGGCAAACGGAAACTTGCACTCACGACCGGCAAAGGCAGCTGGATCCCGGAAAAAGAGTGGCACTACATGTGCGATCTGCCCGCTGAACGATATTACGGCCTTGAGGACAAAACCGACCGTTTCAGCCCCGGATATTTTCATGTCACGCTGAAAGAAAATGAAGGTTTCACCCTGACAGCTTCTGTGGAAACAACTGAAGTTTTACAGTGGAGTCCCCCCGCAGGCGACACCCCGGATCCCCTCATCGCCGCCATGCGCTCTTTCATCGTGAAACGGGGGGAACTCAACACCGTTCTTGCGGGATTTCCCTGGTTCCTCGACTGGGGGCGTGACACCCTCATCGCCCTGCGGGGAATGGTGAAAGCTCCGGAGTTCCGTTCCATTTGCAAAAATATCATCCGTGCCTTTGCCTCCTTTGAAGACCAAGGGACCATCCCCAATGTGCTTATGGGGGGCAACGCCTCAAACAGAGATACCAGCGATGCGCCCCTTTACCTGATTCTGGCGGTGAGAGATTACATTGCCGAAACGGGGGAGAGAGACCTTCTTGAAACATTCTGTTCCGGCAGAAAACTTGCCGACATCCTCGATTCCATCGTTTCCCACTACATTTCAGGCACGCCCAACGGCATAAAGATGGATGAGGAAAGCGGTCTTGTTTTCAGCCCCGCCCACTTCACATGGATGGATACCAATTTCCCCGCCGGAACGCCCCGTGAGGGATATCCTGTTGAGATCCAGGCACTCTGGTATGCCGCGCTGGAGTTTACCGGCAACAGAGAACTTGCCCGCAAAGTGCAGAACGCCATTGAACGCTTCTTCTTCCCCGACTTTGCCGAAGGGGTTTCCGATTGTCTCCATGCCCCGCCGGGATGCCCCGCCTCAAAGGCGGAGCCTGACGATCATATTCGCTCCAACGGGCTTCTGCTCATTACTCTGGGGGCGGTCACAACGCCTGAACTGTGCCGGAAGATCCTCGACAGCTCCGCAAAGCTCCTGATACCGGGGGCGCTCCGTACACTTGCGGATCAAAAGGTCCGTTACCCCCTGCATGTGGTATACAACGGTCAGCTTCTCAACGATCCGGAAAATCCCTATTGCGGAAGCTATGAAGGAGCTGAAAACGAATCCCGCAAAAAGGCATATCACAACGGGACTGCCTGGTGCTGGACATTCCCGGCCTTCTGCGAAGCGTTGGTGTGCTGCGGCGGGGTGCGGCAAAAGGAGCGGGCATCAAGTCTGCTTGCTTCCGGCATGGAAGTTTTTGAAAGGGGCGTTCCGGGGCAGCTTCCCGAGGTCGCCGACGGCTCCGCCCCCCACAGACCGGGGGGGTGTCCCGCCCAGGCGTGGAGCATCACAGAACTCTTCAGAGTGCGGGAAATCCTGCAAAAATTGTGACAGCCCTTGAAAAAAAAGGTTTTCAGGGTTATATTATGTAAATAATATTTTAAATAAAAAAAACATAAAGAATATAACTATATGGCTGAACTCAGTTTAATCAGAAATTTCTGCATCATCGCCCATATCGACCACGGCAAATCCACCCTTGCCGACCGTTTGCTTGAGCTTACAGGGACTGTTGCCGCCCGTGATCTTCAGGAGCAGCTTCTTGACGGCATGGATCTGGAACGTGAAAGAGGTATCACCATCAAATCACACCCCGTGCGTATGAAATACGATCCGGGCGATGGAAAAAATTACGAACTCAACCTTATCGACACCCCCGGACATGTGGACTTTTCTTACGAAGTTTCCCGTTCTCTGGGGGCATGTGAAGGGGCGATATTGCTTATCGACGCCACTCAGGGCGTTCAGGCGCAGACCGTCGCCAATGTGGAGCTTGCTTTCAAGCAGGATCTTCACATCATCCCTGTCATCAACAAGATCGACCTGCCCGCCTCCAACCTCGAACTCTGTTATGAGCAGATGGAAGAGATTCTGGCGCTCCCCAGAGAAGAGGCCCTCTGTGTCTCCGGCAAAACCGGCGAAGGTGTCAAAGAGCTGCTCAAAGCGATCATTGAACGCATCCCCCCGCCGTCGCTGCCTGAACCTGTTGACGGGACCAATGCCCTGATTTTCGACTCCTATTACGACGCCTTCCGGGGTGTGGTCAACTACGTCCGTGTAAGTTCCGGTTCCTTCAAGCGCGGGACCCGTGTGCGGCTTTTCAGCAACGGCATCGAAAGCGAACTCAAAGAGGTGGGCTTTTTCAACCCCTCCATGCACGCAGATGCAGAACTTACGGCGGGTTCCGTGGGTTATGTGATCCCCAATTTGAAAAGTCCTGCCGATACCAAGATCGGCGATACCATGACCGACACCCTTGACAGCTGCAAAGAGCCGCTCCCCGGGTTCCGTGAAGCGACCCCCATGGTGTTCAGCGGCATCTACCCCATCGACACAGCCGACTACGATCAGCTCAAGGCGAGCATGGCAAAGCTCCAGCTCAACGATGCGGCATTCCTGTATCAGGCAGAGAGTTCAGCGGCATTGGGCTTCGGGTTCCGCTGCGGATTTCTGGGACTGCTCCACATGGAAATCATCCAGGAGCGTCTGCGCCGTGAATACAACATGGACATCATCGCCACCTATCCTTCGGTGATCTACCATGTCTACCTCAAATCCGGTGAAAAGATCAATGTGGACAACCCTGTTCTGCTGCCTGATCCCTCCACCATTGAGCATATTGAAGAACCTATGATCAAGTGCCGCATCATGACCCCCTCGACCTACATCGGCGATGTGATGAATCTGGTCATGAGCAAGCGGGGACTTTGTTCCGACACCCAGAGCATCGATGCCGACCACGTCATCATCACGGCGGATATGCCCATGCACGAGATCCTGATCGACTTCCACGACAAGCTCAAATCCATTACCAGAGGTTACGCCAGTATGGACTATGAACAGTCCGGATATCAGAGTTCCAAGCTCATCAAGCTGGATATTCTGGTCAACGGCGACCCTGTGGACGCTTTCAGCTCCATCGTTCACGAAAGCATGGCTTACGAGCGGGGCAGACAGATCGCTGAACGCCTCAAAGAGGCCATCCCTCCCCAGTTGTTCCAGATTGCGATTCAGGCGGCTGTGGGCGGCAAGGTCATCGCCCGTGAAACGATCCGCCAGCTGCGGAAAAACGTGCTTGCCAAATGTTACGGCGGTGATATCACCCGTAAACGCAAACTGCTGGAAAAACAGAAAGAGGGTAAAAAGCGCATGAAACAGATCGGCTCGGTCAATATCCCCCAGGAAGCATTTGTCTCAGTGCTTAAAGCTCAGGAACTCAGCCAGTAACGTCAACCATAAGAGGGCAACATGAAAATCGGTTTTGACAGTGAAAAATATTTGAAAGAACAATCCGAGGCGATCATCGCCAGAGCGGGGAAGTTTGACGGCAAACTTTACCTTGAGTTCGGCGGCAAACTGATCTGCGACTTCCACGCCGCCCGGGTCCTGCCCGGTTTTGATCCTGATGCCAAGATCAAACTGCTCCAGCGCCTCAAAGATAAGGTCGATATCATCATCTGCATCCACGCAGGCGCCATCGAAGAAAAGAAAATGCGTGCCGACTTCGGACTTTCTTATGAAGCCGATACCATGCGCACCATCGACGATCTGCGCAAATGGGGGCTTGAAGTCAAAGCCGTTGTCGTCACCCGTTACTGCAATCAGCCCGGAGTCCGTTTCTTTCTGAACCGTCTCACCCGGCAGGGTATCAAAGTTTATCTGCACCGCCCCATCGAAGGTTATCCCACCGACGTTGACGCCATCGTCAGCGAAAACGGTTATGGTGCCAATGATTACATTGAAACCACCCGTCCCATCGTGGCGGTGATCGGCCCCGGACCCAACTCCGGCAAAATGGGGACCTGTCTTTCACAGGTCTACCACGAACAGCTGCGCGGAGTCCGCTCCGGCTACGCCAAATTTGAGACTTTCCCTGTCTGGAACCTGCCCCTGAACCACCCTGTCAACGTGGCTTATGAAGCCGCCACCGCCGATCTGGCTGACGTGAACATGGTGGATCCTTTCCACCTCGCCGCCTGTCAGGAAACGGCAGTCAATTACAACCGTGACGTTGAAATTTTCCCCGTTGTCCGCCGCATCTGCGAAAGGATCATGGCGCCCGAACAGCTCTATGTCTCGCCGACCGATATGGGTGTCAACCGGGTGGGCTTTGCCATTACAGACGATGCCGTCGTCTGTGAAGCCGCCACTCAAGAGGTGATACGCCGTTATTTCCGTGCCTGCTGTGATTACGCTTCGGGCATTGCCGAAAAGAGTGTTCCTGAAAGGTGCAAACTTCTCATGGACTCCCTCGGTGTCAACGAAAACGGCCGCAGTGTTGTCGCTCCCGCCCGCAATGCCGCCAAAGAGGCTGAAAAGAAATACAGTGCCGACAACACCGTCGTCAGTGTTTTCTGCGGAGCCGCTCTTGAGCTGCATGACGGCACCATCATCACCGGCAAGAACTCCCCTCTGCTCCACGCCGCCACCAGCTGCGTACTCAACGCCATCAAGCACCTGGCGGAACTCCCTGCCGATCTTCATCTGCTGCCCCAGCTGGTCATTGACTCCGTGGGCAAGCTCAAACAGCAGCTCTATCAGGATCAGCGCATTTCACTGACATTGAACGAAGCCCTGATTGCCTTGAGCGTGAGTGAACCCTCCAACCCTGCCGCCCAGCTTGCCATGTCCAAGTTGCCCCTGCTGAAAGGGTGCCAGATGCACTTCACCCACATCGTCCCTGAAGGGGATCTCGCCCCCCTGCGCAAACTGGGTATCACCTTTACCTGTGACCCTGTTTACACCAGCAAGAATCTTTTCATGGAATGATTTTCCAACGCCCTTCAACCGGACGCACGTTGTGCAAACCTCAGTTTACGATAATGTCTGGTCCACAGACCGGAATAACCATTACCCCTGTGTTCAACGCCACGGGTTTTTTTTATACCCTCGAGCCGGTTGACAGTCTGCGGGCGTTTTCGTTGTTTTGACACAGCCCACTTGTATTGACCAGTGGACAAGGCGCCCGCTAGCTGAAACAAATATATACTGTGGTCGAAGCCGTGAGCCAGCGAAGGCGCTTCGCGCCGAGCGCGGTCGAACGTCGACACCGAAGTAACTCGCAGCTGCTTCTAGCTGCGAGGGTCGCAAATTAACGCTTGCGGCGATAACTTTGCGATAATGTCTGGTCCACAGACCGGAACAACCGTTACCCCCATGTTCAACGCCATGGGGGTTTTTTATACCCTCGAGCCGGTTGGCAGT
>JAZONY010000023.1:0-5003 GCA_045654705.1 Victivallaceae bacterium
GGCTTATTCCGCTCCAACCTTGCGCGCTCGGCGCGAAGCGCCTTCGCCGGCTCACGGCTTCGACCACAGTTTATATTTGTTTCAGCTAGCGGGCACTTCTGCCACTGGTCAATACAAGCGGGCTGTGTCAAAACAACGAAAACGCCCGCAGACTGCCAACCGGCTCGAGGGTTTAATATGCCCCCGTGGCGTTGAACACGGGGGTAACGGTTGTTCCGGTCTGTGGACCAGACATTATCGGTAACTGATGTTTTGCAAAAGTATTGTGCCGCTTAAAAGTTTAGAAAACACAAATCTACCCATGTCGGGAACATAGCCTTTAAAAAAACAGATCAGGGGGCTTGTATTTTCTTCTTTAGCGGAATATATTAGAAAAGTCGCACTTAGTGCTAATGATTTTCCCGCTTGCTGCCAACAATTTAAGGAGATGATTCATGGGTTGGTTATGTTGTTTGCTTTCAGTTGTGTTTGTGCTTTTTCAGGGATGCGATCACAGAAAACCGCTGACATCCCCTCCGGCAGCATTTCCTGAACTTCCGGCTGTAAATGCTCCGCAAGGCGGGGTTCAGAATTCGTTTTTTGATCCCAACAACTATTCCGGAAGCGACACAGAACGCATCAATGCCGCCTTGCGAGCTGCCGGAAGTTGCGGCGGTACCGTCCGCATCGGCAAACGCAAACCCGCTCGTCAGATGGATGGCTCCAATGCGATCGCCACCCTTGAAGAGCGTGATATATGGGTCATTGATTCTGCCATCCTCATTCCCGGCAACACCCACCTCATTATTGACAACACCACCATCAAATTGAGCAATATCTGCCGCGACAATATGATCCGCAGTGCCAACTGCCGGAAAGATTGCAATACAGTTTCCCCCTTAAAAAACATCCGCATCACCGGTGTCGGCAATGCGGTTTTAGAGGGGGCAGATATCCCGCGCGCCACCGGAGACGCCGGAAAACTCCTTGCGAAGCCGGGATTTACGCCCAAGGGGCGTGTCACCTTCGGCAGCGACGCCGGAAAAGCGGGAGAACACCAGAAAGGCGACTGGCGCAACATTGGTATATTGCTGGTCAAAGTCAACGGTTTTTCAATTGAAAATCTCACCATACGCGACTCCCACTGTTGGGCAATCTCTCTGGAAAGCTGCACCAACGGGAAAGTGCGTGACATTCAATTTGATTCCCGCAACGGCAAAGAAATCAATGGCAAATGGCAGCTTTTCCGCAACCAGGACGGACTTGACCTGCGCCGCGGCTGCCGGGATATATTGATCGAAAACATCACCGGACGCAGCGGCGATGACCTTATCGCCCTGACTGCCCTCCCCTCCAAGGTGCGTCCGGCAGGAGTTGTCAACAGCACGATGATGCTCGGCGGCGATGAAAAAGTTTCCGACGGAGATATCTGCAATATCACCATCCGCAATGTGCGCGGCTATTGTGCCGGAGGGCATCACATCATCCGCTTCCTCAACACCAAAGGCATAAAAATGTATAACATCATCCTTGACGGCGTTATCGACACTTCTCCCGCCGGACACCGCAACTACGCCACCGTAAAAATCGGGGACAAAAACCGCAACTGGGGCGGAGTCACGCCCTTGGGAGACACTTACGGATTTCATATCAGCAACATCCACAGCCGTTCAACATCGGCAATATTGATTGCCGGAAGTTTGCAGGACTCCACCATTTCCAATGTCATAAATTACAATACTGCGACCCCGGATCCCGTTCACTGCGCCTCCGGAAAACAATATTTGCGCAACGTACACTTCAGCAATCTGCTCAATGCTGTCACCAAATAAGGAGCCGTAATTTTCACAGCGGCAAGCACAAATTCTGAAGCAGAGCGCAAATTAATTGGCACCATTCCATGTATGTCTTTGGTAAGCAACATGTTATTTTGCAAATTATTCTCTTCTGAATTTCCGTTTGACAAATTGGATCACGGGATATTTTTACGCCCCGGAAGATATGAAAATAAAGTAATTAAGTTGAAGTCAGATGATTAACAATGACTTATACAGAATGGCACCAATTAATCAGAAACACCATCCTTAACTCCCGACAAGCAAGTAAGTCTTCTCTGGTGTTTGGTGAGATGTCCCGGCTTCATTTCATTACGCCGTGGCAAGAAAAAAAAGACTTGCTTGTCACGGCGCAGCCCGCAAGGGCGCAGACGGACGGCTTCGTTCGCCATTCTGAAATGCATTTTGAGTCAGAAACTTCAGAATTTCGCTGTGAAATCAAATTCTGAAAAACGCTTCACCTTTGTTCAGAAAAACTCAGAATGTGCAACCCAAAAAACAAAAGAAAAATGACGAAAACGGCAAAAATCTTTCATAAACTGCTTGCAAATTAGTTGTCCCGCTGTATATTAAACAATAGAAAAGATGAATCCGGCATCGTAACCATGGGAATATTGGACTTTTTGCTCAATCCCAACAGTCTTGAGTTGTAAAAGGTGCATGTATGAAAGAAAATTATATCATAGCCACAAGACCGCGCAATACATTTCTAGAATGGCACCAATTATTATCTTCTGTCGCATCCGGTCTTTTGTTTACGGACACGTTCAGCCTCTGAATTCAATCAGACGGCAGGTGTGAGGCGCAAGTTCAAACTGCAGGCGTTTTCCGTCGTGGATCAGAGATTTTCCCTCCCAGAAATCTGCGGCTTTCATATCTTTTGATATACCGCATTTTTCAAGATCAAAAGAGAATACCTGATTGCCGCAGTCATTCCAGTTTATGGCAAGCAGACGGACTCCGGACCTGAACTTCTGGACGAACTCAGAAGGCAGTTCACTGCTGAAAAGGTCAAGAGCCACACCGGCTTCACCCGGTTCGGCACTGACGGTTTTCCGGCAGAGTTCAAGCCCTTTGCCGTTGAGAAGTGTCATCTTGTCAGAGAGATTGATCACGCCTCCGGAAATAATGGCAATAGAGAGCAGAACTTCGGGCTCGCCCTCTTTGAATGTGGCAAGATCGTGGATCTTTTCCGTTGAATAGGGATCGTCCGGTTTGACAAATATATAAAAGAGCTGCAGCAAATTCAAATCAGGATCGTTTGATGTATGCTCCGCACGGCATACGGCAAAATCAGGATCATTTATCCACAGTTTACGGTTCTGCCAGTAACGTGCGGCCACTGCGGCAGCATTGATCTTTGTATTGTGCCATGTTGCGTGGACATCCGAGCCGATACGCACGGCATCAAGTTTGTCTGCTCCCGAAGAGAACACATAGCCGCATCCGAGGAGTTCCGCTTTGTCTCCTGTACCGCGTCTGACGCTGTCGATGAGCAGCCGTGCGATATCATCCCTGCGGCAGAGAGGATCAAGGCGTTTGAAAGCGTTGAGCATCGGACGTATGAAATCTATTTTGAAATAACCATATCCATAATCGGTGTACCGTCTGAAAAGATCTTCAACAAACTTTTGTGATTCGGGTACTGTGGGATCAAGGACAAATCCTGTGCGCGAAAGACATTGATAGGCAAGACAGGGTTGTCCTCCCCGTGACCGGGCAAGCATATTGTAATGTTTCTGAGCAATGCGGGCATGGGGTTCAACGATTCCCGGAGCCAGCCACAAGCCGGGAACAAAGTTCATCTTGCGCAGTTCTTTTGCAAGATTTTCCATGCCTGACGGGAAGTGACAGTTCGCTTCCCATTCCCCGTAGCAATGCTGCCATCCGTCATCAATGATGATGCGTTTGACATGCTTTGAAAGCACAGGATCATTGGCTATGAAACGGGCATTTTCAAGAACATCGTCTTCCGTGACGGTCCAGGTGTAGTAATCCCAGCTGTTCCAGCCGCAAACCGGATCCTTGAAAACTCTCCGGGGATCGGAGTTTTCACGGGCATATTCCTCAAGCATAAGGAAACCATTGCTGTTTTCACGGATACTCAGGACCGGAAACTCATACGCTGTGGAACCGTAATACTCAACGAGAGTGGTTATTGAAATGTCTTTGAGCAGCAGTTTTTCGGCAGTACAGGTGAACTTTGCCGGAAATCCTGACTGATACGGAGTTGAAAGCTGCAAAGTGACTTTATCGGATGTAATTGAGATCAAAGTCTCACCTTCCAGAGTTTCGGGAGCTCCGACTTTTCTCAAGTCACGGGCTTTGCCTCCCTTGAAACAGCTCTGTGGCAGAATGTGTTCAGCCTCCATGCGGTCAAGGTGAAAATACT
This sequence comes from Victivallaceae bacterium, assembly GCA_045654705.1. Classification (GTDB taxonomy): domain Bacteria; phylum Verrucomicrobiota; class Lentisphaeria; order Victivallales; family Victivallaceae; genus UBA1784. The sequence goes on from JAZONY010000023.1 coordinate 4,207, forward strand.
TGAATTCAACTCTGTCGCACACCTTGTCCAATACTGCGGAAATTTTTATATCAATGGCGCAGCTCCGTTTGATAACTTCAAGTTGCCATAAGCCGTTGGCACGGGCAGTAAAAACGCCTGATTCCAACTGCCAGTCAAGGGCAACAGCATCGCCATTGTCAAAAGAAACGGAACTGTTGAAAAGAATTTCAGGAAAGTTTTTAAGACATACTGTCGGAGAAAGTTTCATTATCCAGTCCCTTTTTATTGATGGAGAGTTCAGAAAAGTTGTTCTTTGCAAAACAAAACTCTTTGTCAAATTTTTAGAATTTTCCGGGAAGGTGCCCCAAACCATCTCTTGCAAAATGACACCATCCGTATCTTTTTAATATACTCCATTGAAGAAAAAAATACAAGTAAAAATGGTGCCATTCTATGGAACAGTATATAAATCAAGCCTTTATGATTTAATTATTCCGTTCACCGCCTGTGAATCGGGGGCGGAACGGAAAAAAAAACGTGCGGTTGTTTTTGCGTCCGGGAAACCGGAAAAAGCGAATAATTTAATTATAAATTCTTTATGGATAGTTTTTTATGTGGAATGTCACCAATTAATTTCAGAGTAATACACCGTACCCGGAAATGGTTTACTCTACGGCTGCGTCTCTGGGGGAAAAGTGTCCTTTTTGATTACAACACGGAATTTTCGTCCTTTGCCATGAGTAAAAACCATACCATGGATATCCGATTCAGGGACACCATGATAAAAGATTTCGCCGAATTTCAATACTCCATTTCTTCCCTTCCACATTTCAAAA
>JAZONY010000024.1:0-18201 GCA_045654705.1 Victivallaceae bacterium
CTTATAGGCATTGGCTGGTGATGACCTTGACTTCCGTGGCGTCTGCCCGGCGTGGTTGGCTGATGGCTCCCCTGCCAAACCTCACTTTGCGACCCTCGCAGCTAGAAGCAGCTGCGAGTTACTTCGGTGTCGACGTTCGACCGCGCTCGGTGCGAAGCACCTTCGCTGGCTCACGGCTTCGACCACTGTTTATATTTGTTTCAGCTAGCGGGCGCCTTGTCCACTGGTCAATACAAGCGGGCTGTGTCAAAACAACGATTTCGTCCGCAGACTGCCAACCGGCTCGAGGGTATAAAAAGCCCCCCGGGCGTTGAACACGGGGGGAACGGTTGTTCCGGTCTGTGGACCAGACATTATCGCAAACAAAACGGCGGTGCGTAAAAAAATGGCACTTTTTTTCTATTTTTATTTGCATTTGAGTGAAGAAAAAGTTATATTTTATGCGGAGTTTTGCGCGTATTGCACAAAAAGCGGAAAAGATGAGGTTTTTTCCAAAGTTCTTTTCAGGGGGCAGTTGCGGAAATACTCCTGACGTTTCCTGTTTTATTTTGGACGGTGTTCTGAAATATTCAGGAGTTCCTTATTAAATTTTTTAAAAGGGGTGTAAATAAGGGTGTTCAAAAGCTGTTAATAACTGTTGAACAGTTTGATGATAAGTTGAACTATTCACAGTTGTCAAAAGTTCATCATCAGGGTTATTAACAGGTATTTTGATCCATAACTTGTTTATTATAAACTATTCAGGAAAACTGTTAACAAAAAAGCGTCACACTACTACAACTATTATATATATATATTGATTATAGTATTAGTAGTATGCGGAGGGCTTTTTCGTTTCGTGCAGGGGGTGTCCCCCCGGTTCTGAAACCCCTCTTCGATCCGGATATAAACAACAGGAGATAAAAATGAAATTCAAAGTCAACCGTGAAAAACTCAACAAGGCTCTTCAGAAGGTGGGCGGACTCATCAGCAGCAGCTCCATCATGCCCCTTTTGAACAATGTTCTTCTTAAAGCTGAAGATGGCAAACTGGAACTGACCACCTCAGATCTTGAACTGCGTATCAACTCTTCCATCGAAGCCGAGATCGAAGTTCCCGGCGTCACCACCGCTCCCGCCAAGAAACTTGCTTCCCTGACCGCCAGCATGAACGGGACCGATGTGGAGTTCGATGTGGACGAAAATGACCATATCAAGATCTCCTGCGGCACCGGAAGATTCCGTCTGCTGGGTCTGGGCAGCGCCGATTATCCTGCCGAGATCCCCTTTACCGCCCAGCGTGAGATCCAGATCCGTGAAAGCGAATTCAAGCAGCTGACCAACTCCATTATTTATGCTGTGAGCCGTGATGCTTCCCGCAAAGCTCTGACCGGTGTCTTTGTCAATGCTGTTGACGGTTCCGTGACCATGGTCGCCACCGACGGAAAACGGATGGCGTTGCAGGAAAAAACCCCCGAATCTCTCACCGGTGAGGACGGCTGCGCCATCGTTCCCCTCAAGGCTGTTACCGAAGCACGCAAGATGCTTGAGGGCGACGGAACGCTGAAAATCGCTATCGGCGACAAGTTCTGCAGCTTTGAAGCAGCCAATTTCAGACTGGTTTCCAAGCTGATCGACGGCAACTACCCCAACTACCGTTCTGTGATGCCTCCCACGTTCCAGCGTGTCATCACTCTGCCTGTGGAACCTCTTCTTGCCAAGGTGGAAACGGTTTCTCTGATGCTGCCTGATGCCACCAGTTCCGTGGTGCTGAACTTTGCCGACAACAAGGTGGTCATCGAAGCCTCAAGCAGCGAGCTGGGGGACGGTACCGACTTTGTGGATGTGGAATTTGCAGACGAACCCTTTGATGTCTCTTTCAATCCCCAGTTCCTGGTGGATCCTTTGCGCATTACCAATGCCGAGACGATCAAGTTCAAACTTAATGATCCCCTGAATCCTGTTGCTCTTGAAGCTGAAGAGGGATTCATCAACGTGATCATGCCTATCCGCAAGAAAGCTCCTGCGGCACAGTGATAGAGTATCTTGAACTCAGAAATTTCCGGAATTTCCGTGAACGGAACTTCCGGTTCTACTCCGGCAACGTGGTCCTGACAGGAGCCAACGGGTCGGGGAAAAGTTCCGTTCTGGAATCTCTGGGGTATTTGAGTATACTGCGCTCATTCCGCGGCGCAAGATCAAGAGAGATGATCACACTGGGGGAACATGAGTTTGAAATAAAGTGCCGCTGCCAAAGCGGGAAGAATAAGACGCTCCTCTGTGTGAAAGAAAATTGCGACGGGAAAAGAGAACTGCTGCTGGGGGGCGGGCGTCCCCAGCGGAGCAGCGATTTTATCAAGGAGTTCCGCTGTGTGGCATTCGTCCCCGAGGACAGGGAGATCGTTTCAGGATCTTCCGGGTGCCGCAGAAGATTTTTTGATATGATGATCTCAAGTGTGGATCATGGGTATTTAAAATCTCTTTCGGACTTCAACCGTGCCCTTATGCAGCGGAACCGGGCGTTGAAAAACAACCGGGGGGATCTGGCGCAGCATTTCGATCTTGAACTTGCTGAAAGGACCCCTGAGATTTTTTCAAAGCGTTTGAAATATGCTGAGACCATTGAGGCGCAGGTCAATGATCTGCTGAAAGAAAGCGGTCTTGCTTTTGAGATCAGGTATCTGAACTCCACCTCACTTGATGTGGAACAGAACCTTTTCCTCATCCGGAAGAACTTTGAAAGAGACAAACAGCGCAAATGCACCTCTTTCGGACCTCAGCTGGATGAATTTGAGTTCCGCCTCAACGGCAAAGTGATGCGCTCCTACTGCTCCACGGGGCAGAAGGGGATCGTTGCATTGATGTTGAAACTTGCGGAGTTTTCCGTAGTGAAAAGTGAAAGCCATGTTCCTGTGGCGGTCCTTGCTGATGATGTGCTTTGCGATCTGGACCGCCGCAACAGTGAGCTTTTTCTTGAGAAGATAGAGAGTGCCGATCAACGGTTTTTCACCTTTGCATCGCTGCCGGAGTTCGGTGCTTTCAGGAGTTATGAAACCATAGAATTGGAAGAATGTTTGAAAAATTGAAAAATTATCATTACGAAACCGCTCCCGAAGTGTGCAGTTCCGCCATCGATCTTTCCTTGAGCGATGACGGAAAAACTGTTGTGAAAGTGAAGTTTCAGGGAGGATGCTCCGGTTCTCTTGCCGCTGTCAGCATTCTTGCCGCCGGAAAAAGCACTGATGAGGTCATCGAACTTCTGGAAAATGTGAAGTGCGGCAAAAAAAACACCTCCTGCCCCGCCCAGCTGGCGGTCATGCTTAAAAAAATCGCCAATATGTGAAAACAAAAGAGGAGATATCACCATGAAAAAGTTGCTGTTGTTTCTGTCGGTCTTCTTTTTGGCTCTCCAAACTTTCGCCGCTCCCGCCGGAGGGAGTTTGAGGGTGGATGTCATTTCAGAAGAGTATATTTCCGAAGTTTCCTCCTGCAAAGACATTTCCATCGGCCGCCGCAAGCGTTTCGCCAAAAAGCGCGGCGGCGAAAGGAGTGAGATCTATGATATCTTTTACACCGGCGGCAAACTGACCGGAGAGTGGAAGAAGATCGAACTCAATTTCACCCCGAAGAAAAGTGAAAACATCTCTTTCTGGCTGCGGAGCAATCCCGGCGGCACCGAGGGAAAATATCCCTTTATCAACATCGACGACCTGACTGTGAAAGGAGCTTCGCTGAAAAACGGCAGCTTTGAGACCCTGGGCAAAAACAAAAACTTCTCCGGATGGAGAAATTGTTCAAAAGAGAATGTCTGCACCAAATCTCCCCGTAACGGAACGTATTGTATCAGAGTTAATTACGCCAAATCCGTCTATCAGCAGCTCAAAGTCACTGAAAATGTTCCTGTGACCATCACTTTTTATGCCCGGCAGGAAAATCCCCTGAAAACCGACAGAGGTTCCGACGGCATGACCAATATTTACACCGATACCGGTTCCGGTTCCCAGGTCCACATCAGTACCGGCAGACTTCTGCTGGTTCCCACCTTTGAAAACTGCTCCTACTACATCAACCGCAAGAAAAATGAGTGGGAGAAAAAATGTTCCCTTAAAGTCTGGTATCGTGAAAAAGGCACAAAAGAGTGGATCCCTGTCATGGACCCTGTGAATATGGAACGGGAAAAAGCATGGCGCGGCTCCATCATGCTCTTGAAAGAGGATACCCCCTACGAGTTCCGGGCGGTTGTTTCAGGCGAAGCAAAAGATGAGATCCGCAGTGAGTTCCGCACCCGCAGTTCAAAGTTCAAGGTGGCGGAAACCATCGTTCTTGACAGCAGCAACTTCAAGGGTTATCTTAAAGACATCAAATCCGGTAAGCCTGACGGCTATATCCTCTACAAGTCTGCTCCCGGATTCGTTCTCAAAGGCAAACCCGGCATTTCCGGCGGCGTCATTGAGTGCGTCAATGCAAAATATGTGATTTTTGAGGGACTTGTCATTGATGCCAACCGTTCCCGCCATGGTATTAAACTTGTTGATTGCGAAGATGTTATCGTTAGAAATTGCGAAATTTTCAACTTCGGCAGATGCGACAGGATCCGGGATATGAAGCAGATGGGCAGATGGGTCCACAAGGGGCAAATGACCGGCTGGGACGGCGGTATCAATCTCCACGGCGGGAAACGGTATCTCATCGAAAGATGCTACATCCACACCCCCTGGAGCAGTTCCAACAGCTGGTTTTACAGTCATCCCTCCGGTCCCGAAGCGATCTTTGTGGACAAAATCAAGGGTGAAACCGTCATCCGCTACAACGATCTTGTCGGCAGCGATGCCAGACGGTGGAACGATGCCATCGAAAGTTCCGGAAACGGCAAAATCGACGGCGGATTTTTCCGCGATTGCGACATTTACGGCAACCTTTTTGCCTACTCCAACGACGACAGTATCGAGATCGAGGGGGGCGAAATGAACATCCGCTTCTACTACAACCGTGTGCAGGGCTCCTACTGCGGAGTTTCCACGGGGTGCTGCCGTTTGGGACCCTCTTACCAGTTCCGCAATTTGTACTACCGTCTGGGCGATGAAAACAACCGCCACGGTATTTTCTTCAAAAACGGCATGGGCAATCAGGGTGACGGTGCCATCTTCATTCTCAACAACACCACCTGGAGTCCTGCTGTGACCAGCGGTTTCGGCGGATTCCACGCCAAGCCCCCCGTCTACAACCCCCCGCTGAAGGGCTTTACAAGGAACAATATCATCGTTTCCAGAGGCGGTTACGTCAACAAAGATTGGGAAATCTGGAATTGTGATCTTGACAATGATCTCTTCTTTGGAGCAGAGAGTGACAGAGTCAGGGAGTTCAAAGAGAAAATGGCAAAATTGAAGCAGGAAAAGAGAGCGATCTATACCGATCCCCTTTACAGCAACGTGAAAGCAGGTGACTTCAGACTTGCCAAAAACTCCCCCGCAAGGAACCGGGCGGCGCAGCTCCCCGGATTCAAGGTCAGACATCTGGGCGCGTTCCAGGATGACAATATTGAGATCCCCTACCGTCCTGTGGCGCTGAGCCTTGATAAGTACACCATCGAATATGATCCTGCCAACAGCGGAAAAATTTTCAAATTCACCTTGAAATCAGGTGATTACGCAGGTTCTTTCAAGGTCCGCTGCAACGATACGTTTTTCACCGTCACCCCCGCAGAGGGGAAGATCGCCAGAAACAGTTCCGTCACTTTCAGCGTGAAACTCAACAAAGAGCAGCTGAAAATGCCCCGGATCCACAACGGCATGGCTCTGATCCGCTTTGAAGAGGGATTTTCAAAGGCGGTCAGCGTTTACGCCGATTTCAGGGAGGATCCCAAACTGGTCGCCGCCGCCGATCAGAAAGGTTGTGTGGTCAGAGATCTGAAAGTTGCCAAAGGTGTCTACACCGGTAAGGTGACGATCCCCGAAAAGGGATGCTACTTCCTCTTCTGCGAAGGCAAGGTCCAGGGGTGGGCAAGGGTCAATGTGAGCGTCGGCAAGGTCAAAACCAACAGCAAAGCCCGTGTCGTCAGCCGTAAGCCCGGTATTGCGACGGTCCGCAACGGACACTTGAGCGGATGGTATTTCTTCCTCGACAAGGGGAGTTACGATTTCAGATTCACCTCTGATATGAAAGATGCTGAATTCAAAAAAATGTATTTCACCAAAGATCCTGAGTATTTCTTGAGATAAGCAACGGAAAAATCATTAGAATTGGAGGAATGTTTGAAAAATTGAAAAATTATCATTACTAAACCGCTCCCGAAGTGTGCAGTTCCGCCATCGATCTTTCCTTGAGCGATGACGGAAAAACTGTTGTGAAAGTGAAGTTTCAGGGGGGATGCTCCGGCTCTCTTGCCGCTGTCAGTGTTCTTGCCGCCGGAAAAAGCACCGATGAGGTCATTGAACTTCTGGAAAATGTGAAGTGCGGCAAAAAAAACACCTCCTGCCCGGCTCAACTTGCTGTTATGCTTAAAAAAATCGCCAATATGTGAAAATTTATGAAAGGAAGTAAGGAAGTATTGTTATGAGAAAAATTCTGTTTTTTCTGTCGGTTTTCTTTTTGACTCTTCAAACCTTTGCCGCTCCGGCGGGGGGGACTTTGAGAGTCGATCTTGTGGGGGACAGCTACATTTCAAAGGTTTCTTCTGATGATTTCGGTATCAGCAGACGCAAACGCTTCAGCAAAGGCCGTGCGGTCTACGATCTCTTCTTTTACAAAGGCAGACTGAACGGTGAATGGCGGAAAGTCAAATTCACATTCACCCCCGAGGAAAGCGGCAAAGTGGTCCTGTGGGCACGGGGAGGTTCCGACGGAACCGAGGCAAGATACGCCTTTCTGCACATCGATGATATCGAAGTGGAAGGTGCGGAAGTCAAAAATGCCGGCTTTGAAGCACTTTCCAAAAAAGGCACTTTCAGCAGCTGGATCGGAGTTAAGGATAATGTCTGCAAAAAAAATCCCAGAAGTGGAAAATATTGTGCGAGAGTCAGTTACGGCAAATCTATCTATCAGAATATCAAAGTTACTGCTCAAAAGCCTGTGACCATCAGCTTTTATGTCCGTCAGGAAAATCCCCTGAAAACCGGACGCGGTGCCGACGGCATGACCAATATCTATACAGATGACACCGCAGGTTCCCAGGTCCATATCAGCACCGGCAGACTTCTGCTGGTTCCTACCTTTGAAAACTGCTCCTACTACATCAACCGCAAGAAAAATGAATGGGACAAAAAATGCTCCGTCAAGGTCTTCTACCGTGAAAAAGGCACCAGAGAGTGGACTCCTGTCATGGACCCTGTGAATATGGAGCGGGAAAAGGCGTGGCGCGGCTCCATCATGCTTTTGAAAGAAGATACCCCCTACGAGTTCCGGGCGGTTGTCTCAGGCGAAGCGAAAGATGAGATCCGCGGCGAGTTCCGCACCCGCAGCTCCAAGTTCAAAGTGGCTGAGACCATCGTTCTTGACAGCAGCAATTTCAACGGTTATCTTAAAAACATCAAATCCGGTAAGCCTGACGGCTATGTTCTCTACAAGTCTGCTCCCGGATTCGTTCTCAAGGGCAAACCCGGCATTTCCGGCGGCGTCATTGAGTGCGTCAAGGCGAAATATGTGATCTTTGAAGGACTCGTTATCGATGCCAACCGTTCCCGTCACGGTATCAAACTTGTTGATTGTGAAAATGTTATCGTGAGAAAATGCGAAATTTACAACTTCGGCAGATGCGACAGGATCCGGGATATGAGACTGGGCGGCAGATGGGTCCACAAGGGCCGCATCACCGGCTGGGACGGCGGTATCAATCTCCACGGCGGCAAACGCTACCTTATTGAACGCTGCTACATCCACACCCCCTGGAGCAGCTCCAACAGCTGGTTTTACAGCCATCCCTCCGGTCCTGTGGGTATCTTTATTGACAAGATCAAGGGTGAAAGTGTCATCCGTTACAACGACCTTGTCGGCAGCGATGCCAGACGGTGGAACGATGCCATCGAAAGTGCCGGAAACGGCGATATCGACGGCGGATTTTTCCGCGATTGCGACATTTACGGCAATTTGCTTGCGTACTCCAACGACGACAGTATCGAGATGGAAGGCGGCGAAATGAATGTCCGCTTCTACTACAACCGTGTTCAGGGCTCTTACAACGGTGTTTCCACCGGCTGCTGCCGTCTGGGACCCTCTTATCAGTACAGAAACGTCTATTACCGTCTGGGCGATGAGAACAACCGTGACGAGGGTTACTTCAAAAACGGTATGGGCGATCAGGGCGACGGTGCCATTTTCATCCTCAACAACACCACCTGGAGTCCCATAACGACCACCGCTTTCGGCGGATTCCATGCCAAACCTCCTGTCTACAATCCCCCGTTGAAGGGTTTTTCAAGGAACAATATCATCGTTTCCAAAGGCGGTTACGTCAGCAGTGAGTGGGGAACATGGAATTGTAATCTTGACAATGATCTCTTCTTTGGAGCAAAGAGTGACACCGTTGAAAGTTTCAAAAAGAGAATGGCAAGTTGGAAACAGGAAAAGAAAGCGATCTACGCCGATCCCCGTTACAGCAATGTGAAGTCAGGGGATCTGCGCCTTGCCGCTGACTCCCCCGCCAGAAACCGGGCTGAAAAACTCCCCGGGTTCAATGTGAAGCATCTGGGCGCATTCCAGGATGACAATCTTGAGATCCCCTACCGCCCTGTGGCGCTGAGCCTTGATAAATACACCATCGAATATAATCTTGCCGACAGCGGAAAAGTTTACAAATTCACCTTGAAATCAGGTAATTATGCAGGTTCCTTCAAGGTCCGCTGCAACGATAAGTTCTTCACCGTCACTCCTGCTGAAGGGAAGATCGCCAAAAACAGTTCTGTCACTTTCAGCGTGAAACTCAACAAAGATCAGATCAAGATGGCACGGATCCACAACGGTATGGCTCTGATCCGCTTTGAGGACGGATTCTCAAAGGCGGTCAGCGTTTACGCCGATTTCAGGGAAGATGCGAAATTGATCGCCGCTGCCAAGAGAGATAAGGCTTTGATGGTCAAAGATCTCAAACTTTCCAAAGGTGTCTATACCGGTAAGGTGACGGTCCCCGAAAAGGGATGCTACTTCCTGCTCTGCGAAGGCAAGGTCCAGGGCTGGGCAAAGGTCGATGTCACGATCGGCAATGTCAAAATCAACAGCCGCAGGGCACGGCTCATCAGCCGCCGTCCCGGCTTTGCGGTGGTCCGCAACGGACACTTGAGCGCATACTATATCTACCTCGACAAGGGAAGCTTTGATCTGAGTTTGAAAACGAATATGAGAGGTGCAAGGATCAATAAAATGTTCCTTACAAAAGATCCGGAGTTTTTCCTGAAATGAGCAACGGAAAAATCATTGAACGGGCTAAAGAGATCCTGAAGTCCGAAGCGGTCATCATCTGCGCCGCCGATATCAGAGAGGGCGTCATGGAACAGGTACAGCTCTACTTTGAAAGCGACGGCGAGGCGGTGATGGATGTGGTCAACAAAGATGACCTTGTCCAGAACTGGCCCGATGCGGGTGCTTACGCCTTGAACAGTGACGGCAAATTCAGAAAAGTCACCATGTTCGAGGGGGAAGAGGATATGTTTTTCCGTGTTGACGGTCAGAAAACCGAAAGCGATGATTTCGGTCCTCTGCCCGGTGTCGTGTTCCTTGAAGTTCTTGAAGAAATTTCACAAATGAGAGTTTAAGGAGAAATAAAGAAAATGTTGAGAACAGTGTTGAGTTTTCTGCTGGCTGCATCATTCTGCATCCTGAACGGTGCCGAACTTGTGGTGGGTCCCGGTCAGAAGTACACCACCGTTACAGCGGGCGTCAACGCCCTGAAAGACGGGGATACCCTGACCATCATGCCCGGAAGATATTACGAGGCGATCCTGATCACCAAAAAGATGAAAAATGTGACCATCCGTGCCAAACAGCCCGGTTCCGTCCTCATCCACGGTGACAAGCCCGCCCCGAAGTTCAGACTGGTCCCCGGATACCGGTTCGTCTATGAAGCCGACTGGAGCGATAATGTGACCGCTGTCAACGAGCGTGAGAACTTCAGGATCTATTTCCCCGCCGCCAATGTGGATTATCTGGAGTTCAACTTCGGATACTGGTTCAAAAAGGATGGCAAACTCTATATTTCCACCACCGACGGCAAGGCGCCTGAGACCCACGATATCACCATTTCCGTCCTCAAAGGTCACGGTTTGAAGCTCGTCGGCGGCGAAAAGTGTGTCATCGACGGTATCAACTTCACAGGATTCTATTCCCACTACAGAACCGATGCCTGGAGCGGTATCAACGGCGCCCAGATTGCCAGCGGCAGCAACAATGTGATCCGCAACTGCCGTGCTTTCTTCAACGCCAACGGTATCACCCTTTCCGGCGGCACTGAAAACACCATCGACAACTGCGTTGCCTTTGCCAACGGCTCCCAGTCCCCCAGTTCCGGCGGCAACATCATCGGGTGGAGCGGTACCCGCAACACCATTTCCAACTGCCTTTCCATGTACAAAATCTACACCGGCGGCAGCCAGGGTCCCATCGGGATCCGCTTCTACGGCATCATGAACAAATGCCGCATCATCAACTGCCGTTCTTTCGGTGAGGACGGTATCAACATCAAGGGTACTCACGGCGGCAGCTGGGCAAAGGACAACTACTGCGAAAGACATATCAATGTCCTCAACAGTATCAACAACCTTTACACCAATGTCAACGGATACAATCCCAAAGATACCACGCTTCTCAAGAAAATCAAAAAAGCCGATTGGCACAAACACTTCGCCGACCCCGAAAACCACGATTTCCGCCCCATTGACAAGGTGAAGATCGGTATGCCCAGTGTCATCAAGGGGGGTGAAAGCATCCTGCTTCCTCCTCAGGATTACACTTTCTTCACTGTCAAAGCTGATGATCTGACATTCCGTACCCGGGGCAGCGGCAAACGTGCCGTTCTCAAGGGCGCCGCCATCAGCGGGAAAAATATCACCCTTGACAATCTGGTCATCGCCGCCCCCCTGAAGCTTGCCGGTGAAAATATCACCCTCAGCAACTGCGAAGTCAACGCCAAAGTCACCGTCAACGGCAAAAATGTGAAGGTGATCCACAACGCTTTCAAGGTGCAGCCCGATTTCGGAAAAAGCACCGGGTTCCGCCACAGCAATACCGGCATCACCGGCAAAGCCGGACTTACCGATCTGGGCGGCAAAGTCACCTTTGACGGATTCCCCGCAGGTCCCAACCGTGTTGTGCGCCGTCCCGTCAAGAGTACCGTTGTGGGACCCTTTGTCCGCTCCGTCAGCGACACGGTGGTGAATATCGAATGGTGGACAGGTTCCGCAAATGCTTCCACTGAACTGCGCTGGGGAATGACTCCCAAGTGCGAAAAGAAAGCCGGACAGCCCTTCTCAGGGGGCAACTGGCACTCCATGAGCCTGACGGGCCTCAAACCCGGATGCAAATACTATTTCCGCCTCAACAGCCGCACTCCGTTGCGGACTCACCACAGCAACGAAGAGCTGGCTGAACTGGATCTGCGCATGAAACGCAACATCCTCGGCAGCGAAGTGAAAAGCTTCACCACGCTGAAAAGCAAAAAAGCTCCCCGTACCCTGAAAGTCAGCGGCGGCGTCATCAAACCCACCCTCGACCAGGCACTTCCCGGCGATACGGTGCTGATCCCCAAGGGTGTTTACAATGAAACGCTCTATATCCGTTCCGCCAACGTGACCTTGCGCAACGTTCCCGGTGAAGAGGTCGTCATCGACGGCAAACGGACCCTTGAATCCGGTATCATCGTGGAAAACAAGCCCGGAACCGTCATCGACGGTATCGTCTTCAAGAATCTGGTGGGCGGCAACGGGGCTGGTGTCGTCATCAACGGCGGCGAAAAAGTCACCGTCAGACGCTGTTTCTATGACGGACGCAGCAGCAGCTACACCCCCATTTTCATCAAGGCGAACTCCGTGAAAGATCTGGTGGTGGAACACTCCTTCATCACCCGCGGGTTCCACGGAGCTTCCTTCTACCGCTGCCCCGGCCTTGTGGTGCGGAACTGTGTCTGGTTCAACAACCAGATCAACCACATCTATTTCCACAACATGCCCGGTGAAACGATCACCTTCACCAACAACGTCGTTGCGGACAATATCCCCGGCAAGATCTTCAACCCCCTTATCGGTACGCTCCACTTTGAGACCCTCAACGAAAAGAACAACTGCTTCTTCCTGCGGGTGGCAAAGGACCGGCGTTTCGTCTTTGCAAGCACCTATAAGAACAATGTGAGAGGACCTTTCAAGTTCACTTATCCTGAATATGTGAAAGCCGCCGGCAAAAAAGAGGCATCTCTTTTCGCCAATCCCGGATTTGCCAGAGTTCCCGCCATGCTTCAGTACCCGGGCAATGATGTCGTCACTCCTGAAAATACCAAAAGCAGCGCGTGGCAGGCTCAGATCAAGAAACTGGGCGGTGAGTTCAGCCAGGTCGAATTGGGCGGAAGCAAAAAGGGGTACACCCCCTGGAACTTTGAAGGATTTTTCGTTTCAAATCCTGAGTGTGTCAAACAGAAGATCGGACCTGATCCCAAACTTTTCATCAAGGGATTTGCCCGGTAATATGATCAGATTTCTCCTGTCGCTGCTCCCTTACGGGGCAGCGGCACTGACTTTTCCACAATGGAAATGGCACATGGTGATTTGCGGAGTTCTCTGCTCCGCAGTCACCTTTTTTGTTTACGGGATCGACAAACTCTGCGCCATACATGAGAAAAGACGGGTCCCGGAAAAGTGGCTGTTATTTCTGAGCTTCGCCGGAGGAATGCCCGGAGCCGCCGCCGCCATGACACTTTTCAGGCACAAAACCGTCAAAAAATCTTTCAGGAACGCCATAACAGTATTACTCATACTCCAACTCACAGCCGCAGGGGCTTTGTTTTATTTTTTTGCTGAAATTCCCCTCAATTTGTGATTGCATTTTTTCTTTTCAGGTGTTATATTAGCCTTCGTGAATCGAGAAAATATTTATGGATCAGGAAAGCAACAATTTTTATTCTGAGTTTGGAAGCACCCGGGTCTCTCTTATCCAGCGGGTCAAAGAGGGGCAGGAAAAGGCGTGGTTCGAGTTTTACAGGCGTTACGAGGGGATGATCCGGAGTATCGGCAGGAAGAACCGCCTTTCTGAAACGGAGTGCGACGACCTCATGGAAGATGTGATGGTGATTTTCTGGCGCAAGATGGATTCATTTTTCTACGATCCCTGCAAGGGGAAACTCCGTCACTATCTGGGGCGCATCGCCTTTTTTTCCACACTGAAACGCCGCCGCCATGAGGTCAACGCCGACGATTTTGAAATTGGATCGGAAGATTATCCGGAAGATGTGGATGACAACATTATGGAGGAGTGGAAGAACTTCATCCTCAAAGAAGCCCTTGAAGAACTCAAGGAAAGCATTGACTCCGAGATCTACCAGATCTTTGACATGTCCTTTGTTCAGCAGCGCAGCATAGAGGAGATCTGCGCCATAACGGGGCGTTCTGCAAACAGTATTTATGTGATCCGCTCCCGGTGCCTGAAAAAGCTCAGGAACATCATCGAAACTTACCGCGAACTTGACGAAACCGAACTGCGCCGCCGCTCCAGCAGAAAAGCTGTGGAGTAAAAAGCGTTGTAAAAGACCCCCTGCTGCAAGGTGAGGAAGTTCCTGTTGCGCCCCGGATAATCTTTACGGGGGTGTTCTTTCAGGGGGAATGTGACAGCTTTTCCGTCAAGAAAGAGAAAAGAGTTTCTTTTCGCATAAGCTCCGAGAGCGATATTGTGTTTGAAATCCTTGAGTTTTTCAACAGCTTTTTGCCGCAGTTCCTCAGAATCAAGGACCGCAAGTCTGCCGCCGAGAAGTTCGCAGACCCGCTTTGCGCCGTACCAGCGGATCCCGGAATCAATGAGAATGAACTCCCTGTCGCCGTGGGTGAAACGGGCAAGTTCCAGAGGGAGTTTTGCTGCCTTATCCAGATGAGCGTTTCTTCCGGGGAACTTTTCAGCATCCCACTCACAGAGGAAAAGGGGCAGGTAAAGGTTGCTCAAAGGACGCCAGTATCTTTGGGTCACGGCGGCGTAAGCGGGTTCCCCGGTCCCCCGGAATCTGCTCCATTTGCCGAAAGAGACTTTTTTACCGCTCTTATAAAAGAGCCACTCACCGTTGACCTTTCTGACCCCGGCGTAAGCGGGCCATGAGTTGAGCAGGGGGAAATGGTTGACAACGGCTTTCATTTCTTCTTCGTTTTCAAACTCCGCAAGTTTCCCTCCGAGAAGTCTGGAAAACTCTTCCGCAGAGTGCCAGTTGAAAGCACTTGCGAGGCTTCCCACAAGTTCCAGGACCTTGTTTTTGTACCTGAAACTCATGGGACCCCCCATGAAAAAGTGTCTGTCGTAAAAGGAGCTGTCCCCGGGAGCGATGACCACACGGAATCCGAAAGCATCCGGAATATGCTGAAAAGCAAGATAACTCTCTCTTGCGTAACACTTTTCTTTACCGGCACTGTATCTGCCCCCTCTGGCAATGACCGCCAACTGCATGGCAGGGGGATCATGGGGGATCACCATTTCGCTCACATTGCCGTAAATATCAAAGATACCCAGCTTGCCGGGCAGACGGGAGCCAACAGGATAAAGATGATTGTTGGAGTTGCTTTTGATGACCGCCCGTTTTTCGAGGGGGGTATCATCTTCGCCCAGCCATCCGTTGCGTGCGGCGAACTCCCACTCCGCCTCGGTGGGGGGGCGGACGATATAACCGGGAGGAAGCACCCCGTACTCTGAAAGGAGCTGCCACGAAGTGTAACAGTAAAAAAGAATGTCGTTCCATGTGATGTGGTTCACAGGCGTATGGGCAACGGCAGGACGGCGGGGATTGAACCCCAGCCGGACGGAAACATTTTCGCCGGTGATCTCATATTTGCCGATCCAGTAATGGTAGGGGATCTTCACCACCTTGTTGTTGTGGCGCATACGGAACGCTCCCGGACCCACAAAAACCGCTGTATCAGATTGATGCTGCAAAGAAAACCAATCCTTGCCGCAGCGGGGACCAGAGTAGTTGGCATAGAGATTTTTTTCAAGGACGGCGATTTTTCTGCGGGCGTTTTCCACCGCTTCAGGAGGTGCGAAAAAGGCGAGAGGCGAAACGGCAAAGCCGTGGAACGCCCCTGCGGCGGCAAAGGCACGCTCCTGATTTCCGGGGTCGGGGAGCGCAGAAGAAAGGCGGTGAAATTCCTTTGCCGAAGCGTTGACAAGAAGCGTTTTGAGCAGGCGGCTTTTTTCCGCAGCTTTTTTGAATTTTTTCAGCTTCAGATTTTTTTCCAGACTTTGTTTCAAAGGCAGATAGGAGCTGTAATGTTCAGGGAAAAGGTGTTCCAGCTGGAACTCAAGAAGTGAACGCCTTTTGCCGTCAGCGGCGTTGAATGAAGCGATCTCCTTTTTCCAATTTTCCATTTGGGCGCGCTCTTTCTCACTGTGAAGCAGAAAAGCTGTCGCAGAACCTGCGGCAAGGAGCAGGAAAAGCGTCATAATGAGCGTTGCCGCACGCAGTGTTTTGCGGTGCATCCCCCGCCACTGACGGAACTTTTCACGGAACTTTTCAAAACAGGTGGGATTTTCCAGCTTTTCAGGGAGTCCCTTGAGAAAATCATCGGCACTTGTGAACCGTTTGTCCGGATTTCTGTTGCACATGAGGTGGAGCGCAGGGGAGATCTGCCGGCAGACTTCGATCCGCATATCCAGGGGAAGCCGGGGATACTCTTTGGGACCGAATCCTGTGACCATGCAGTAAAAGACCATGCCCAGAGCATAAAGATCCCCGTTTTCGGCAATGGGAACGCTGCCGTTGAAACATTCAGGGGGAACAAAGCCGAAAGTTCCCGCAAAAGAGACGGTTTTGCCCACCTCAGTTACAAGTCCCGGGTCGCTGAGCTTGGGACGGCCGTTGACAAAGATGATGTTTTCAGGCTTGATATCCCGGTGGATCAGTCCGTTTTCGTGCATGACACGCACCGCAGAGAGCAGTTCACGGACGATGCGTATCGCCTCTTCCGGAGTGAATGAACGGTATTTTTTCAGAAGATTGCTCAAAGTGGCGGGAACATACTCACCGTTGGAGCCGATGTTGTCCGCCGCCTCCATGGTGTAGAAAAATCCCTCTTCCGTAATGCCGGTGTGGAATATTTTCAGCAGATTGGGATGGGAGCCTGCGATCTGCATGTAGTTGCGGACACCCTTGAGTTCCTTTTCCGCCCCGGTCGCCGAAGAGACCACCTTGACGATGATCTTTTCATCAAGAGGCGTCTGGGCAAGATAAGTGATGCCGAAAGCACCCTTGCCGCAAAGGGACAAGATCCTGCACCCCGAAAAAACAACACCTTCCTTCAAAAAAACAGACACAGCGACAATCTCCCTCCGGTAAAGAAATGATCTCTTGAGATTAAACCTTCTGATAAAATACATTCACAAATAATGTAATTCAAGTCAAAGAAAGAAAATTGCCTTGCAAAAATGAGCTTTTGAGGGTATATTAAGGGGAGAAAAATCAAAAAATCTGTTTCAGACACAAGAAAACTCTTTTTTGAGGCAATTTCAAAAATTTGAAATCACCTCTTTTCTTAAACTTTTAAGCTGCACAATGCTTTTGCAAAATTTGCAAAAGTGTTGTGCTGAAAAAGGTTTTCCGGCTTCGCTTTCGCTACGCCGTGACAAGGGGAAAAGGGGGTGGGGTTTGGGGCGGGGGATGGAAAACGAAGCCGACGTTCGGCTTTCCTCAAAAGGTCTTTTCCACCGCCCCAACTCCCTCAACTTTTGTCTTAACATTCATCAATTCAGGGTGGGGACCATGAAAAAAGCAATTTGTTGTGCCTTGTGCGCTGTCGCCGGGGCGGCGGCGGCATTTGTATTCTGCCGTTTTATCGCCGTTGAAAAGAGTGAGAAAAAAGAAAATATTCCAGCGTTTCCTCTTCCGGTCAGGGTGGAAAAAAGTGGAGCTTCTGCCGGAACAGTAACTCCTGAAAAGTCCGGAGAAGTTGTTCTCACCGGTTACGGATACATCCGCGGCCGCAGCTGTACCACCTTGAGAAACAAGTACGGAGCCTATGTTTCCAAGGTCCACTTTTATTCCGATAAACCGGTCAAAAAAGGGGATTGTATTCTTGAATATGACGACTTCGACCTGAGACAGAAGATCGTTGCCACAGAAAACGCCATCGCCAATCTTGAAAAGGAACTGGCGGTCCAGCGCACGAAACTTGAGTTGACCATCCTCGATCCTCTGCCCTCGGATTACCGGAACCTTTCTCTCAAGGTCCACCGCGCCAAAGAACTTCACGACCTCGCCCGCAAAGAATGGGACGCTTACGCCAAACTTTACGCCAGCAAAAGTGTTTCAGAGCTGGATATGAGAGCGAAAAAACGCGCCTACGAAGATGCCCTCGCCGCCTGGGAAATCGCCATCAGCGACCAGAAAAGAGTGAATCAGGGATTGAGAAAACTCAATATCCGGCAGGCACAGGAAAGTGTCGCACTTCTTGAAACAAAAATCGCCGGTTTGAAAAAGGAGCTTGAACTCCTCAATGAACAGCGCAAATATTATAAGATCATCACCCCCTACGACGGCATCATCGTGACGGATTCCGATACGGTCCACGCCTGGGACAACGCCGGGACGGCTGCGGCATATATCCACCGGGTGAACAAGGGCTACTACATCTACTCTTACTTTGAGGAAAAGGATATCATCCACCTGCCCAACGGAACAAAAGGGAAATTTTTCAGCAACGACACAGGGAAATTCTATGATCTTGTGAGCTTCGACACCACCCGTACCCGTACCGCCGTCGGCGAAAAGGTCTACCACCTGGTCAAGTTCCGCGTTCTTTCCCCCGTCGACAAAGGTATCACCATGAACGGCGCCGGAGTCGTCCTCGTCACCCTCCCCCAAAAAGGGGTTGTTGATAAAAGAGGTTGAAGGAGTTGGGGCGGTGGAAAAGCCCTTTTGAGGAATGATGTGACCCCCAAAAGTTGGACGATTAATTTACGAAGAATGGGTCCGATATTCTACCGGACTCATTCCGTCCAATATTAAAGATACTCTTCCATTGTTAAAATAGCAAATGTATTCCTCCAATTTTTGCTCAAAATC
>JAZONY010000025.1:0-3080 GCA_045654705.1 Victivallaceae bacterium
CGTGGCGTATCTGGAAAAACCTTCAATATCTACCGGCAAGCTTTGCGTTTAATTTTCTTCCACATCAAAGATGCCTCCGGACTTGAAAAAAATCCCTTTGAGTACATTGAAAGCAAGCCTATTGATTCAGAAAGTCGTCTGGCGTTCACAGAAGAACAGGTCAGAGCTATCTTCTCCGGATTTGACAGTGGCTTCTACTACAATACAGAGGTGACCCGCCTGGGCCCCGGACGGAAGCATATCCGGGTGAATACAACTCTGCAATTTGAGCCGATGAATAAAGATGAAATGAAAATCCTGATGATGCTCTGTTGCTGGACGGGCTGCAGGGGACAGGATGGCTGTCTGATGCGTTGGAGTAATGTTGACCTCTGCAAAGGCATGATCTCCTATATTCCACGAAAAACTGCACGCAAAACCAATAATCGTGCAGTATCTCTGCCATTGCATCCGGATCTGGCATCTGCATTACGAGAAGCTCTTTCTTTCAGAAATCGCAACAAAGGCAGGGAGGATTTCATACTTCCCTCAGTTGCTCACCGCTATCAGCAGAATCCTGACGGAGTACAGGCTGATGTCAGAAAAATCATACGCTGTGCGACCGGATGTGCAACTACGGCAGAGTCTAAGAGCGCTCACCGCGTTTACCGAGCCAATCGCTACAGTCTGCACAGTTTTCGACATACCTTCGTTTCATTCTGTGCCAACGCAGGCGTACCGTTGGATGTTGTTGCTGCCATTGTGGGACACGGAAGCAGTGCAATGACCCGTCATTATGCTCATATTTCGGCAGAAGCCAAAAAAAATGCCGTAAAAACGCTCCCGATTTTAACCATTCCTTCTGAAAACATGGATTTGCGGAAGATTTTGATTGAAAAGGTCTCCGGGCTGTCTGACGCACAAATTCAACAGCTTCTTGCCAAGATTAGTTGATTTTCTCTTTTTTGCTTTTACGCGTTTCTTTTTTTACGAGTGCGGTATTGTAGAATAACGACAACACCGAAAGGATTGTAAAAATGAAACAAAAAAGCAAAAAGATCAAAGATTGTCATAAATCGTTATCATCGCCGCAGCATTCTGCCGCGACGATGATAAACTTCTCAGTCAAGAACAGCCAGCCCTATGTGGGGACTGTTCCTGCGGAACAACCGACCAATGCGGCAACCCAGACTGCTCAAGAAAGGAATCCCCCAGCATCTGAAACGCAAAAGTCAATTCGGTCAGTGGATAGGCTTGTTTGTTGCCACCCCCTGAATGTCGCAACTTCAACACAGCCTGATGCAGTGATGAAGAAAACTCCACGCAGTATCGACAGCCAGACCGAAAGGTGTACTGTCCCTGCGGGGCAACCGGCGAAGACGCACTTAACCCGTATTGCTGAAAGAAAGGATAACACAGCAGCGAAGGCGTCCAGACCACAAACCGGAGAACTGTTGAATTCTGGTCGTTCGGGTAACAGAGGTTCCTGTATCTCCGTGAATTCAAATGGCAGGATAGCTGATCCTATCTATGATCCGCTGCTGGGTAAACACCCGATTCCTGCTATCAAGGTTTCCAACCTCTTGGAACTGATTATTGATGACGCAAACTTCATCAAAGCTCTAAAGAAAGTCAATGCTGAACCCCACAAGGCAGTAGGAGTTGACCGCAAGGCTGTGAGAGAAGTTTGTACCCCACTCTTGTCAAACAAGGCTGAACGTGAGAAAATCCAGAAGTTGCTTCTGGCTGGGCAATACAATCCTAATATGGTGCGTACTGTCCTTATACCCAAAGCCAACGGCAAGATGAGAACCCTCGGAATCGCCACTGTGCTGGACCGTATTGTGCAAACGATGATCCTGCAGGTTGTAACGGCTTACTGCCCCCCTGGGACTTGGAGTAAATACTCTTATGCCTATCAGGAAAAGCTCAGTGTCTCCGATGCGGTTGCGGAAGTGGATAATATAATTGCAGACGGCTACCTGTTCGGTATTATGCTGGACTTAAAAGCTTTCTTCGACAATGTTCCCCATGACCGCCTGATCCGCAAGCTGTATAACCATCTGAGTGATCGAAGAGTAGTGAAACTGGTTACCAGGTTTCTTACTCCTGTGATCCTGATGGGAAAAGGCAAAAAGATCATCAACCGTATCGGCACTCCGCAAGGAAGTGTGATTTCTCCGTGGTTAGCTTCTATGCTCTATCTTGATGAGCTGGATAAAGAGTTGACTGCGAGAGGGCTCCGTTTTGTCCGCTATGCTGACGATGTTACTGTCTTCTGCCGATCAAAGAAAGCTGCCGAAAGGATAAAGCGGAATTTGATCGATTTCCTTGAGTCCGTGATGCACTGTCCTGTAAATCGGGATAAGACATCAGTGGTGAGTATTGATGAACTCGCCATTCTTGGGGTAAGGCAGGAACATAACAAGTGGAAGATTCAACGCACTAAGCAAGCTGCGGCGTGTTCAATCTTTCTTTCGGAGTTATCAAAGGCTTGGAAAAGCAATTCCCCCGATGATATTGAGATGGCGGTCTGGCGTATGCGTGGTTTTCTGAATCACTATAAGCGGATACCGGACATTGCAAAACGTGAAGTTCCGGCGATGACTCGCTGGGGTGAGCGTAAGCTTGCTGCTCTTCCCCTCTGGAAGAAGGTATGTCATCAACGAAAGTTCCGGTTGTGAAACTGTGAATTTATAACTGCTCAATCACCTGATTGAGCCTGAGCGGCACCAAAGACAACTATCTGCGGTGCCGCTTTCTTTTTATCAAAATTGCTTAAAAATCGGTAGTTTTCAGGGCATAATATAATAGGTAGGAATAAGTCCGTAGAAAAACAACAAAAAAAAAATGAATGGAGGTATTATGCAAAAAACTTACCAGAGCAAGTCCGGTGGAGGATATTTCTTCGCCGGACTTCTTTTTGCCCTTGTTCTGGGGGGCGGCAGCTATTGGATGCTACACAAAGAAAAACTTTCAGAGGTACTGACAGTCTCCTCACGGAAGCCTGACATTGCTGAACTCGATGCCAGAGCCAAGCCCCACTTCGACCGGGCAAAGCAGAACATCCCAGCTGTCGTGGAAGAGCTCACCAGTTACGG
>JAZONY010000026.1:0-24095 GCA_045654705.1 Victivallaceae bacterium
TTTTGTTTGGTCATACTTGAGGTTGTGAGTGATTTCACCGCAAACTTATGATAGGGGCGATAACTTGGCGCTCGCTTTGCCATGGGTGGCTGGTTATAGGTCTTATAAGTCTTATAAGTCTTATAGGCATTGGCTGGTGATGACCTTGACTTCCGTGGCGTCTGCCCGGCGTGGTTGGCTCACGGCTTCGACCTCTGTGGTCAGCTGTTTCAGTTAGCGGGCGCCTTGTCCACTGGTCAATACAAGTGGGCTGTGTCAAAACAACGAATACGCCCGCAGACTGTCAACCGGCTCGAGGGTATAAAAAGCCCCCATGGCGTTGAACACGGGGGTAACGGTTGTTCCGGTCTGTGGACCAGACATTATCGGCAACTGATGTTTTGCAACAGCACCTTTTTTGACGGTTGCTTTTTTATCTTTTGGGCATGATGTAGTAGCTGGCTTTCTTTGTTGTCAGATTGCCGAGAGTTTGGCTTTCGACATGACCGTCAACAAAAACGATATTGGCAATCTTGTTGCCCTGATGACGGAAATCCACGGCATTGGTTCTGTTGCCGATGACGAAAGGATAAGCGGTGTCGGCAATGATGCCGTATGCGCCGGTCTGGACAACAAAATCACTGCTCCATCTGCTGGAGTCGGCAGCATAGAGCTTTCTGCCCGGCTTACTGACCTGAGTGGGTTTCTGAACATAATTGTCGCCCTTCATACAGGAACGGATATAGAAGTTGGGATTCACGTTGAGAATGAAATTTTCCCCGCCTGCGGCGTGATGCGTCAACGCCTGGGGACAACTCATGACACCTGCATTTTTCTGGTTGATCGTCGAAATAAGGTAATAGGGCGGCAGGTTCCCACCGAGAACCACACGGGGACGCACATAGCGGGAGCTATATACATTGCCATCTGGGTATACCATTTACGGTTGTTGTTGGGACCTTCGGGAAAAATTCCTGCGTAATCGTCCACATACTGCATCACGCCTGTTCCGTACTGTTTCAGATTGCCCACGCACTGGGTGGATTTGGCACGGTCCCGAGCCTGCTGCAAGGCAGGCAGCAGCATCGCCGCAAGAATAGCGATAATGGCAATAACGACAAGCAATTCGATCAGGGTAAAAAGGGAAGTTCTTTTATTCATTAATCGTTCTCCTGTTTTTCTGAAAACCTGATTACAACAAAACCGGAATTATCGTCTCTGGCGTCCTCCGGAACAAACCAGAGTGACTTTGGAACAGAAATCTTTCCCCAGACGCTCGTTGATCCTGCGGCAGATGGTTCCTGTAATGGGCTGCAGCTCCTGGATCAATGCGCTGTGGCTCACTTCCACAAAGAGTTCATCCCCCTTGAAATAGCCGGGGGCGACATATTTGAGAAAGGCGGAGCCGATAATAGGCTCCCACAAGCTCTGCACCTGAAGCAGTTTGCTTGCTTCGGGGGCTTTCACCTCTTTGAGGACTTCGGGGAGCAGATCGGCAAGGCTTCTTGCCTGGGGGGTGTGGGATGATGCGGAAAATTCAGTCATGGCAAAGTCGGAACCATACCACTCTTCAAGGAGCGAGTAGCGTTCTTTCAGGCGTTTGAGTTCACGGTAATTTGCCATAAAGTGTTATCCCACATTGAAGTTGATGCCGAAAATAGCAATGGGCAGGATCAGGATGTGGAAAATCATTTTTCCTATGGCGATCCCTCCCCGCAAGGTGTAGACCAGCCCCGACCGGAACCCGCCGAAAGGCGCGCCGAAAGTCATTTTCAGCAATCCATAGGGCAGAAAGACCAGCTCGATCACATCTTTGCCCACCCGGAGCAATCCTTTGCCCAGATTGATGAGTCCCCGGATGACATAGGGACGGGCGGCATTGGCAAGCTGAAGCGCAACAGGCGCAAGAATGGCGATGGTCACAGGGTCGAAGGCTTTCGCCTGATGCATGGGGATCAGAAGAAGTGCCAGAACAAGAAAAAGAATTTTTATACGTCGCTTGTACATAATTATCAAAAACCTCAACTCAAACAGGTGGTAAAATCCGTCATATCCGTAATATACCGTTAAAAATGCAGAATGTCAAGAAAACTTTGAAAATTTGCCTTTAAAGTTTGATTTTCCGGCAAAAAATACCTATATTGAAAAGAGAGAGAGGAGGAAGAAACTATGAAAATCATCTGCTTTGCCCTTTTTGCCGCCGCCGCCGCTTTCTGCCTGTGGCTGGGGGCGCAGGAAAACAACAGTGCCAACTACGTGCCGTCGCGCTATGTGATCGTTCAGGGGGCGCTGAATGTCTCCAACATCACCACATCAGGGGGATTTTCACAAAACATCCAACAGTGCGTTTTCAAGCTGGATACCCGTTCAGGAGAGGTCTGGGTCCTGCAGCTGGCGGTCAACGGAGACAACGACCCCACAGTCCGCAGTGCCGTCTGGTCAAAGGTGGAAAATTCAGGCAAATTCTACCCCAACGGTCCCCCCATGAACGACAACGATTGAAAAAAAGGTCTGCGGAATTGAGGCGGGGGAAAAGACCGAACGTCGGCTTCGGAGTAACTCGCAGCTGCTTCTAGCTGCGAGGACCGAAAATTGAGGTCTCCCCCATTTTCCCCTTGTCACGGCGTAGCGTAAGCGAAGACGGAAAACCTTTTTCAGCACAACACTGTTGCAAAGTTGCAATGGAATTGTGCTGCTTAAAAGTTTAAAAAAAAGAATATGCCTGTGGTGAAAATTGAGACTGATATCCGCCTGCGGATAAAAGAAAACCTTGAAAAAGGCTTCTCTGATGTTTACTCTTCCTGCTCCGCAGATTCTCCGGAATTGCGGAGCTTTTTGTTGCAGATGCCGATGACGAACTCCCCTTTCCAGCGGCGTTCCTGAGCGGCAAGGTCGGCGGCTCTGCCACGGATGATCTCTTCGTGGAGCTTGGTCGCCTCCCGGATCACCGCCACTTGAGCCTCAGGCATGATCTCGGCGATGAGTTTGAGGGTGCCTTCGATGCGGAAGGGGGATTCAAAGCAGAAAACCGTGTAATTGCACCGGGCGATCTCTTCAAAGAAAGTGCGTTTGCGTCCGGACTTCACAGGGACAAAGTTCCAGAAAGCAAAGCGGTCAACGGGAAGTCCCGAAGCGGTGACTGAAAAGGTCACAGCCGACACGCCGGGGATCACCACCGGTTCAAGTCCCGCTTCAAGGGCGGCGCGCAGGGGGAGAAATCCGGGGTCCGCCACGGCGGGAGTCCCGGCATCGGAAACCAGAGCCACGTTGAGCCCCTCTTTGATGCGCCCGATGAGTTTTTCAACCTTGTTGTGTTCGTTGAAAGCGTGGAAACTTTCAAGGGGTTTGCGGATATCGTAACGCTGAAGCAGCAGTGCCGTGTGTCTTGTATCTTCGGCGGCGATGAGGTCGCACTCCTGAAGTGTACGCACCGCCCGGTAGGTGATATCCTCAAGGTTGCCGATGGGGGTGCTGACCAGAAAAAGATTGCCCGCCATAACTTATTTCACCGAAAGGACACTGTTCAGAGTGCCGAAGTCGTTGGGGTAGAAGTTGGGATTGGATTCGTCAAGAAGCCATTCGCCATCCACGACGAACTTGTATTCATATTCACCGGGGGGCAGTTCGACGACGGCACGGTAAGTTCCGGAAACAGTATCATATTTCATAGGCGTTGCGGCAGGCTCCCAGTCGTTGAAAGAACCCGCAACAGCCGCACTCCGTCCGGGAGTTGCTTCAAGAGAAAAGAGGATCTTACGTCCCTTGGCACACTTATCGTTCAGCAGTTCAAACATGTCAAGATTTCCCCGTTGTAATAATTTTGGAATCACCTTTACATAATATACACCGATTTCAGGGAAATTACAAATTATTTTTGCTTTTCAGGGTCACTCTTCAGATTTTTCAAACCTTTCGCAGGAGTCTGTGGCTTCGACCTCTTTCAGTGTGAGTCCGCAGCGGTTCATGAAGGGATGTTTGATAAAGTTGCGGCAGTGCAGACAAAAGTGTCCGTCATCCGCTTCGGGGGCAAAGGTGACACGGGCAACTTTTTCGCCTCCGAGGAGGGCTGAAAGCCGTTCAGCGGCGGCGGCGGCTTTGGAGGGTGCAGGGGATTTTTCAAAAACATTCCGGATCTCACCGCCGCAGAGGGCGCAGAAAAACGTGACCTCTTTCAGAGCAAAACTGTCATCGAAACACTTTTTCTCTTTCAGAAAACTTTTTTCACCGCAGTGAGGACAAAGGATTTTTTCTCCGCTTTTCATAATAAGACAACTCCTGTTTTTTATACCTTCCTAATGTACCACAGGAAAGGGGAAAATTCCAGCTGTCATGGGGAATTTGGCAAAAAAATCCTGACATTATTTTCTGTTGGCGTAACAGGTTTCCTGAAGTCAGGAAACAGCTCATTCAACGGAAAGGAGTTTTTTATGGCTGCACTTTATGAAACAGAAAACATCAAAAGGCACACCTTTATCGCCAGCTTCGGCGACAGGGTCATCGCTCCCCTTGCAGCGGCACCCCGCATCGAAACCCAGCGGAAAACTGTGGAGTCCGTCATCTACGAAAACGGAGGCGCAGAAGCGGTCGCCGCCCATCTGGTCCGTGATGATGCCATCATCACACTGGAAACCAAAGATATCAACACTGCGTTGGAACTGATGAGCGACTTCACTCTGGGCGAAAACATCATGGCGCCCCAACGGCGGAAAGCCCTCAGTTTCACACCTCTTGCGGAAGGGGAAAAAACGCTGGTTTTCCCGGCGGCGTATCTGCTTCCGGAAGCAAGTTACACCCCCACCATGGGGAACGATCATGTGGCAAAGCTGGTTTTCAAAGCTGTTGCCAATGACGATGACAAAAAACTCTTTCAACTGGTGTAAAAAATGCAGGAAGAATTGATGATCCAATGCGGTTCCGGTCAGAAGTTCCCCCTTGAACTGCCGGAAATGGATGAACTGAAAAAAATCGTAGGCGAACTCAGAAAAAGTTTCAGCATCTCACACGAAGAGGGAAGAAAAGATGCCATCCCCCTGCTGAAACCCCTTTTCCCGGTCTATGCTCAAAAGGCTTTTGAAAAGATTTCTGATGAGGGCCTTTTCAAACTCTTTTACACCCTTTCGCAGCTGCTCTGTCAGGAGGAAAAGAAAGAGAAACGGAAGAAAGTTCCGGATGACGATTACGCCAGAGATGTCATTACAGCGGCGTTCCTCTATAAGTGGACTCTGGAATATGCCGCAAAGCTCCCTCCGGAGCTTCTGCGCCACTGTATCGCTCAAGCAGCCGCTCTTTCCCCGCTCCCCAAAGAGGACTCCCCCGCCCCTGACGCTCTGGCTTCAGCCATCGCCCGGAACTTCACTGCAATACGCAAGTTGAAAGGTTGAGGGGGAAAAGACTTTACTGATAAAATCTGCTCCGGTGTTTAACGCCGGGCAGATTTTTTTTGTTCAGGGAGGAATACGGGGAGGTGGAGGAAGAGAGTGAAACTTCCCAGTATGATGATGATGAAAAGCAGTATGGCAAGCAGACAGATCAGTACGCCGCTGCCGTGCTGCAGGAGCCAGGTTGCGGGATTGGTATACCAGATCAGGGCAAGATTCAGGAGAAAGATTCCGGCGGGGATGAGAAAAATGCCGCTTGCGGTGTTTTTGAAATCCTCTTTGCTCAATGTGATGTGGGAACCGATAAGCAGAATGCCTATGAGCCACACCCAGCTTTGCCACCTGAGCCATGTGGGGGAACAGAAAAGAGGTCTGAGCATCCCGCAGGTGACGGAGATCAATCCGGCGCCGAGATCGCTGAGGGAGTAGACGCCGGGGGACTCCAGTTCATCCCAGATTTCCGGGACGAGGAGAATGGTGATAAGCACGATGACCGCCGTTCCGGTGAAAATGGGTCCTGTACCGATGAAAAAGTTCCCCGCTTTCTGGAAATAACTTTTGGAGTCCCAACTGTGGGAGACCATGCCCATAGTTCCGTCGGGAGCGGGCGCAAAGAGCTTCATTTCCAGTATTTTGTGGCGGAAGAGGAGACAGAATAAAGCGTGTCCCGCTTCGTGGATGACCGTTCCCGGCGCCGCCAGAGCGATCCAGCTTCTTTCGCCGAGGAGTTCATACCACCTGCGCCGCAGACTCATGGTGACGAGCTGGAGCAAAAGGGCAAGAAAAAGGAATCCGCCGAAAAAACAGAGAATGATCCCTGTGCTGACGGCGGCGTCGATCAGATAGGACAAAACAGTTGTCCCGATGTACTCCAGATCCATCAAACCTGCATCTTCCGGATGATATTGGTGCTGGAGTGTCCGGGGACAAAGGAGATGAAAACGATGCGGCTCTGACTCTTTTTCAAAGCGGCACGTTCCCCGGGGTCAAGGGAGTCTTCGGTATAGTCCCCGCCTTTGACGTAAACATCGGGGGCGAGGGCTTCCAGTTCTCTGTCGCAGCGGGGGGAGTTGAAAATCACGCATTTATCCACCGCTTTGAGGGAACAGAGAAGAAACGCCCGGTCATCTTCGCACTGCAACGGGCGTGTGGGACCTTTGAGGGCGCGGACCGATTCGTCGGAGTTCACCAGCACCAGCAGAAAGTCCGCTTCGCCCCTTGCGGCATCCAGATAGACGGCGTGTCCTTTGTGGAGCAGATCGAAACATCCGTTGGTCACGGCGACTTTGAAGCCCTTTTCCCTCATGGCGTTACGCCATTTGACCGCCTCTTCGAGAGTGAGAATATTTTCCTCAATGGCACTCATAGATCATCCTCTTCAGCTACGGGGCGCACTTTGACACCTGCTTCAGAGAGCAGAGCCATGGAAGTTGAGTCGATGGAGTAACGTTCATGGTAGACCACTTCGACGATGCCTGCGTTGATGATCATCTTGGCGCAGAGCAGACAGGGGCTGTAAGTGGTGTACAAGGTGGAGCCTTTGACCATGATCCCGTGATAGGCGGCCTGAACGATGGCATTTTCCTCGGCGTGACTGCAAAGACATTCGGTCAGGTGTGAGCCTGAAGGGGCGTTGGAGCTGCACCGGGGGCATCCGCCTTCGTTGCAGTTGCGCACGCCTCTGGGCGTTCCGTTGTAGCCTGTGGAAATGATCCTTTTATCTCTGACCAGCACTGCCGCCACCTGACGGCGGGAACAGTTGCTGCGTTTGGCGGCGACCTGAGCGATATCCATGAAATAGCGGTCCCAGCCCGGACGTTTGGTACTGCTCATTTTTCAGATTTTCCTTTAATTTGCTCTCTGGCGGAGCGGTACTTGAGGTCGTAACGTTTACCCCAGCCGGTGAGACGTCCTTTTTCAAAGATGAGGGGGATACACTCTTCTTCGGTGGTGAGTCCGTCAGCCCAGACCGGTTCGACAAAGTAGTGCCAGCGGTCGGGGGTGGAAAAACTTTCTTTCACAGGTTCGCCCATAATGGCGATGACCTGTTCTTTGGTCATTCCCACGCGGAGACGCTTGGCATTTTCCATATTGACGGCAGCTTCAGAGGCGCATCCGGCAAGGAGCAGCAGCAAAGCTGCCCCTGCCGGAGCGAAAATCTGAGATTTGCCTGAAAAAGGCTTTCTCATTCTGCCTTCTCGAAGTCGTCAACGGTGGCGCCGCAGTCGGGGCAGACCCAGGATTCGGGAAGATCGGCGAAAGCAGTGCCGGGAGCAACGCCGTTGTCGGGATCGCCCTTGGCAGGATCATAGACATAACCGCAGATGTTGCAAACAAACTTTTCCATTTTCAAATTCCTTTCTTACTTTATTTTTTCGAGAAGCTGCTCCGCAAGGGCAGCTCCGTTGTTGAAAAATTCCTGAAGTTCTGCTTCAGTGGGCATATATTTGACCTGTTTCATGGGGATGGGCTGTTCAAGTTTCATTTCCTCAAAGGCGGCGGCGATCTGTTTTGCGCCTTCGCCGCTCCATCCGCAGGAGCCGAAAGCAAAGGCGAGTTTGTTTCTGATCCTGAGACCTTTGAGATAGTTGATCACATCCGCCATGAGGGGGAAGACCTGATTGTTCATGGTGGGTGCGCCCAGAGCGACGATGCCTGCCTGAGCGACTTTGGTCATGATATCGCTGCGGTCGCAGACGTTGAGGTCGGCAAGCTCCACCTCGACCCCTTTGGAGCGGACGCCGTCGGCAAAGGCTTCGGCGCAGACTTTGGTGCTGTTCCACATGGTGGCATAGGCGACCAGAGCTTTGGCACGGGGTTTCTGCTCGGCGCAATCCCGGTAGAGGGCGATGATCTTGTCAAGATCTTTGCGCCAGAGGGGACCGTGGTCGGGGGCGATGAGCTGGATTTCCAAACCGAGACCGGGGAGTGAATCCAGAAGTCCGATGACCTTTTCGCTGTAGAGATTGAGGATGTTGGCGAAATACTTGCGGACCTCCTGTTCAAGGATGCTCCAGTCATACATATCCGCCCAGAGGAAGCTCCCCGCCAGGTGCATACCGAAAGCATCCTGGGAAAAAAGGAGTTTGTCCGCATCGTAATAGGTGACCATGCTGTCGGGCCAGTGGAGCATTTTTGTGTCCACAAAGGCGCATTTGCCCCTGCCGAGTTCGATGGCATCCCCGGTCTTGACGGGGGTATATCCCAGGTCCCCGTAGTAGGCGGTGAGGGTCTTTGCCCCCGCCACCGAGGTGAAGATCTTCTCAGGCTTGACGGCGGCAACGATCTGCGGCAGGGCGCCGGAGTGGTCGGGTTCGGCGTGGTTGGAAATGATGTAGTCGATCTTTCCGGGGTCGATGACCGAGCGGATACGGGCGAGCATCTCATCGGCAAAAGGAGCTTTCACCGTGTCGATGAGGGTGACTTTCTCGTCGATGATGAGAAAGGCGTTATAGGTGGAGCCCCGGGAAGTCAGATAACCGTGGAAGTTCCTGACGTTCCAATCTGAAGCCCCCACCCACCAGACATTGGCTGAGATCTGTTCAGCTTTGAAAACTTTGTTCATAAAACGATTCCTTAAAACGAAAGCACACTCCCCGCAGCGTTGTACTTCGGGGAGGGGATGAAAGATTATTTTTTCCAGAGTCCGTGGAGATTGCAGTAGGCACGGACGATGAGTTTGTCACCGGCAGGGACATAGAACTCCGCCCGGGGGGCATCTCCGGGTTTGAGAAAGCAGCGGTTCACATAGGGTCCGTTGATGATCTCGATCCACTGGATATAGTGTTCTTCGGTCATGGGGTGATCCACACTGCCCACTTTGACCACGCACCCCTGGGGAGCGGGTTCCAGAACGGGAACGTGCTTTTCCTTTGCGGCATCGGTGGAGTTTTCATTGCAGAGGGTCATTTTTTCTCCGCAGCAGACAGGGGTTGCTCCGGGGGCAGTGACTTCAACAACAAGACCGCAATGGGTGCAGCGGTAGACAGAATTGATTTCCATAAGTGACCTCCATAAAATATTCCAGTTGCGGGAAAACGCTTTTTTGCATCTCCCGGCATTACCAATCTTAAATATAAGCGGTCAACACACATTTTTCAAGTTGCAACAGGGAATTTAAGTTTGCATTTTGGCTTTTTTGTTGTTATATTATCTAAAAGAGAGAATTTCAAAACTCCTGAAATGACTTTTGAAATTACCTCTATATAATATAAAAAACGGAGAAAAGCACCTTGAACATACTGCGTAAAAAACTCAATTCAGGCGTTGTCATCTTTGACGGTGCCATGGGAACTGAACTGTACAAGAGGAACTTTTTCGTCAACAACTCCTATGAACAGCTCAATCTGACCCGTCCTGCGGTCATCAGCGATATCCACAAATCCTATCTGAGCGCCGGAGCGGAGGTCCTGACCGCCAACACCTTCAACGCCAACGCCCGCAACCTGAGACGGTACGGCATCGCTCAGGAGGTGGAAGCCATCAACCGTGCCGGCGTCGCCCTCGCCCGGAGTGCCGCCAACGGCAAAGCCCTTGTGGCAGGCTCCGTGGGACCTGTGGGGGAACCTGATTCCGCCGCCGACACCCGCAGCCGCAGCGACATCATCAGCGAACAGCTCAAAGGACTTCTTGAAGCGGACTTCATCATCTTTGAGTCCATGCGCACCTTTGAGGACCTGCAAGGTGTCCTTGAAGCGGTGAAAGGTTTTGCAGATCTGGTCTATGTGCTGAGCTTTGCCGCCGATTCGGAACTTGCTTGCAAGATGCAGAAATTTCTCGACACCGTGGAAAAGGAAGCTCAGGGGAATCTCCCTGCGGCACTGGGCATCAACTGCGGCGGCGGTCCTGAAGCACTCCTTGAAACTTTTGAAAAGCTGGTCAAACTGACCAAATATCCCATTATCCTCCAGCCCAATGCGGGCGCTCCCAGAGATGTGGACGGCCGCACGATCTATATGGCAAGTGCCGAATATCTGAGTACCTACGCCGTCCGCTTCGCCCGTCTGGGTGCCGCCGCCGTGGGAGGCTGCTGCGGTATCGGTCCTGAACTCATCAACGCCGTCAGCACCGCTGTCAAACCTCTGGCGGGGGCGAAAAAAATCGCAATCACCGTCAAAGAGGAAAATACAGAGCTTCCTCCCCCCGCCCCCCTTGCCGAAAGGGGAACGCTGGGGGCGAAACTTGCCGCCGGAGAATTCATCCGCACGGTGGAACTCACCCCTGCTGCCGGCTTCGACATGACCAAACTCCTTGCCAACGCCCGGAAGTGCAAAGAAAACGGCATCGATGCCATCAATCTGCCCGACGGTCCCCGTGCCAGCGCCCGCATCACTCCTCTGCTTGCGGCGAAAATGATCGAAGAATCTGTCGGCATCGCCACCATTCCCCACTGCTGCTGCCGTGACAAAAGCCTCATCGGTCTGCAATCGGAGCTTTTAAGTTACGCTTCCGCCGGGATCAAACAGCTTCTTTTCATCACCGGCGACCCGCCGAAACTGGGGGATTATCCTTTCAGCAGCGGCGTTTTCGATCTGGATGCCATCGGTCTTGTCGCCATGCAGAACAAGATGAACCGGGGCGTGGACTGCGGAGGCAAATCCATCAACGGTCAGACCCGCTGCCTGATCGGTGTGGGTCTGGACCCCAACGCCATAGATCAGGAACGGGAATACCGGCGCATCTGCGAAAAAGCTGAAGCCGGTGCCGACTTCATCCAGACCCAGCCGGTCTTTGAACCTGCGGCACTCCTGAACTTTATCAAGCGCATCGAACATCTTCATCTTCCCGTCATCGCCGGTGTCTGGCCTCTGGTCAGTCTGCGGAACGCCCAGTTCATGCGCAACGAAGTCCCCGGCGTGGTGGTTCCCGACAGCATCATGCAGCGCATCGCTCAGCCTGAAACCAAAGAGGGACAGCTTGAAGTCGGTATCGAAATCGCCCGTGAAGCTCTTGCCGAGATCCGTCCCTTTGTGGCAGGCGTGGAGCTTTCGGCACCTTTCGGAAATGTGGATACCGCTTTGAAAGTCATGCAATAAAAACACCTTTTCAAACGTTGAATGGATATGAAAAAGCTCAATCACAAATTCCGGCATCAGAAAGGGGCGGTGATCTTTGAATCGGTCCTCGCCATCTGTATTTTGATGCTTGCGTTTTTTGCCCTGCTCCAGATCTACCGCTGGGCGATGGCGGAGCTTTTCTGTCATTATTCGGTCTATTACGCCGCCAAAGGGGCTTCTCTGGGGTACAAGCCCAACATCGCGCTCCGGGCGGCACGGGTCGCCGCCATTGCCATTTCGGGGGGAAGAAGCTCCACCGACCGCAACGAAGAGGACCGTGCCGAAAGCTACATGCAGTACGGAGATGCTTCCGGGGTAAGCTACCCTTACTGGCATCCTCAGCGCAGTGACGATCCCTATCTGCATGTGGCAAGCACCCGTCTGACGGGGGAGGAAATAGAGTGTCTTTCACGGTTGGAAAATATGCCCCTCATCCATGAGGTCCTTGCCAAAGTTTTTTCCATAAGCCGGAACCCCTCGCCCCAGGCTGAGGGCAAAACCAGCAATTTTTCAAACAACTATCTGATGGAGTGAGAGATGAGAAAGCAAGAATCCGGACAGGTCCTCATCACAGGTATCGTGATGATGGCGATCCTGCTTCTGATCATACTTTATGCCTTTGACGTCCATAATGTGATCCGTGCCAAGCTCAAGGTGGACATCGCCCAGCAGTCCGCCGCCATGACCGGCGCCCTGTGGCAGAAAGAATCCCTCAATCTGCTGGGGGAACTCAATCTCGTCAAGGCTTCCGCACTCCTTATGGAAGGCTCGGACAACTGGAAAAATGCCCTCCCCGACCGGGAGGAAAAACCCGAAGAGTGGCGGCGCGAAATGCAAGCAAGAGTCGATCTGCTGACCGAAATGCAGACCCGTGTCAGCTTCATCGGCCCCCTCATCGGATTCGCCGCCGCCCAGCAGGCGGCAAAAAGCAACGGTCTCAACCGGATCAACGATGCCCTCGGCAACTATATCGAACTCCTTGAAGTGGACAAGCGTTACGACGAAACGCAGGGGGGCGCCCCCAAATATATCAACAATTACAACTGGAAAGAGCCTTACACCGCATTGGTTTCCCGGATCAACTCCGCCGGTATCGCCGTCTTTCCCAACGCCCGCACCGCCGGTATGCCTGAGACCCGTCCCGCACAGCTCGCCAACGCCCGCTTTTATGAGGAAATCAACAAATGCGCCACAGCCATTGCCGCCAACGATCCGCCCAAAGCGCATCACTGGGTGACACTTTCAAGCATCGTCAGCACCATGGATGACAAGGATTTTGAAGGCAGATGGTGGGATGTAAGCTACGCCCACAACCGGTTCCCCAACGAAAGCGAGATCTTCACGCTGGGTGTGGAGTTCGGCGGGGATTACACCCCTGAAACGGCCCGGTTCGCCATGGAAATGAAAAATGAACTTGAGATCTACGCCGATCCCGGCACACTTCCTGCACAGATGAAGTGGTGCATCCCCGATCAGTGGTGGTATCCCGACTTCTACCGGAGCAGTTATTCAGGCTACGAAAAAAATCATTACGACTACTGGTTCGGCGGCGGCGCATTGCGCAAAGAGGTGAAGCCCCAATATATTTACGAAGGTCCCGCAGCCTATGTGGAGGGCTACGCCGATGTGGCAGCAAAGGTGGAGTTCCGCCCCTCCGTGCGCCCCTATGAGAGAAGCCGCGCCAAACGGGATGCCCTCGAAGCGGTCAAGGATAAAAATCACGCCTTTCTGCTGAAAAAAAATGAGATCCCCACCACCCGTATCGGCACCCGCCGGGGCAAGGCGAATGACTCCAACGTTTCCACAAGTTACCGTCCCGGTTCCATCGCCAAGGTGCTGGGAGAGCTGAAAGGGGAGCAGACGCCCCTTGAAGCAGGCATATTCCTGCCGGTTTTCAAGAAAGTTTCCCCCATGCCGACCTTCATGCCCATTCCCTACGGATTTCAGGTGCTGAAGCCGGGGTACTCCAATCTGGAAAAATTCCTCAGCTGGCTGTCAGAACAGCAGGACCTCAACGGCACGCCCCCCGCCGGGACCGAAGAGTATCTTGAAGCACTCCAGTTCCTTGCCAACGGCATCAGAGAGAGGGCGCAGGGAAAATCGGGCAAGGTCGACCGTGCCCTCAACAGCTCCATTTCGGGCAGGGCGCTGCGCTATTACGGCTACAACCACAACTTTGACAAAAAGGCCTTTGAAAATGAGTTCAAAGAGAGACTCTGGGAGTGGCACAAGGTGAGAGACAGCCGGGTCTTTCAGCAGAAAGTCCTTGACGGCCCCGGACATCTTCAGGAACCTGCCCTTTTCAGCAACTCCCCCAGACTCCAGCGGAACAAGGTGCGTGAAGTGGATGCCAACGGCAATGTCACAGAAAAGATTTATTACACCATCACACGGCAGAACGGCAACAGAACCGAAACTTTCAAGCTGGATGAAGCCACCCACAAAGTGCCTGTCCCCGACTCCATTTACGGCGGGACCGCCTACCGTGTCTATGTGAATATCGCCCACAATGCTTCAGCCTACTATGTGATCAACAGCAAAGGCGCGATCGTCACAGGCTCTTCCGACCCGACTATTCTTTACAATCAGGCCTTCGGCGGCGGCAAGTGCAACTGCGAAGGGGAGTGCAACTGCAAAAGCTCCTGGAACCCGGGGAGGTTCGACGGCGACAAAGGACCGGTGCGCTTATGAAAAAAGAGATATTCAAAAATCAATCGGGACAGGCGACCACGGAGCTTGCCATTATGCTTCTGGGGTTTGCGGTGCTTCTTCTGGGACTGATTTTTTCTCTTTCCCTTGAGATCTTCAACACCCGTGTCCTCATGGACTCCAAGTACCGGACCGAAAGACAGGCGAACTTTGCCAACGCTTCACTTGCCGGGGGCAGCGGCAGAGAGATCAAGGAGTGGGAGTACACAGGCGGTATTCCTTTCGGCCTCAACGACCAGCCGGTCTACGGTTCGGCGGGCGAAGTCAGTGAAGCGCAGGGCAAGATGGCTTTCGCCCCCGATTCACGGCCCGGGACCCATTACGGTTATGAGTGGAAACCCCTCAGCGGATTCCCCAAAGGTGAGTTCAAAGCCGACTTTCAGGGCAGAGAACAAAGTGCCATTGCTGCCGCCAATCTCATAACCACCCAGGGGGATGCCGAGGGACGGCAGCTGACGGCAAAGCTCCCCGAACTCGTCACCGCCTGCGCCAGAGTGCTGGGCATCACCATCAACTACGACAATTTGCGCAACAATCCATCAAACCGGGTCTACATGCCCGCCAACGGAGAATTATGAATATCGCTTTTATTTCCACCGGGACGGAACTTCTCAAAGGAAGTGCCGTCAACACCAATCTGCGCTGCTTCGGCTCAGCCCTTGCCGCCGCCGGGATCCCGCTTCATCAGGAGATCGCCTGCGGCGACAGGAAACATGAGATCGCCGAAGCCTTGAGCGCCGCCTTGAAAACTTCTGAAATACTCCTCATCTCAGGGGGTCTCGGCCCCACGTCGGACGATATCACCCTTGAGACCGTGGCACGCTTTTTCGGACTGGAACTCCATCAGGACCCTGAACTGACACAGAAGATCGAAAACTTCTGGAAAGCTCTGGCCCGTGCCATTCCCTGCCCCAAATCCCAGTTCAAACAGGCGATGCTCCCCGACAACGGCGTTGCCATCGACAATCCCAGAGGCTCCGCTTCGGGCATTGATATCAAGGTGGAGTACGCCAAACTCCCCCGCCGCATCTTCCTTGTGCCGGGTCCCCCTTCCGAATTTGAACCCATGATCGCAGAATCCATTCTGCCCGCCATTCTTGAAATGGTCCCCGACCGCATGAAAACCGTGGGGTTCCTCTGCGCCGGGGTGGGGGAATCCACCGTGGCAAAGACCCTTGAAAAACCTGTCACCCGTCTGGGGGTGGAGATCGCCTACTGCGCCGATGCTTCGGGAACACGGGTCTTTCTCTCATCCGCCGACGAAGCCCGCCTCGCTGAAGCCGACCGTGTCGCCCATGACCTTATGGGTGAAAGCGCCCTGCCTGACGGCGTTCTCGACCCGGTGACACGGACCATGGGACTTCTCAAAGAAAAGGGGCTTCTCATGGCGTGTGCCGAATCCTGCACCGGAGGGATGATCGCCAACATGATGGTTGAACGCTCAGGAGTCTCCTCCTGCTTTGCGGGGGGCGTCGTCACCTACTCCAACGACCTGAAAGAGAAGCTGCTGGGCGTTCCCGCAGAGGTGCTTGCCGCACACGGGGCGGTCAGTCCTGAATGTGCCTGCGCCATGGTCAGAGGCGCCGCTGAAAAACTGGGTGCCGATGCCGCTGTCGCCACCACCGGTATCGCAGGTCCCGACGGGGGAACTCCGGAAAAACCTGTGGGGCTGGTCTACATCGCCGCATGGGTCAAAGGGGAAATCCTCTGCCGTGAACTGCGCCTCAGAGGGGGACGCACCATGATACGCCAGCGTGCCGCCGCCCAGGCGCTCAATCTGCTCAACACCATGCTGGAAAAAATATGAGCCAGGTCAACGAACTTCAACTGCTCCAAAGCATACTTCCCCTGCTTCCTGTCAACGAAAGCGTCATCACAGGAGCCGGGGACGACTGCGCCGTTTTGAAGTGGAACGATGAATACGATCTTCTTGTAACTGTCGATCAGCTGATCAAGGATGTCCACTTTCTTCCCGACACCCCCTATCGTACCGCCGGAGAAAAACTGGTCAAACGCAACATGAGCGATATCGCCGCCATGGGGGGCAAACCCCTCTGGGCGGTGATGACCCTTGCGGCAAAGGGGGAAACGCAAAGGGATCTCCACGACTTTATGGCGGGCGTAAGTTCCGCCTGCGCCCGTTACGGGACCGCCCTCTGCGGCGGGGATATCAGTTCGTTGAAAACAGCGGGGTTCGTCACCACCTTTACCCTCGCCGGGATCGTTCCCGCAGGGAAAGCTGTGCTGCGTTCCACAGCGAAACCGGGGGATACGCTCTATGTGACAGGGGAAATCGGCAATTCGTTCCTCTCTGAACATCATCTCCACTTCCCCCCCCGGCTCGATCTGGCGGAGTTCCTGCTCCGTGAGGCGACGGCGGCGATGGATATCAGCGACGGTCTGCTCCTGGATGCCCGGCGCATGGCTGAAAGTTCAAAGGTCGATTTTGTGATCGACAGTGCAAAGGTCCCCCTGCGTCAGGGGGCGGAACTGCCGTCCGCTTTGAGCGACGGCGAAGATTATGAACTGCTTTTCTGCGGCAGAGAGGGATTGCCCTTTCCTGCCATAGGCAAGGTTTTACCCGGAACGGGGAAGGTCTCTGTTCCCGGATATGAGGAAATAATGTCTTATGGATTTGAACACTGAAAAAATCTTTTATTCACACTCCGAAAAAGAAACTGAACAGCTTGCTTCTGAGATCGCCCGGGCACTTCCTGCGGGGGGCATGGTGCTTTTAAGGGGCAATCTGGGCGCAGGAAAAACCGTTTTCTCACGGGGATTCGCCCGGGGACTGGGTTGCGACGACACCCTTTCAAGTCCCACCTACACCATCGTTCAGGAGTATCAGCTCCCCACAGGGTTCAGGCTCTATCACATGGACCTTTACCGCATCGCCGACTCTGCCGCCGCATTGGGTTTCGGCGTGGATGAGTTTCTCGACGACCCCAAAGCCTACAAGCTCGTTGAGTGGCCCGAAAGGATCGAATCCCTCCTCCCCGAAAAATATCTCACCGTGGAAATCACCCATAAAGGCGACGAAGAACGGGAACTGAAAATCATACCATGAGCCGATCTTCCATTCTTTCAAACCGTATATTCGCCCGTCCGTGGAGGAGGGATGTCCCCCCCCCCCTTCCTCATCGGAGCTATCATCATTGCCCTGCTCATCAGCTTTTACGGCGGCACTCTTCTTGCCCCTCTTGCGGGGACCATCAACGGACTTCTCATCGGCTGCGCCGCCGCCAACGCCCTGCTTCTCGGGGGGGCGTTTCTGATCCCTCCCCGCCGTGAGGGGGCGTTCCGTCTGGGGATGCGCCGCGTGACGGGGAAAGATATGGTGCTTTGTGCCGTGGCACTTTTCGTCATGCTGGCAGGCTCCATGCTTCTGAGTTTCGCCTGGCAGCAGATACTTGATTTTTTCGCTGTTGAGTACACGAAGGAACAGGGACTTGTACAACTGGCAAAAGAGGCGGACTTTTTCACTTTGCTCCGGCTTCTTCTGCTGACCGCCTTTCTGGTTCCTCTTTCCGAAGAGCTGGTCTTCCGCCGCTGTCTTTATGAACTGCTTCTGAAGTTCGGCGCCCCCGCCGCCATGGTGGGAACGGCACTGATATTTTCTGCCGCCCACGGCTTTCTGCTGGGTCTGCCGGGACTCTTTTTCATAGGGCTGGTGTTCCAGATCCTCTGCAACACCACAAGGAATTTATGGTGTTCCATCATCGCTCACGCCATGCTCAACGCCACGGTCCTCATCACCGCCTGGCAGAGTGCCGGAGCAGCGCAGTAAGTTCACTTCCTGCGGCGGTAGAGAAATACGCCCCTGCCGCCATCGTCGAAGTTGACCTGGATCACGGCATTTTTGTCAAAGTAGATCTCACCCTTCCCGCCGTCACGGGAAGCGATCTCGTTGGAAGCCGCAGTCATCTTACGCCCCCGCAGAAAGGAATCCACCCGCCGCAGCTGCACATAGGCAGGTTCGCTTGCGTTGCGGAACTCACCGCAGACGCTTTCGTCACCCAGACGGGTCACAGCAGTTATGACCGCACCGGGAGGCAGCGGCGGAAGCTCCTGCGGCCAGTGGAGCGGGGCAGGGAGTTTTTCAGGGACAAGGACCCTGAAACAACTCACAGGATGATTTTTCCGTGTGGCGATGAGCAGAAAACGCTCCACCATGCCGGGAACGGAACTTTTGCGTTCAAAGCGGATCGTGCCGCCTGAGATGTTGAGTTTATCGACCTTGATTTTTCTGAGAGCAATGACCATATCTTCGATATTGCCTTTCACGGCAGAAACTTCAAGAACTGTTTTATGACCGTTGACGGTGATCTCCCTTGTGTAAAGGAGCTTTTCCATACCGGGCAGAAGCCCTTCGACAACTCTGGTGCCGGAACTTCTCCCTCCCTGCCGGGGCGTCCCCCGCCAGTAGACTTCGCCGCAAAGGTGCATTGCCGCCGTCACAAGCCACGCTGTCAGAATGATTCTTTTCATAATATCACAACTCGCAAATTTTACGGAGTACCACTCCTGCCCACAAAATCTCCTCATCCCCTGCCGGGAAAAATCTCCCGTGGGGTTCATCACTGAAAAACCAGTAGATCCCGTTGATTTTCCTCACTCTCTTGCAGACCGCTTTCAGCTTCACTTTGCCCAAAGAGTTGAAAACCGCCACCACGATCTTGTTTTCGGGGAGTTCCGTCAGATTTTCCTGCCGGCGCACCACGATCAGATCTTTGTCGCAGATCTGGGGCGCCATCTGCAATCCCTGCGCCCGCAGGATCAGCTTTTCCGGACCGCCCCTGTCTGAGACCACACCGGGATCCTTCTGAAACGCCCGCCACTCGATGACCGGCAGCGGCTCTTCTTCAGGGAGATCCCCCCCGGCGATATGAAGAAAACCTTTAAGTTTCCCCCAGTTCCCGTCTGAAACCGAACTCACCCTGCCCCGCAGATAGCGTGAAAGACAGGAGGGATCGACTCCGGACAATCTGCCGAGATTCACCACGCCGCCGCATCTTTCAGCAGCGGCGATCAGGGCGCATATCACTGCGCCGTCAAGTTTCATTACAAAAAACACCGGTCCTTCTCACTATAAGATACAGCTTTTTTCATTTATTGCAAATTTTTTTTAAATTTTTCTCTCACTGATATTGAAAAATCACTTTTCAGGTGTTATTGTATATCCAACAGATGTTATCGTTAACATAATAACAAAAAGAACATGCCTGGAACAATCAATCAGAAAGAGGTCGCCCGCCTGGCAGGCGTGAGCGTCATGACAGTGAGCCGGACTTTCAGCAAGCGTGAATCCGTAGCTCCCCAGACCCGTCAGAAGGTCCTTGCCGCCGCCCGTGAACTGGGTTTCACCCCCAATCAGCTGGCACGGGATCTGCGTAACGGCTCTTCCCACACGGTTGGCGCCTTGATGTCCCTTGTCCACCCCTTCCATGATCTGCACTATATGCGTCATCTTTCGTGGAAACTTCTGGGCTGCGGATACAGCTGTCAGCTGGTGGACTCCATGTCGGACCCCGAACTGATGATCCGCGCTCTTGAAGATTTCCTTTCCCGCCGGGTTTCCATGCTGATTTTGAATGCCCGTCCCAATCTGCTTCAGGAACGGCACATCCTCGACCTGCTGAAAAGTTTCCCCTCTCTCGTCCTCATCACCCGTCCCGGCATCGAAGAGATCAGGGAACTTGACTTTGCCGACAAAATCATCTGGAACCCCAGCCCGGCACTGGGGGAGATGATCAGCCATCTTCAGCGCACCGGCAGGAACTGCGGCATCACCACCGGCAGGGGAAGTGACAGTTTTCTTCATCAGGAGGCGGAAAAAAGGAACTTCAAGCTCCTTGAAGCTGTCGTTCCGGACTGGCGTGATGATCCCTGCTGCGAAATCCGCTTCATCGACGAAAAATTCCCCGGCAAGCTCCCCTTTGATGTGATTTTCTCAAAGGTGGATGAGACCGCCCTTATTATGATCAATTATCTGCGGGACCGGGGGCTCCGGGTCCCCGAAGATGTGGCTGTCATCGGCTACAACAACACCGCCATCGAAGGCACTTCCCCGATTCCCATCGCCTCTATCGACTGGAATCTTGAAAAAATGACCCGCTGTGTGGAAAAAATGGTGATGAACCGTCTGGAACATCCCGATGCCCCCCCTGTCACTCAAACTGTCAACTACCGTTTCATCCCCCGCCGCTCCTGCGAAGGGAGGGAAACGCCTGATAAAAAAGGAAAATGATTATGAAAAAAGCCTTTACATTGATCGAACTTCTTGTTGTTATTGCCATCATCGCCATTCTCCCCGCCATGTTATTACCCGCTTTGAATCAGGCCCGGGAAAAGGGCAAAAGTGCCAAGTGCATGGCCAACATGAAAACCATCGGCTACGGCATCCTCAGTTATTGCAGCAGCTACAACGACTTCATGCCCCTGGAATCAGGTTATTCGCTCCACGGCTCTTTCTGGCAGGTTGCTTTTGCGCAGCTGAAACTCATCGACACCCCAGTACCCACCAGTTCTGTCAACGGCGGCAGACCCCGGGGGGTCTACGACTGCCCCTCTGAAACCTATGCGGGCGCCGTCAACGGCGGCAGTGCCGTGAGCGTCTGGAACACCTACAAAGGATCCGCCTACGGTATTAACCGCTACATGTCAAGGCTTTATCACTCTGCCGCAAGCGGTGAAGGAACCAATAAAGCCTATCCTGTGTGGCGCAAGATCACCATGGCAGTCCGTCCCTCCGTGACCATGTCCGCCGCCGACAAGTGGACCTCACGGAAGCCCGGCGCAACAGATACCCGCTGCAATACGGAGGTCCGTCCCCGTTACTGGACCATCGGCGAAAGACATCTGGGCAGATGGAACTACTCCACGCTGGATGGCGGCGCCAAGTCAAGACAGAATTACCCCCTGCGCGATACCGCTTCCGACTTTGGTGACTGGCTCTATGCGCCGACCAAGTGGCGATAATGGATCATCAACCTGAAAGAAAGGAAAAATAAATGAAATTTTCAGCAATCATTATGGTCTTCGCCGCCATGGCGCTCACTCTGGGTGCCGTGACCGTTGACCCCGCCAACGCTGTGATCGTAGTGGCGAAAGATGCCGACGGCACACTCCAGTTTGCCGCAAAGGAGCTTCAGAAGTATGTGAAGTGCATCACCGGCAAAACCATGGCGATCACCGGCAAAGCTCCTGCGGGGAAATATCAGTTCCTCATGGGAACGCCAGCCGGCACCCGCCTCAAACCCGAAGAGGCTGTCTGGGAGGTCACTTCAAAATACACCCGGCTCTACGGAGACTCCACCCCCGTGGGCAGCAGCAAAATCAATTTGAATGTGATCCTCGGAAGCCGTTCCAAATCAGGCGACCTGACGGCGGTCTACGCCTTCCTCGAATCCCAGCTGGGGATGCTTTTCAAAGCCCCCGGCGACAAGGGACTGGCCTACACCCCCGCCAAAGTTCTGGAACTGAAAGAGGGCAAATACAACTGGGTCCCTCACCTGACCCACCGTTACCTCTGGCCCGACCGCAATCCCAAGGCCGTCAAGCGGTATGACGGAAAAGTCGAAAAAAACGGAAAAGCTGACAAAAGTTTTTCCATGGTCCCCGGGGAGTTCGTCCCCGCCACCAAACAGGAGTACATGAAAAAGATGTACGAAACCTGGACCTGGCTCAAACAGCAGCGCATGGGCAGAAGTGAACACTACTCTTTCGGACACGCTTTCACCCGCTGGTGGGCGATGTACGGCAAGACCCATCCCGAATATTTCGCTCTGGTCAACGGCAAACGCCAGCCCCGGTACGCCGGCAAACCCGACCGTGTGAAGATCTGCGTTTCCAACCCCGCCGTCTGGAAACAGATCGTTGAGAACTGGGCGAAACGTCCCAATCGCGGCAGATTCATCAATGTCTGCGAAAACGACTCCGGCAACTACTGCGAATGTAAAAACTGCCGTGCCCTCGACATGCCCCCCGCCCCCGGAAAGAGCTGGGACCGGGATCTTTCCGACCGCTACATCTACTTTGCCAACAACATCCTCAAAGAGGCACGCAAGATCGATCCCAATGTGGCTGTCTGCCACTACGCTTACAGTGTCTACCGTTACCCGCCCCGGCGTGAAAAGGTGGATCCCGCCATCTACATCGGATTTGTCCCCTCGCTCTTTGAGATCGAAACCCTCCCTGAGATGTACGAAAAATGGTACAAAGCGGGCGCCCGCAAGATCTTCCTGCGCCCCAACGACTTCCATGTGACCACCACCTTCCCCATGGGCTTTGAGAAGCAGATGTTCGAAACCTTCAAGGTGGGCGTGAAATACGGCGTCATCGGAACCAGTTACGACAGTCTCCACGGCTTCTGGGACATCGCCGGTCTCGGCGACTACCTCATCGCCCGGGGCAACGTTGACCCCACAAAGGATTTTGAACACTGGATGAAGGAGTACTGTTCCATCTATGGTGC
This sequence comes from Victivallaceae bacterium, assembly GCA_045654705.1. Taxonomy (GTDB): domain Bacteria; phylum Verrucomicrobiota; class Lentisphaeria; order Victivallales; family Victivallaceae; genus UBA1784. Next base: position 22,596 of record JAZONY010000026.1, read on the forward strand.
TGCCGCTCCTGAAGTCCGTCAGTACCACGACTACTGGCGCAAGAACATCTGGGAAAAGAGACTGTGGCCCAACCGTGCTGTCATCAGTGAAAGAGGGCGTTACGGCAACTTCCGCCGGGGGCTCATGTGGGATATTTTCAAATATTACAGTGAAAAAGACTTCGACATCACCGACGGATTCCTCGAAAACGGTTTGAAGAAAAACCTCAATCCCGTCCAGAAACGCCATCTGGAACAGCTGCTTCTTGCCAACAAACACGCCCGGCTCACCTATCACGCCATGTCTGCCCAGGGCAAAGCCAAGGCCCGCGCCGCCGTGGAACTGTTGAAGTTCCGCCGTGCCAACAAGGAAAAGCTCAACTTGAACTGGGAGCGTCTGCTTTACCTTGAAATGAGTTTCGGAGACGCAAGCGGCATCAAGTCGGCATATCTTTTGAGCAACTACGATGACTTTTTCCCGACCTCGGTGGCATGGCACTTCAAGCCCGACCCCCAAAATGTTGGAGAAAAGGAAAAGTGGTTTGCCCTGCCCTGGAAGACGATCCAGAAGAACTGGACCCGTATCCGTGTTGACTCTTCGTGGGAAAATCAGAAAAAGCATCCTGACGAATCATTCCGCAAGATGATGGAAAACTACGATGGTTTCGGATACTACGCCTACAATCTGCGGATCGATCCCAAGTGTAAAGGGAAAGAGGTGTATTTGATCTTCGGAGCGGTGGATGAATCCGCCTGGGGCTGGGTGAACGGCAAATACTCCGGCAAGCGTCTTTACGTCCGCGACCCTGACTGGAGTGTCCCCTTTGCCATCAGGATCACCGACCAGATCGACTGGAGCAAAAAGGTCCAAACCGTCGTCGTAAAAGTCCACGACAAATCCGGCCAGGGCGGCATCTGGCGCGGCGTCATGCTCGCCGTCAAAGAAAAAGGTCGATAAAAGAGGGTCGAACGTCGACACCGAAGTAACTCGCAGCTGCTTCTAGCTGCGAGGGGCGCAAATTAACGCTTGCGGCGATAACTTTGCGATAATGTCTGGTCCACAGACCGGAACAACCGTTACCCCCGTGTTCAACGCCACGGGGGTTTTTTATACCCTCGAGCCGGTTGACAGTCTGCGGGCGTTTTCGTTGTTTTGACACAGCCCGCTTGTATTGACCAGTGGACAAGGCGCCCGCTAGCTGAAACAGCCAACTACTGTGGTCGAAGCCGTGAGCCAGCGAAGGTGCTTCGCACCGAGCGCGGTCGAACGTCGACACCGAAGTAACTCGCAGCTGCGACGAGCTGCGAGAACCGCAAATTGAGGTTTGGCAGGGGTACCATCAGCCAACCCCGCCGGGCAGACGCCACGGATGTCAGGTAATCACCAGCCAATGCCTATAAGACTTATAAGACTTATAAGACCTATAACCAGCCACCCATGGCAAAGCGAGCGCCAAGTTATCGCCCCTATCATAAGTTTGCGGTGAAATCACTCACAACCTCAAGTATGACCAAACAAAA